>CAYQFP010000059.1:0-9230 GCA_964416865.1 uncultured Methanotrichaceae archaeon
GGGGAGGGCACTTACAGCCTAAAACTAGGCTTATTTAAGCCCGGGTGTACTAGTGTAAAATTGCTATGAGCTAATGCTAATGCTAATCCAAATTTTGGAAAATAGATGTGACTATGCATAAAATATGACAATGTTAAAACGGATTAAATGCTAAAGTGAATTAGGTGAGCAAGGCAGCGATCCATAGTTCCCGAGGGCTCGCGCACCTAAGTACAGTATGGAACGCTGGCAGGCTTATCTTCTGAGTTCGGAATGGGTTCAGGATTTTCCCTGCCGCTATGGCCGCCACGCTCTCCTTGTGAATGTCACTGCAAAGAGAGCCAAGGTCCGGATTCGAACCGGAGTAGAATTGCTGACTGCAACGGATCGCTCAGCGATCCCATACTGCAGGCAATTGCGTAGCCGCTCCGCCACCTTGGCATTCTTTACATTTCGCTTTGCAACCCAGATTTCGCCCAAGTTCAGCAGGACAAAACTGCACGGACAATTAGTAGCCGCGGGCTGAACACCTCGTTGCCTTGGTGCGTACACCCCGACTCTATCAAACTCGTCTTCTACGAGCGTCCTTAAAAGTGGTCTCTTTTCGGGCGCGGCTTCGGGCTTAGATGCTTTCAGCCCTTATCCGCCAGCACGTAGCTGCTCGGCATTGCCTTGCCAGACAACCGATCGACCAGTGGTGCCGCTGGTCTGTTCCTCTCGTACTAAAACCAGCTTACCCTCAGACCACAAAACACCCCTAACAGATAGTAACCGACCTGTCTCACGACGGTCTAAACCCAGCTCACGATCTCCTTTAATAGGCGAACAACCTCACCCTTGGCCGCTGCTGCACGGCCAGGATGGAAAGAACCGACATCGAGGTAGCAAGCCACCGGGTCGATATGTGCTCTTGCCGGTGACGACTCTGTTATCCCCGGGGTAGCTTTTCTGTCATCTAAAACCTCCACCAAGGAGGTAGAGAGGTTCGCTAAACCCGACTTTCGTCTCGTCATTTCTCGCTATGCGAAATGACGTCAGGCTGACTTATGCTTTTACGCTCTTCATTGGGTTTCCGACCCAATTGAGTCAACCTTAGGGCGCCCTAGATATCTTTTCTAGGGCGTGGCGCCCCACCCAAACTGCCCACCTATCGGTGTTCTCCTCTCGGAGTTAGGGCCGTAGCTTCGGAAGGGTAGTATTCCAAGGGTGGCTCCACCCGAGCTGGCGCTCGGGCTTCTAAGCCTCCTACCTATCCTCTACATCCGAAACCACAACCCAACGACAGGCTGCAGTAAAGCTCCACGGGGTCTTCACTTCCCATTAGGGGTCCCCAGACTCTGCACTGGGATGTAAGTTTCACCGGGATCTAGCTAGGGACAGTAGAGCTCTCATTGTTCCATTCATGCAAGCCGCCAATTAAGCGGCAAGGTACTACGCTACCTTAAGAGGGTCATAGTTACCCCCGCCGTTGACAGGCCCTTCCTCCCGTTGAACCGGGTCTTCAGGTACCTGCACTGGGCAGGACTCAGAGATTGTACTAGCCCTTTCGGGTTTGCAATCTCCTATGTTTTTATTAAACAGTTAGAGCTCCCTAGTCACTGCGACCTGCTTTCTTCAAAGCAGGCACCTCTTCTCCCGAAGTTACGAGGCCAATTTGCCGAATTCCCTTAGCTAGATTAATCCGACACGCCTTAGCCTTTTCAGCTTGGGGCACCTGTGTTGGTTCTCGGTACGGCCATTCAACTCCCTTTTCACGGGCTCCTGGGGTAAGCTGACTTGAGTCATCACGGATTCGCCTGGTTCTCGCCATTACGGCTCTTCCCAAGTTTCGACGCTTGAACACCCTGGCAACAGGTGCTCAGCCTACCCAGAAGCGTCAGTTTCGTTGTTGAACGGTACAGGAATATTAACCTGTTTCCCACTTTGACATACTCGAATTACGGTATACCTTAGGACCGACTAACCCTCGGCTGACGAACATTGCCGAGGAACCCTAGCCCATTTGGCGATCGGGATTCTCACCCGACTACTGCTGCTACTACTGCCAGGATTTTCGTTTCCGCATGGTCCACACCTCCTCACGGAGATGCTTCTGCCCACGCGCAACGCCTTTCTACAAGATTATCTTTCGATACTCCGTGGTATCGGCAGTCGGCTTAGCCCCGTCCATTTTCGGGGCCCTAAACCTCGACTGGTGAGCTGTTACGCACTCTTTAAAGGATAGCTGCTTCTAAGCTAACCTCCCAGTTGTCTGGGGCCTAGGACTCCCTTTAGTGTTAACACTTAGCCGACATTTAGGGGCCTTAACCACGGTCTGGGTTGTCTCCCTCACGGACTAGAAGCTTACCCCCCAGCCCGGACTCCAACCTTCTCAGGCGACGGCGGTTTTGGAGTTTGACAAGAGATCGAGAGATTTCTCTCCCGGGTTCCCCAATCAGTGCTCTACTCCGCCGACTACCTCCAGTCAGGTCATGCTACGACATGTTTCGAAAGGAACCAGCTATTTCCGGGCTCGATTAGCCTTTCACCCCTAGACACAGGTCACGCGAGTGATTTGCATATCAACACCGCTAACGGTCCTCCACGCAGCTTTCGCCACGCTTCAACCTGCCCACGCCTAGATCGCCCGGCTTCGGGTAGCATCCAAGTGACTTCACGCACTTGTATACGTCGCGCCTCTCCGAAGATGCGCGCTTGTCGCTTTCGCTCCGGCTTCTCTGTTAAACAGATTAGCCTCGCCACTCACATGCACTCCCTGACCCGTTCTTCAAAACGTATGATGCAACGCTGGCATTCAACACTCGTACCGACGCCTCGCGACGTTTTCCTTCGTGCTGAGTATCCTTTGACGCCACATCGCTCTATCGCCAACCGATTTCAGGCTCTTTGCACCACCCTCTTTGGGGTACTTTTCAGCTTTCGGTCACCCTACTACTGCGCTATCGGTCTCAAGTCGTATTTAGCCTTGGAAGTTGGTGACTCCCAAATTTTTGCGGGAATTCCGACCCACAATACTCAAGACATGACTCCAACCTTCTTAATTTATGTTTACGTGGCTATCACACTCTATGGCGTGCCGTTCCAGGCAACTTCAACTTCATTTAGAAGGCTGTAATGAGTCAAGCTTATAACACCACATCTCCCCGAAGGGATTCGGTTTGGGCTCTGCCGTGTTCACTCGCCGTTACTAACGGCATCTCTATTTGATTTCTTTTCCTGCCCCTACTAAGATGTTTCAATCCGGGGCGTTCCCCATCCTTACGGATTAACCCGAAGGTTAGGAGGTCCCATTAGGAAATCCTCGGTTCAAAGGTTCCATGCACCTCGCCGAGGCTTATCGCAGCTTGGCACGTCCTTCATCAGCGCTTGAGCCGAGCCATCCGCCGGTTGGCATATTGCAGAAATATATGCCCCACTGAACTCAGTGAGCGTCTGGGTTGCAAAGCTTATACACGGTATCATAAGTGTCAAAGGAGTCTATCTCATCGGCACCATCCACCCTTCCCAAGCAAGGATCATCTTGCTTGGTGCATCTAATATGGACTCGCTGGGATTTGAACCCAGGGCCTCCGCCTCGCAAAGGCGGCGCTCTTCCAACTGAGCTACGAGCCCATAAACACCTTTGTAGGCCCGGTTCCACTGGGTTGTCCAAACCAGCTATTGAATGATTTTGCCTTGGCGACTATTCGGCTCCGACCGGTACACGGCGCACATTTGTGCGGATCGTTAGGAGGTGATCCAGCCGCAGATTCCCCTACGGCTACCTTGTTACGACTTAACCCCCCTTGCAAAGCCCAGATTCGAATTTGTCAATAAAACAAACCCTCATCCAGACCCTACTCGGGTGGTTTGACGGGCGGTGTGTGCAAGGAGCAGGGACGTATTCACCGCGTTTTGTTGAAACGCGATTACTACGGATTCCAGCTTCATGAGGGCGAGTTTCAGCCCTCAATCCGAACTACGATTGGCTTTAAGAGATTTTCATCCCCTCTCGGGGTAGATACCCATTGTGCCAACCATTGTAGCCCGCGTGTAGCCCGGGAGATTCGGGGCATACTGACCTACCGTTGCCCATTCCTTCCTCCTCTTTAGCAGAGGCGGTCCCAACAGTGTACTCTCCATCCCGGGGGACGAGCTAGCAACTGTTGGCGTGGGTCTCGCTCGTTGCCTGACTTAACAGGATGCTTCACAGTACGAACTGACGACGGCCATGCACCACCTCTCAGCTAATCGGGTAAGGTCTTCAGCCTGACCTTCATATTGCTGTCGCCCCCGGTGAGCTTTCCGGCGTTGAATCCAATTAAACCGCAGGCTCCACCCGTTGTAGTGCTCCCCCGCCAATTCCTTTAAGTTTCAGCCTTGCGGCCGTACTTCCCAGGTGGCTCGCTTCACGGCTTCCCTACGGCACCAACCACGGTCGCACCGTGGCTGACACCTAGCAAGCATCGTTTACGGCTAGGACTACCCGGGTATCTAATCCGGTTCGTGCCCCTAGCTTTCGTCCCTTACCGTCGGACCCGTTCTGGTGAGACGCCTTCGCCACTGGTGGTCCCTCGAGGATCACAAGATTTCACCCCTACCCCCGAGGTACCTCTCACCTCTCCCGGTCCCAAGCCAGACAGTATCCCCTGATAGCCTGACAGTTAAGCTGCCAGATTTCCCAAAGGACTTATTTGGCCGGCTACAGACCCTTTAGACCCAATAATAACGGTTACCACTCGGGCCGCCGGTGTTACCGCGGCGGCTGGCACCGGTCTTGCCCGGCCCTTGCTAACAAATGCTTTTTAGGCATCTGGACAGCCAACATTATATGCTGGCACTCGAGATTCCCTTATCGCGGTTTCCCGCATTGTAAAGTTTTCGCGCCTGCTGCACCCCGTAGGGCCTGGATTCGTGTCTCAGAATCCATCTCCGGGCTCTTGCTCTCACAACCCGTACCCGTCGTAGGCTAGTAGGTACATTACACCCACTACTACCTTGATAGGCCGCAGACCCATCCTTGGACGCCAGAGCTTTGGGCCACAAAGCATTCCAGCATATGTGACCTATCTGGTATTATACCCAGTTTCCCGGGGTTATCCCAGATCCAAGGGTAGGTTGTCCACGTGTTACTGAGCAGTCCGCCATGTTCACGAAGAACATTCAACTCGCATGGCTTAATCGAATCTCGATAGCAGTAACCTCTGGCAGGATCAACCAGAATTAATTTATGGAAAGTATTTTTTGCGTATCGGTCGGAATTGGCCGAGTCGCCAAGGCTAATGTCAGACGAGAACATCTCAGCAGAGATGCATCCTCCCGTCTCCATGTTATCGCTAATATGCCACCGCCATAATCCAGCCAGCAATGATCTTTCGCATTTTTTGCGAGCCAGCCCCGATTACGTCGCGGCCATGGGGCATTGCCCCATCGGCCCCTCTTCGAAGGGGCCATTCGTATTTAAGCCTTTTGGTTCTGTCCCATTTTGTTGGTGCCATCGAGGCACCAGGACACACCATCTCGGCCCAACTGACTTCTGGGCCGCCGTATATAAGTCTTCTGGCCAGCTCCGAAGAGCCAGTCCCACGAAGACATCTACAACGTCTCAGCAAGCCGGTCTTGCACCACCTTGCTAGGCGGGCAGCCTCCTCCAACATCGCTCCGGTATATAAACTTTGTGTTTGAGCCACGACAGGGTCCGACCGAGCTTAACTATTTTATACGCCTCGATCCTAATGGAAGGAGAACAAGGAGGATATGATCTTGAGGTTTGCAAACCACATCGCGGAGATAGACATATCGGGCATAAGGAAAAGCTTCGAGGCTGCGGGTGCCGACTCCATAAACCTAGGTCTGGGCCAGCCAGACTTCGAAACACCCGGCCACGTAAAAGAAGCTGCCATCGAAGCCATCAAGGAGGGGTTCACCGGCTACACCATGAACCAGGGCACCGCCGAACTGAGAGCGGCCATCAGCGAGAAATTCCAGCAGGATAACGAGCTTAAGTATTCGCCCGAAGAGATTATGGTTACCAGCGGGGCCAGTGAGGCACTATTCCTAGCCATCGCCGCGGTGGTCGAGAAAGGCGATGAGGTCCTGATAGGCGATCCGGGGTTTGTCTCTTACTCGGCGCTGACCAGAATCGTAGGAGGGCGACCCATAAGCGTGCCCCTGGACCCGGACATGAAGATCTCGCCCGAAAACGTAGCCGAGAGGATTACCGAAAGAACCCGGGGCCTGATAGTCAACTCCCCCAATAACCCCACCGGCTCGGTCCAGACCGCCGAAGAACTTCGTGCCCTGGCCGACCTGGCCAACGACCACGACTTTGCCCTGATCTCGGATGAGGTCTATGAACACATGATCTACGAAGGAGAACACATCAGCCCCGCCCGGTACTCGGATAATGTAATAACCATAAACGCGGTCTCCAAAACATACTCCATGACCGGATGGCGGCTGGGGTACGTGGCCGCCCACGAGACCGCCCTGCAGAACATGCTCAAGATCCACCAGTACATCCAAGCCTCTGCATCCTCGATATCCCAAAGAGCAGCAGAAGCGGCGATAACCGGACCCCAGGACTGCGTGACCGATATGAGAGAAGAGTTCAGGAAGCGAAGAGACGTCCTGGTAGAGGGCCTCCGGGATATGGGCATAGAGCTGGTTAGACCCAATGGCGCCTTTTACGTCTTTCCCGATGTAGGAGACGGAGACGCCGCGACCTCCAGGCTGATGAACGCAGGGGTGATAACCGTGCCAGGTTCGGCCTTTGGCGCCCACGGCGCCAGGCACATAAGGATATCGTATGCCGCCGCCATCGAAAATATAAAAGAAGCGTTGGAGAGGATGAAAGATATTCTTTAAATAGGAGTCCCGTTATTCGTCGAAAGGGTTGATCTGATGAAAGAACAGGTGGAGACGAGAGAGCTTAAAGAGGGCAGGTACGTAATCATCGACGACGAACCTTGTGTGATAAAAAACATCGCCAAGTCCAAACCGGGCAAGCACGGCTCGGCCAAGGCTAGGATCGACGCCATAGGCATCTTTGATAACCAGAAGAGATCCATCGTCCAGCCGGTCACGACCAAGGTCTACGTTCCCATCGTGAAGAGAAAGTCAGGGCAGGTGCTCACCATAAGCCAGAACAGCGTCCAGCTCATGGACATGGCCGAATACAGCACGCTGGATGTCCCCATTACCGAGAAAGACAAGGCCAAACTAGTGGTGGGAAAAGAGGCCCCTTACCTCACGGTGATGGGGAAAACTAAGATGGACATGCGTTGATGTTCCAGACATCTCTTTTTGCCGATGCGTCCGCCGACCCGACAGAGGCGGACTTCATCCTGGTGGGTGCACCCTTCGACGCTACCGCATCCTTTCGGGCAGGAACCAGAGAGGGACCAGATGCCATCAGGCAGGCGTCCTACAACTTCGAGACCTATGAAGACCGATACGACATCGACCTTCATGACCTGAAGATCTCCGATCTGGGAAACCTTGTGCTGGGGTCCGATCCTGCTTACGCCTGGGAAACCATCGGAGAGAGTTTTGCCTTCATACCTGCGGAAGCCACCCCCATCTTTCTGGGCGGCGAGCATTCTATTGCGCCGCCGGTGGTAGCGGAGGTAGCCCGTCGCCACGAACTTGGGGCGATCGTCTTGGACGCTCACCTGGACCTAAGAAACGAGTTCGGAGGCACCAAGATGAGCCACGCCTGCACCAGCCGCAGGATCCTGGATATCTGTGACAAGTACGCCTCCATAGGGATCAGGAGCGGGTCCCGAGAAGAGTTCCTCTACGCAGAGAAGAGAAGGCTCCATTACCATACCAGCAAGGAGGTCGCTGAGCGTGGCATTGGTCCCGTCCTGGAGGATGCGCTCGCAGAGGTGGGCTGCGACCGGATCTATCTTTCCATCGACTTCGACTGCCTGGATCCGGCCTTCGCCCCGGCCGTGGGAAACCCGGAGCCCTTCGGGCTGACGCCCCAGGACGTGAGACGAGCGATAGAGGTCCTGGCACCCATCGCCGCGGGACTGGACATATGCGAGATCGCACCCCAGTACGACCACGGCCAGACAGCCATCCTGGGTGCCAGACTGGTCAGAGAGTTCATCGCCGCCAAGGCGGCAGGGGCCGGATCATCAGCCAAGATCAAATAACATGTCCTGATGCGCATCCGGCGGTCGCCACCCATCGTTCATCTCACTTGGCAACAGGCACCGTCGCAGCCATACCCAACAAAGTAGACATGTCTGTGGCGTTCTTCGCCTCATGGGGCAGCTCTATCACCACGGGCAGATTATAATCGTGGTAGAGCACCATCGAGTCCGACTCCACCAACATATCGAAATCGCCCACATCCTCAACAGGCAGTCCAATCATCCCCGGAGTCATCTTCATCTTCGTGTTAACCTGGATCTTCAGCGGTAGATAGGAATCCTTCGAAAGCCAGGTCGTCCACTCCATCTCGGCGCTGCTGTAGAGATCCGTCAGGTTCATGCCGACGATGGACATGGAACCCATCTGCTTATCCATGGTGGCGGAGAAGGCATCCATGTCTGGGACGACCTTAAGCACGTAGGTGTCCAGACCGTCTATCATCTCAGACCCCTCCAGCTCGACCACAGAGTTGTTGAGCATCTCCATCTGCATCTTCAGCTGGTTCTGCTGATCCAGCATACCCTCCGGGAGAAGGCGGGTCATCTTGGTCCAGTTGCCATCGATCTTCATGTAGAGGGCATCTTCCAGCATGTACATCTCCACCCCCATGGTGACGTTCTCCGCAGCCCCCACCTTGCTAGTCGTGACCATGAAGAGCTTCATGGCCTGTGCGGTCATGTTGACCTCGCCCTCGCCCCGTGAATAGGTAATAATCGTCTCGGAATCGGTGACGTTCGTGATGGTGGTGGTCTGATCCGTGACCATGGTGAACGTGACAGTCTCAATGTCCTGCACGGCGTCGATCATCATCGTCTTCAGATCTTCCGCGCTGGGCCCTTCCTCGACGCAGCCCGAAAAAGCGGCGACTATCAAAGCCAGCAGAAATAATAGTTTCTTCATGCTGTGACCATCCTCATCCTTTTTATTTTTACTTTGCGGTTCACCCTGCCCAGTTTCCCCTATCTGGCTCGTTTCTGAGCATTCATCCTCGGCGAATTCCAAGAAACACACATGACCCATGGAGATGCCCATGGAGATGAAAACAAAAAGCAAAAATGAAACAGGCAGGCGACCGCTACCCGGCACCTACCTCGTAACAGGAGGATATA
>CAYQFP010000060.1:0-9118 GCA_964416865.1 uncultured Methanotrichaceae archaeon
AATTAAAAGAAAATATTAGCGTTCATTAGCGTTCATTCGCGGTTGAAATAAGGGGTGAGTATGTGTTTAGCACCCTCAGAATCACTCGCTTGATAATGGTTTATCTCAAAAAAGTCATCTGCTACAAGGCCAGTGTTTTCTTGGGCTGGGATCGTCTTTGCGCATCGGATAAGTGTCAAACTTAGCGTTCAGGACTATAATCTAGCAGAGGTGGTTGGTCGCTGCAATGTGTTCTTTGTTATACATGTAGTGGTCCTTCACTCCAAGGAAAGTTTGGATCCCATAATTATTGGCGATTTGGGTGGGGGGGTCCGGAATGGGAAATAATATGCGAAAAACCTTCCAGATCCTTGAGGCTCTCCCGATACTCTGGAAACAGCTCGATTGTGCCTTTCACCTCATGCCCGTAGACGGCCTGTATCGGTGAGCCGGTCCTCGATTTGATATCCGAGTGGACGATGCCTATAGGCCGGTAGGTAATCTCTTGCATGAAAATATATCAGTAACGATGACTATTGAACTTAACTCCTGCCGTCCTTATCCTTGCCCTGGCCGATCAGGTCCCGATAGGCCTCCCTGGCCAGATCACCGATCTCCGCTCCCTGCTCTCTGGCTACCAGAAGGGTCACCACTTCCAGGCTTACCAGTCCCTGGAGCGAGTCTTGCCGCTCGTTCACCATGGCTATCGCCTCTTTTCTGCTCATCCCCGTCTTGGAGGTTATCAGCCGAACGCCCTTCTCGAAGAGGTCCACCTCTTTGGCCGGCTTAAAACCCAGGGGGACGTCCACTTGATCATCGTCGAAGGTCGCGTGGACAACATCATCTTCCAGGCGGACGAGCCCCTCCACCACGGCCTCCTGGAGGAGGGCACGCACCTTTTCTGGAGAGCCCCACTTGAGGTCGAGGGATAGGGTGAATATGAAATCGCTTAACCTGAGACTCTTCTTGCCACGTTTTTTGAAAGGCGTAGCCACCAGATAGGCATGCTCACGATCCAAGGAACCCACCAACTTCGTTACGGAACACAGCCGACTGTGGTACGTCACCCACATATACCTATCCCCGGGATGAAAACACCAAGGATCGAATCAAGAACCTAGACGACTGTATTTAAAGGATAGTGCTTTTATAGTTTAGCCATACAAAAACATATAAGGAGCATAAGGAGCTTGTGCTTGCTCTCGCTCTCGCGTGGTGCCCAGATGAAGCCGATAACACTATTTGTCGTCCTGTTGGTGCTAGCCGGTGGCGCGGCTGCGCAGCTGGCAACAGACAAGGACAGGTTTGTGGTAGAACTCCATCCTGGCGAGATAACTTCTCCTAGAACTCTCACCCTGGAGAACGTGGGCGATATGCCCATCTCGGAGATAACGATAACTCCTGTAGGCGGGGAGGTCATGGATATAGTAACGCTGGGTGAGCTGGAGGAGGAAGAGCTGGTCCCAGGAGATGACATGGACCTGGATATAATCTTCAGCGTCCCGTCGGACGTGGAACCAGGTATCTATAAGGGTTTTGTCTACTTCTTAGATGACGTCTATCCCACATTTCCTCTGGTGGTGGAGTTTGAGGTTGAGGTAATCGAACAGGAGAACTACGGGGTCAGTCTCAACATCGAAGATGCCAGATCCGCCTCGATGCAGGTGGAGGTGGATGAGCCGGCCGAGTTCGAGCTGATGGTCAGGAACACCGGTCTCTTCAGAGACATTATATCGATAGATTCGTCACCGACACCGGAGGATTGGAGCGTGACCCTCGTAGACGACGGTGAGACGGTGGACCTTCCCTACAGCTTACCCCTCTCGGCAGGAGCGATCCATATTCTCACCATCCAGATAGCAGGAGACGATCCTGGTCGCGGTAACGAGTTCGAGATATTTGCAACTTCTCTGGGCGATTATTCCAAGAACGCCACGGTGGAGGCTTCGGTAGACATTGACCTGGAGGTCCGCCGGTATATCGTCGAGAAGAATATCCCCGATCTTATGGTGGTCAACAGAACTTATACCGGGACGATAAAGCTCGGACTAGGCGTCGTGGAGATGATCACCGTCACATCGATCGCGCCGCCCGACCTCATGGTCATACCCGAGACCCAGTTGGTCCGGGTGGGTGAGACAAAGGTGGGCACGGGGAAGTTCACGCTCATGGCCACCCGATCTGGCATCTATCCTCTAAATTTCCGGCTCGTAGACTCCAGCGGGATACCCCTGCCCGAGGAGGTGGTGATCATCATCGCCGTAGAGACGGATAACTTCGCCATAGTGACCGGAGACGATCTATTCCACACGTCTGTGGTATCCACCTACACCGAGGGCCTGGATGGCAAGATCCCGCCGGTCTTCGTATTGCCCTCCGGCGAACTCGAAGACGAGGTGCTTGAGGATATCGAAGAGATGCCACTCTCCCGGGTGATACTCTTGGGCAACGAATCGGCGGTATCCTCCGATACCGAGGCTCGCCTGGCAGAATCGATCTTCGTGGAGAGGATATCAGGCGAGGATCTCTGCGAGACCTCCTGGCTTTTTGCCTCGGCGATGTGGCCCCAGGGCACAGAAGAGGTGGTGCTGACGGGTGCCGAGCCTGCCGATGTCTTCAGAGCCTACCAGGAGGCCAAGAAGCTGCATGTTCCCCTGGTGATCTGCGGATCGGGCCTATCTGAAACGAGTCGGTCGATCATAGAAGATCTCATGACGAGAGATACCAAGCTTGCCAAGGTGCTGATATCGGGCAAAGGAGTCGATAAGGCCACGGTCCAGGCTCTCGAGGATATGGACCTATCGACGGAAGAGGTGACGTAGGTGAGATCGTTAATAATTCTCTTGGTGCTGGTACTGGTCTCCACGATCCCGGCCGATGGAATGATGGAGAGAGGCACAAAGTCGGACGACCTGGAAGACATATTTCTGGTGGGTGCAGATGACTGGCATAGCTCCATAGCCGCCACCCCACTGGCCATATGGACCGACGAGAAGGGCACCGAGACCAGGCCCGTCCTGATACTGCCCCGTGTGGTGAACGCGGGCGAGAGGATGGGCTGGGTCGAGCTGGCCGAGCTGGATAGGTACGGTCCCCTCTCTATCTTGCATGCCATGGCATCGGCAAATGTATCCGCTCTGGTCATCCATGGTGAAGGTGACCTGGTGAAGAGCTTGGTGAAGTCGGCCCAGGATGAAAACATAAAGGCCTATGTCACCGTGACCCTGGAGGCACCCAAAACATCGGATTCTTACGTCACCGAAGACGACATCCTGACGGCAAGCGACGAGGAGGAGGGCTTCGAGATGGCAAAATCGATCTTCTTTAGAGAGATCGGCCTGAACCCCCCTCAGATGGACATATCTCACCTGGACTCGGATATGCTACAACAGTCATCGTTGGGATCGAGTGGCGCCGTGGTGAGCGACTGGCTCTGTCCCGTGAACCCCGAGGTCAGAGAGGAACTTTACGATAGGGTCGAAGAGCTGATCGATGTGTACGAGGTAGATGGTGTGGTCCTCTACAACTTCGGCTTTTTGGACGACAACTATTGCTTCTGCGACGTCTGCAAAGAAGAGTTTCACAACGATACAGGCATCGACCTCTCCTGGGTGGCTTCCAACAGCTACAACTTCCAGCGATGGAAACGATGGAAGGAAGAACAGGTCCAAGAGATCGTCAGAGAGGTCGGGAACATAACCGCCGACCTGGGGCCGGTGGATCTAGGTGTGGCCCTGGGCGAGCCCTTCGATAGGGGCGAGGGTTACAACTACGGCGAGATCATTGATCTGGCCGACTTTGTGATAATCAGTCCAGTTCCCGCCGCAGATCTGGAGGTGGCCGCGGAGATGACGGAGACGCCGGTATACGTCAGGCTCAGCGATGATTACGTGGAGTACATCATATCCACCCAGAACGTGGTGGGCACCGTGGACTACATCGAGGAGATGGTCCAGCGGGGCGCAGCAGGTCTGGCCTTCGAGTACGACGTGGTTTATACTCCTCTCTGGTCGGAGCTGGAACCGCCCTCGCCCTCCGCCAGGTGGCTCCTGGATCGGTTGGATGGGGAGACACTGGGGATCGGTGACGTCTTCTGGCAGTGCGATTCCAGGATAGAGGCCAACGACAGCTTCGAGATGGCGGAGACGATCGCCAGAAGGTGGGACCGATCACCGGGAGCAGTGCTGGTGGGTGACGATTATGGATCCGGCTTAGTGGCTGCGCCCATCGCCTCTTACCTGAACTGGCCCATCCTCTTTTTCGAAGACGGTCTTCCCAACTCGACAGAAGCGGCTCTTCACCGGCTGGGGGCGGATACCGTGGTAGTGGTAGGATCTATACCTGACCTGTCCATGAGCCGCCTCCAGGAACTGAACCTGACGGTGGTCGAAGGGAACAGGACATTACTCTTAGAGGAGATGAGGAGCCGGGGCGAAGATGTTGAGACTGTGGTGCTCACCAACTCGCATGACATTTCGTTACTTCCGCCCAGGCCCAGCACCAGGTTAGATAGTTCGGAGATCGAGGATGACCTGCTCTTAGAGGTGGAGGTCAACCCGGCCGAGATCCCTGCAGAGAGGGCCGGTGAGATCGTCCGGCTGAAGATAACCCTCACGAACCGGGGCGAAGACGATCTCGAAGATGTTAATCTGACCGACGTATTCCTGCCCGCCAGGTACGTTCTCTTGTCGAATCCCAGCGTGGGACTGGTAGAGATCACCGACCCGATCACAGGAGATGCGTCAAATCCCGAGAACGCCTTTTACGACGGCGTCGCTCTAAACTGGAGCATAGACCAACTGAGGTCCCACCGGTACGCTACACTAAACCTGGAGGTCGTGGTCCTCCACGCCCTGGATGCCGGATGGACCCAACCCCTCGACGGAGGGATTACCGTCGTCCATAGCGATCTGGATGAGGAAGAAGAGGAGGAAGAAGAGCCTGTAATAAAGACCGTCGACCACTGGCCCATGATCGATATAACCTATCCGTCCCGTGCGCCTGCAGGACCCGTGGAGATCTCCTGGGGAGCTGCCACGAAGACCACTTACGCTACAGTCAACTATTACGGTCCGGACGGGTGGAGTGGTTACAAGAATGTCCAAGGCTGCGAGACCGGAAACGAGTGCAACGTTTCTATCCTGCTCACCAGAGCAGGCACCTGGACTTTCAACATAGCAACGGGCGTCGAGTCGGGAGGAGGCGAGGCGATCTACCAGACGGATAACTTTACCATAGACGTCTTCTCCTCAGCCTCGCCCATCAACGTGACCGCCTTCGGTCACACCAAGATCTCCAGGCTATCTCTCGCCTCGGCCCAGGTCGCCGCAGCAAGAAACGGCCTTCTGGTCGACGTGGCAAAGGATCCTCAGAAGGTAGACCCGGCAGAGGTGGAGGAAGATCTTCAGGACCTCGTAGACGAGCTGGAGATATCGCCCCGGTACCTGACCGTGGTCGGTGGTCCGGGTTCCTTGCCCCTCCCCTCGACAGGACTGAGGATGACGAGGGGCTGGCCCTTAAAGTCCGACATCTATAGGGAGTACCAGATCCAGCTCGACGACGACGATTACCAAGATGTGGCTGCGGGCAGGATCATCGGGCTGAGCGTATACGATGCATCTCAGCTCGTGGCCAGGACTCTGGCTTACGACGAGATCGGTGGCGACTGGCGGAACAGCGCCCTGGTTATATCAGCACCTTCAGATTATCCCGCCATCTGGCCGCAGTCCCCGATCCCGCTCAATATCGAGACGTACCTGAAGGAAGGTGGGTTGGATGTCGATAACCTGCGCGGGGGAGAGGCCACCTATCAGAGGGTATCGTCCAAGATGAACAACGGCCAGAACATCGTATTCTTCAGCTATCATGGCAGCGAGAACGCCTGGCAGCTGTCTCTGTGGGCGCTTATGGACTGGGGACTGGACGAGAACCAGGTGAATCAGCTGACCCTGGCACCCCAGACGACCACCACCAGCGCCTGCCTGACGACAAGGCTCAAGGGTGTCGTAATCGAGTTCGGAGACGGTGTCGAGATGTACTTCCCCATTAGGTTGGAAAACTCGATGGCGCTTTCCTTCTTGAGGGCGGGCGCGGTGAACTACGTAGGTGCCAACGCGCCAACCTGGATATTCGTCTCCGATGATCATAGCAACAACATGTACCAGGCGATGGTCTTCGAGAACGACACCATGGGCGAGGCCCTGGTGAGCGCCAACAACCTCTACATCACCAAGATGAAGAGCACCGGAGACATAGACTTCGAGAAGATCGATGAAGGCAACACGATAGGTTGGGATGTCTCTGTGGCGGAGATGCTAAACGAGACCGCGAATATGTTCATGCTCTTCGGAGACCCTGCTTTCCGGCCCACCATCCCGGTGACCCCGGAGCTTCCCTACAAGACGAGCGTCTCTAACGATAGCGACAAAATGGTGGTATCCATCGAGCCTACCTCCGAGCTGGGTACCGATTGGATCTTTTGGATCATGACTGACTCCGTAGATAGAGGGGTGATGCTCAACGCACCGCCTGCGCTGATAGGGGAGGTGATGCTCTCTGCAGACGCCGAGGATGTTGTGGTGAAGGAGAATGGGCAGGTGGTCTGGCACGAAGAGGATCTGGCAGGATCGCAGAAGCGGGTCATATGGCCGGTGATAAGACCTGTGCTGGGAGAAAATAGGACATTCACCGTCGAGTACAGGCTGGTGCCCGGTCAGGTCCAGACGGTCGACGTCACCGTGGGATGGAACCCCGTCTCCATCCATCTCGATCCAAGAGATCCTTCGATCATCAGCCACCTCAAGCGCGAGCCTTACCGGAGCGTCTTCACCCTGGCGGGTGATGGCTGGGACTACTGCATGAAGGAGTCCGGGAAGGAGAACGTCGGCGATCTGGAACCGGGAAGAGGTTACGTTATCGATGCGGCCGAGAACTTCACCATCGAGATCCCGGGAAAGCCGGTGGAGCTTCCTTACAGGGTCGAGCTGCTCCAGGGATGGAACCTGGTCGGTGTGCCCTTTAACGAGACCGTTTCTATGAGCAACGTCACCGTGAACGCCAACCACAAGATCTACAAATACTCAGAAGCCGTCGACGAGGGTATCGTATCTGCTTTCTTGTGGACCTATGACGACGACGAGTGGGTCTACGTGAGCCGGAACGATTCGATGGTGCCGGGAGATGCCTACATGGTGGAGGCCATGAACGACTGCAGGCTGGAGTTCGGCTGAACTCCGGCTGTATTTTTAAGCGCTAGTGGGCACGAACCTTTGATGGATGGCCCTCCACTTCGTATCGCTCACTGCATTCGCAATCTCGCTTATGGTGACGAATCCCGGACCGATGACCTGATATCGATGGTTAAGTCGGACAATCCCGAATATCGTGCAATCTTTGAGACATGTCTCTGGAGACCCACTCCCGAGGAGATGGCAAGAGAGGCACGAGAGAGGCAACAGCAATGATCGCAAAAGAAGATAAAGATACGATCATACGGTGCGCTAAAAGATACAATGTCGAATCGGTCATCTTATTCGGTTCTTCGACAAGAGACGACATCGAATCCAACGATATCGACATCGGGGTGAAGGGGATCGATCCCCGGCTATTCTTCAAATTTTATGCCGAGTTATTCAAAAATTTATCGAAATCCGTCGATCTCGTTGATCTATCCAGGAAATCATTGTTCAATGACCTTGTAGAAGAGACCGGGGTTAGGATTTATGGATAAGCTGCGTAAACAGATTCGTGCAGAGGAAGAGAACGTTGAGATCGCGCTCAATAACCTAAAGTATACTGTGGAAAGAGAAGAGAAAACCGTTATTGAACTGGCGGCGATTGGCACGTTTCTTCATAATATTTATAATGGCATAGAAAATATTTTAAAGCAAATTGTAGTTGCAAAGAATGTTGAGGTACCCCGGTCAGATACATGGCATAAAGACCTGTTAAACCTCTCAATATCTATGGGGATTATCTCAGAGGGGTTATCTGATGAACTCTACAGGTACTTGACTTTCAGACACTTTTTCGTCCATGCGTATGGATTCATGCTTGAGGAGACTCATCTGGAAGACCTTGTTGCCGATATTCCGGAGATCTGGTCGCGGTTTCTATCGGAAATAGAAAACTATCTAAAGAAGTAAGATTGCTAGTGTTGGTAAGAATATGGCAAAAAAGAACGACGGAAACGGTAAAGTCATCAATCCGCAAGCCGCCAGGGATAAAGCAGTGAAATCAATCAAACTTTGAGAGACTGGCTCCTGACCCTGACGATTCCAAAAGATTCAGCGAACGAAGTTGGTATGTCTCGATTGACGAGCTGATGGCGATCTTCAAGGGCTCTCAAAGCCAGATCGAATATTGCTTAAAAGTGTTAAGAGATGAAACTGATCAAAGATCTGCCTGAATTCAGCCGCCCGAGGGAGAAGCTGAAAGAGAGGGGTGCTGAAGCCTTATTGGATAAGGAGTTGGTCGCAGTCATCCTGGGCAGCGGTGGCAAGGGGCAGGATGTGATGTCCCTCGCCTCCAGAGTCGCTAAAGTAATTGAAGATAAGGGTGGCAACCTATCCTTAGAAGAACTCACGAAGATCGAAGGCATCGGACCTGCGAAAGCGTCACAGATTTTAGCCTGTTTTGAGCTGGCGAGAAGGTATATCGTCACGGATACGATCAAGATAAAAAACGCCGAGGATGTGTTGCCCTTAATCGACCGAATATCCAACAAACAGCAGGAATATTTTGTTTGTATCTCACTCAACGGTGCCAATGAAGTTATCGAGAATAGAACTGTTACGGTAGGGTTGCTGGACAGGAGTCAGGTACATCCTCGTGAGGCTTTTGCCGACGTGATCACGGACAGAGCCGCATCTGTGATCTTTGCTCACAACCATCCTTCCGGTGAACTCAAACCCAGCGACAGTGATCTGAGGATTCATGAGCGGCTGACAGAAGCCGGCGAGATTCTGGGGATCAGGGTACTCGATCATATTATCATCTCTAAAAGAGGTTTTTATTCTTTCAAAGAACATGGTTTGATCCGTTGACCGCCAACACCGGATAACGGCGCATAATACGGCGTAGCTTGGTTTGCTTGCGCTTCGCAAACGAAATATAGTCATGAACCTTAGACTTGATACTT
>CAYQFP010000061.1:0-8963 GCA_964416865.1 uncultured Methanotrichaceae archaeon
ATCAGGAGCTGGGTGTGGAGTATCTGAAGAGTTACGATCTTCCGGTCATCAAGGGTGTCTTCGATTATTACAACACACCCGATGAGTACAATGCCAGTGCACGTGGATTGAGCCAGAATTCCATTCCTTTCCAGGTGACCCAGCCTGAGATCGATGGATGTATCGATTACATATGGATCGCAGGTATGGTCAAAGATCCAGTTACCGAACAGTCTCACTATGAACCCCTAATGCCACAGGTGGACTGGTTATGTAACAGGGCAATCTCGTGGGCAAACCTTGGAAGAGCCGATAATGCTGACAAGAAGGTTAGTATCATATACTACAACCACGAAGGCGGCAAGAACAACATCGGTGCATCTTACCTTGATATCTCCTCCAGTTTCACGTTGCTGCTCGAGCAGATGCAAGCAGAGGGTTATGATATCGGAAATGGCACAATTCCAAATGGCAGTGAATTCATCGACCTCTTCATTGAGAGCAGGAACGTTGGCTCATGGGCGCCCGGTGAGCTTGAGAAGGTTGTAAACTCGGGCAAGGTCACTCTCGTGCCCGTAGATGAGTATCTTTCTTGGTACAACAACCTGCCACGATCCGTACAGGATGATGTCGAAGCAAGATGGGGTGAAGCGCCAGGCAACATCATGGTGTATGATGGAAATTTTGTAATACCCAGGGTACAGCTTGGAAATATCAATTTCATACCCCAGCCAACCAAAGCCTGGCTCTCTGATGAATCACTCATATATCACAACAAGTCGATACCGCCGACACACCAGTATCTGGCTACATACTTCTGGATCAACAATGTATACGATGCCGATGCTATAATACACTTCGGTACCCATGGCACACAGGAATGGCTGCCCGGGAAAGAGGTTGGCCTGTGGCGATATGATTATCCATCGATCATGGTGGCCGATACACCGGTGGTATATCCCTACATCATGGACAATGTGGGTGAAGGTACCCAGGCCAAACGCCGGGGCGATGCGGTGATCATAGACCACCTGACCCCACCGATAATGGGGGCAGGCATCTACGGCGATCTGGCTACCATGCATGAAAAAATTCATAGTTACGAGGATGTCGCAAGTACTAATGATACTGCAATGATGAAATTCTATCGCAACAGCATCATCGAACTTTACGAAAACCTCTCGATGGTACACGATCTTGACGTAACTTTGGATGAACTCAGGGCAATGACGGACGATGATTTTGAAAACTTCGTTGGAAACACCGTCCACGAGTATCTGCATAAACTACAGTCCACACTGATGCCCCTCGGGCTTCATACCTTCGGTGTCGCACCACAGGATACAAAACGGGTTAGTATGGTCAAATCAATGCTTCACGATGATTTTATTGAGCACATAGTGAATGTGGTGCCCAAAGATACCGGCGATGGGGAGGACTGGGAGGACAAAGCCAAGGAGCATGCAATTGAGCTTCTGAACGCCACATTACTCAATGGAACGGATGTATCAGCTGCTCAGTTGGAGGTACTGAACCTCACCGACTCGAAGATCACGGCTGACCTGGATCTGGCACTTAACTATTCTGCTCTTCTGGGGCAGACCTCCCGTGAGATCGACCAGACGCTACATGCCCTCAATGCAGGATATATAGAGCCCGGACCCGGAAACGATCCTATCAGGAACCCTGAAGCTCTGCCAACAGGCAGGAATTTCTATAGTTTCGACCAGAGAAAGTTCCCGGATGCAGAAACCACGGTCATGGGTGCGATCCTTGCGGACCAGCTGGTGCAACAGTACTATACGACACACAACAACACCTATCCGAACAAGGTGGCTTTTGTTCTCTGGTCAACAGAAACGATGCGTCATCACGGACTCATGGAAGCCCAGATATACTCACTGCTTGGTATCGAACCCGTACGAAGCAGGGGTAGGATTACAGGCTTTGAGGTCATCTCGCAGGAGAATATGGACCACCCCAGGATCGATGTGGTCATCACACCTTCCGGACTGTACAGGGATACGTTCCCGTATCAGCTTGAGCTGATCGATGAGGCTGTCCGAACAATTGCGGCGCTCAACGAGACCAATGAGACGAACCATGTCAGGTGGAATTGCCTGTTGATGGAAGACGCGCTCCTGGCCTGTGGGTACGACAACAGCACAGCACAAATGATCGCACAGTCCAGGATATTCGGTGCATCCCCGGGTTCATACGGCACCGGACTTCCGAACGCGGTGACCGCGAGTGAGACGTGGGACGGTGAGGATAAACTTGCAGACCTGTACATGTCACGCATGTCCAACATTTACGGGCAGGACATGTGGGGTGAGAGCTATGAAGATGCGTTCAGGATGAACCTGATGGATGTTGACGCTGCTATACATAGTGATTCCTCGAACCTGTTCGGAGTCATCGATAACGATGATTTTTACCAGTACCTCGGGGGACTTGGACTTGCGGTGAGATCACTGACTGGGGATAATCCAGAGATGTATATAGCCAACCTGGGGTGTGTGGATGATCCCCAGATCATCACCCTGAACGAGGCGTTCAGGACAGAGCTGCGTGCACGCAACTTCAATCCAAAATGGATATCAGGGATGATGGAATACGACTATGCCGGCGCCAGGGAGTTCATGAAGTTCACCGAGCATATGTGGGGCTGGGATGCAATGACCCCGGATATGGTCAAGGATTCTGATTGGGATGAGATCTACGATATTTACGTCAATGACAAGTATGATCTTGGTACCAAAGAGTTCTTCGATGCGAACAACCCGTATGCATATCAGTCCATGACCGCCAGGATGCTGGAGACCTCAAGAAAGGGGTACTGGCATCCCACCGAGGAGATGGAGAAGAAGCTGGCCGAGGAGTTCGAGCAATCAAAGCAGGAGTACGGCGTTGCCTGCTGCCACCATACCTGTGGTAACCCCTTCCTTAGAGAGTACATGCAAGGCGTCCTCACCGGCACCGAGGCGACGACGTCCAGCTCCGGCAAGGCTAAGGGCGAGGGGGCCAGCAGGCATCCTTACCGGCCGTCTTCATCGGGAGTGGCCAACCAGACCAGGATCTCCGGCGTGGGATCCTCTGCAGAGAGGCCGGCCGAGGCGACGGCCGAGTCTGCGATGGACGAGGTGACCGGGTACGTGATGGAGCCTGTGGAGGAAACGAGTTCCATGCCATCCGCCTCCGGGATGCCTCTCATGGGGATCTTGCTGGTGCTTTTCATGCTCATAGTGATCGGGGTGGGGTTCTGGAGAGGGAAGTAACCCTGCAGTAGGAAGCATAAAGCGGTCACTCCTTACTTTTGTTTACATTCTCCCGTTAGCAACCAATCTGCGAGTCGTCCGAAATCTTTAAATCAACCAAATTTACGTTAGATCCACAATAGTAGTCTGGTGATCATGATGTCGTGGAGAAACGAAAACTTCATATTATCGTCTATGTTGCTGATCGCAGTGCTGATGGGCCCAGCGCTGGCAGAGATGAGTAACCTTTCATCAGAAGAGTCTGAGATCATATCGTCTTCATTCGAGGTTTACAACGCCACCGATGACAACGAATTTTTGTTCATCCTGGGCACGGATGTAAACGAACTTGCTCTGAAAAACGCTGCCTCGGATCCCAGCGTAGCGGCCGGGGTGGAGGCAATGATCGTTACTAGGAACGATACCGTACCTAATGACCTCAATTTCTCGGGCTATGCGATGATCTTTATCGAGTCTCAGAACGAGACTCTGGCAGAGGGCTGGAATGCGAGCATAAATGATGCCAAGACCGCTGGAAGTAAGGTCATAGGATACAACCTCTCTACCAACATCACCGCGCCCAACGTCGACCTCTCTTTAACAAACTTCACCGATATCGAAAGATACTGGGTGCAGGGCGGTGAGGTCAACATGGCGAACATGCTCAAGTTCATGGGACAAAAGTTTTGCGATGCGTGGGCAGATGAAACCGTTCCAGAACCTGAACTGCTGCGCTCAAAGACCAACATAACCTACATCGCCAACTTGCCCACCAACATCTATTATCTTAATAACGTAATCTCTGAGAGAAGCATCATAACAGATCTCTTGGATGTCACCGTGATGGATTGTATGGATGGTGAAGAGGTTGCTGCAAAACTGGCAAACATCTCCGATCAGGATGTCGTCATACTGCACATGATCGGTTACATCGAACTTTCAAAGTTCAAGGATGCCCTCCTAAATGCCAAGGCCGCTGGCACACAAATCGGACTTAATTCCACGAGCGATGTATACGGAATTGGCACAATCGACATGAGCCGTCCACCTTACAGTGAAATAAATAGCTACATTTACAGAGATGGATACGCCAACATGGAGAACTTTCTCCGCTTCATAGGAGCAGAGCTTGAGGATGTCTACATCGAATATTCTCCGGTAGCTGCTCCTGAAATTCCTGATCATGGAATATATCATCCCGATGCGTTTCCAAGAATTTTCAAGGACAGCACCGAGTATCTTGAGTGGTATGCAGATAACGGGTATAACGAGTCTGCACCCACGATCGGCATAATCGCGACTCATAATATTGTAAAACAACCACTCTTTGCCACCACCGATGATGCCATAATCAGGAACATTGAATCCAAAGGCTGTAATGTCATCTACGCCACCTATAAGGTTTGCACAGATGATGTTGATTATTTTACAATAAATGGAACAGTACTGGTGGATTGCATAATATCCTTAAAAGGTTTCTATCTGAATTATGGCGACCAGGAAAAAGGTGTGGAATATTTAAAGAAGTACAACGTTCCTGTGCTAAAAGCGGTCGAGGATGCCTCCCAAACGCCTTCGCAGTTCAATGAGAGCGTCCGGGGATTGGGCTTGATTATGATCTCTTTTCAGGTTATACAGCCTGAGATCGATGGATGTACCGATTATATCTGGGTTTCAGGTTATGTCAAAGATCCAGCTACTGAGCAGTATTACTATGAACCTCTAATGCCACAGGTGGACTGGCTATGTGACAGGGCAATTTCCTGGGCAAGTCTTGGAAGAGCCGATAATGCCGACAAGAAGGTCAGTATCATATATTACAACCACGAGGGTGGCAAAAACGACATCGGCGCAAGTTATCTCGACATTTCCTCCAGCTTCGCGTTGCTGCTCGAGCAGATGCGAGCAGAAGGTTATGATGTAGGAAACGGATCAATTCCAAATGGCAGTGAGCTCATAGACCTCTTCATAGAGAGCAGAAATGTGGGCACCTGGGCGCCCGGTGAACTTGAAAAGGTTGTAAACTCGGGCAGGGTCACTCTCGTCTCAGTTGACGATTATCTTTCCTGGTACAATACTCTACCGGAGAGCGTGCGTATTGATGTTGAAGCAACATGGGGCAAGGCACCTGGTGACATCATGGTCTATGAAGGCAACTTTGTAGTCCCCACGGTGCAGCTTGGAAACGTCAATTTCATCCCCCAGCCGACCAAAGCCTGGCTCTCTGACGAATCGCTCGTATATCACAACAAGTCGATACCGCCAACGCACCAGTATCTTGCAACTTATTTCTGGATCAACAACGTCTATGATGCCGATGCCATAATCCACTTTGGCACCCATGGAACCCAGGAATGGTTCCCGGGAAAGGAGGTAGGCCTGTGGAGATACGACTATTCGGCCATCATGGTGAACGATACACCTGTGATATACCCATACATCATGGATAATGTGGGTGAGGGTACCCAGGCCAAACGCCGCGGCAATGCGGTAATCATAGACCACCTGACGCCCCCGATAATAGAGGCGGGTATCTATGGGGACCTGGCAGCGATGCACGAAAAGATACACAATTACGAAGATGCCAAGAGTGCCAACGATACCGCAATGATGGCCCTTTACCGCAACAGCACCACCGGACTTTATGAAAATCTCACGATGGAAAACGACCTCGGCATAACTACAGATGAACTGAGGGCGATGACGGAGGATGAATTTGGAGATTTCATTGGAAACGATGTTCACAACTATTTGCATAAACTACAGTCCACGCTGATGCCCTATGGGGTCCATACATTTGGTATCGCTCCAAATGATGAAAAACTGGTATGTATGGTAAAATCAATGTTGCACAGCGATTTCGTCTATCATATCTACAATGTAATCCCGAAAGATGGGGGAGACGAGGAAGACTGGGAAAATGCTGCGAATGCTTATGCAATCGAACTTTTGAATGCAACGCTGCTTGATGGAAAGAACATATCCTCTGCCCAGCTTGAGGTGCTCAACCTGACAGATGCTGATGATAGCATATCAGCCGATCTCAACCTGGCACTGGAATATTCAGATCATCTGAGCCAGACGACGCGTGAGATCGACCAGACGCTGCGTGCCCTCGATGCAGAGTATGTCGAACCAGGGCCCGGAAATGATCCCATACGTAACCCTGAGGCGTTGCCTACCGGCAGAAACTTCTATAGTTTCGACCAGAGGAAGATCCCTGATGAGGAAACCACAACCATGGGCGAAATCCTTGCAGACCAGCTGATCGAGGATTATTACAAGAACAATAACGGCACATATCCGGAAAAAGTGTCGTATACTCTCTGGGCTATGGAGACGATGCGTCATCATGGACTCATGGAAGCTCAGATACATGCACTGCTTGGTGTAAAACCCATACGAGGCAGGGGTGTGATCACCGGCTTTAATGTAACTCCACTGGAAGAGATGAACCACCCCAGGGTTGATGTAATCATCCAATCTTCCGGACTGTATAGGGATACGTTCCCGTATCAGCTTGGGCTGATCGATGAGGCTGTCCGAACGGTTGCAGAGCTCAACGAGACCAATGAAACGAACTACGTGAGGTGGAACTCTCTGACAATGGAGGATGAACTCATCGCCAGCGGATACGATAACAGTACAGCACATTACATTTCTAGATCGAGGATATTCAGCGAAGCACCTGGAGCTTATGGAAACGGAATGCCAGAAGCAATAGCTGCAAGCAATACGTGGGACAACGAATCCAAACTTGCTGACCTTTTCATATCCAGAACGTCCCATATATATGGAAGAGATATGTGGGGCGATTGTTATGAAGACGTTTTCACGATGAACCTAATGGATATCGATGCGGCCGTACATAGCGACTCTACAAACCTCTTTGGGATTGTCGATGGCGATGATTATTACGGTTACCTTGGAGGAATCGAACTTGCAGTGCGGTCACTGACAGGGGCAGATCCAGCGATGTACATAGCCAGCCTGGAGAGCGTTGATAATCCCCAGATCATCACGCTGAACGAAGCCTTCAGAACAGAGCTGCGAGCGCGGTACTTCAATCCTAAATGGATAACAGGTATGATGGAATGCGACTATGCTGGTGCAAGACAGTTTATGAAATTCACCGAATATATGTGGGGATGGGACGTGACGACGCCGGACATGGTCACAGATTCAGACTGGGATGAGATCTACGACATATACGTCAATGACAAATACAATATCGGTCTGGATGAGTTTCTCAAAACCGAAAATCCGTATCAATATCAATCCATAACCGCACGGATGATCGAAACCGCAAGGAAGAACTACTGGGATGCGTCCGATGAGACGCTTCAGAACCTCGTGGAAGAATACACCGAATCCGTGGTCGATAATGATGTCACCTGCTGCCACCACACCTGCGGTAACCCCCTCCTCAGAGAGTACATGCAAGGCGTCCTCACCGGCACCGAGGCGACGAAGTCCAGCTCCGGCAAGGCTAAGGGCGAGGGGGCCAGCAGGCATCCTTACCGGCCGTCTTCATCGGGAGTGGCCAACCAGACCAGGATCTCCGGCGTGGGATCCTCTGCAGAGAGGCCGGCCGAGGCGACGGCCGAGTCTGCGATGGACGAGGTGACCGGGTACGTGATGGAGCCTGTGGAGGAAACGAGTTCCATGCCATCCGCCTCCGGGATGCCTCTCATGGGGATCTTGCTGGTGCTTTTCATGCTCATAGTGATCGGGGTGGGGTTCTGGAGGAACAGGTGAACACAAAAAATTCTTGGCTTATGCGTCTTGGCTTGCGTAAGGGTTATATCATGTAAAGTTGATCTTTGATCAATTGTGTTTGGTAGGTGTCACCTTTGGATATTACATGGATCGTTGCATCTGGCGTACTGATCGGCATCATCATATTCGCGCTCAAGGTCAGCCTGGGATGCGGGCTTGCCAGTCTGAACCGCAAAGAGACGCTCGTCATCGCATCGGGGTATCTGGTCCTATCTCTTCTCATGGGGACGGCCATCGATCTAATACCGGAAGAGACCTTGACGAGCCTGTTGAACCTGGGGGTGACGATGCACATGATAATCGCTCTCTTGCTGGTGGCGGTGGGCGTGGTAACCGCCAGGGAGTGGAACCAACACGGCCACGACCTCAGCCGCAAGACCTTCTGGGTTCTCTCCGTACCCTGTCCGGCCTGCATGGCCGCTACCTTTCTCTCCTGTAGCGTGCTGGCCGGCCTCCTGGAGTTCGCCCCCTGGAAGGTAGGCGCTCTCGTGGGCATGGTATTCTTCGTCACCATCGTGACTTTATCTACCTGCATGGGCTGGGTGGGAAAGACGCCTTCCACCATGGGCAACGTGATGATATTCGTAGGTTTGTTCTACATACTTTCCATATTGATAATCCCGGCCTACCTGAAGACCCAGGCGACCATCTTCGTCCCGGCGACCGTTCCTTCCTCTGACCTTATCGTCTCATACCTCATCATCGCGGCCCTGGTCGTATCCGGGTTCGTCGGCAGGAGGGTGGGGGTCACCCTTTGAGCGTCTACGTCGAGATAGTAAACGTTCTCTTCGTCTTCTCTACCGCGCTCCTCTATCCGGTGATAGTGGCCCTTCTTCTCCTATTCGCCTGGTCTCTCGCACTTCTGGGATCGCTGATATCCGAGTACTCCAGCCGGCGCAGAGATCTGGGGGAGCTGGAGGATGTTTGCCTGAGTGCGGCAGAGCTGGC
>CAYQFP010000062.1:0-8950 GCA_964416865.1 uncultured Methanotrichaceae archaeon
TCAAGCTCCAGATCAAGCTGATGAAGAAGGCCGAGCAGCAGGCCTTTGCGGGGAAAGGTCTGGATTTCGTGACAAAGGAGTATCTTCCCAAGAGGCTGTCGGAGATGGGGCTGATATAGGTGCGGAGGGCCTGGGGCACGTATTCAATAAATATAAGAACAAGGAGAAAATATCTATCATTATGTTAAAAGATATATTAATCTCTCTAATTGTAGTTGGTTTAGCAGAATTTGGTGATAAAACTCAGCTATCAGTTTTGCTTTTGTCTTCAAAAACAAAAAAGCATCTACACTTATTACTTGGTGTAATGCTGGCGTTTTTAGTGGTTGATGGAATTGCAATTTTAGCAGGGCAATGGATTACAAATATCATATCCACAAGCGCAATAAAAATATCATCTGGCGCAATTTTCATAATTTTCGGAATCTTGATTATGAGGGCGGAAGAAGAAGAAGTCGAATGTAAATATAAAAGTAAATACTATTTTAAAATCCCATTCTATTCGGGTTTTGCTCTGATTTTTTTAGCAGAATGGGGCGATAAAACACAAATTGCTTCTGGGTTATTTGCAACTCAATACAATGGTTTAATGGATCTAATGGGTGTCATGACAGCATTAACTTTATTATCTATCATGGCAATTTATGTAGGTAAATTCATTTCGAGTAAAATAGAGGAGAAGACAATTAACAAGAATTGCCGGACATTTGTTTATAACAACAAATATATCATTCCTTTTATTTTAGGATATACCATCGCATTACTCTCCGCTCACTATCGTTCGCTTTGGTGCTATCGCACGTTGATTGATGATTTCTGGAATTAGCCATGAAAACCAAACAAAGTTCAGGCCTAAAAAATTATCTTGATGTATTTTGTCTTCAAGTTTGCTTACTCTCTGCTTGAGCGTACGAATATTACCATCATCTCGGCCACCATTTAAGTCGATAGGATTATAAGTATGTGAGTGTATTCCCACCAGATATCTTTTATAAGTTCTTCTCCGATCAAGATTTGGCACTACCTTTCCACTAGTTGTGCGGTAAAAAGCCCCGGGCTTGGTCAGAACCGGACTTCCACTTGAGCCCTCATGTAGGCGAGAATCAATAAGAACTCCTGGCGAGTCGCAAAAATGCAGAGGATACATTGTTGCCAGAATTGCACTGCGGATTATGGGTGTGTTATGTATCGAATCATGAACTCCTTGCGGATATCCGATTACAATAAGATCTTCACCAATTGGAATATCACGAGAGTGTTTCGATATATCATCATCCTTGCTGAATGGCTCTATGTGGGGCTTAGGAGTCCAATCATCAACTTCAACAGGCACAGCCACTACGTCAACTTGCCACTCTTCAGTTGGATGTTCAAGCCATAATTTTTCACGTTCCTCGTCATAGAGAGATACGTTATAGACTCTGTTTTGGCTAAGATCATTTTCATTGACATGCAACCTTAGGTGAAGTTTATCCGGGCAGTGATTTTCTTTCTCGTCAATCACGACATGTTTATTCGTAATAAAATAAAATTGATTATCATATTTATAGAAAAAACCTGTGGCCGATTCACTTTCCTTCACTTTACCTTCTTGTGAGAAACGAATTTCCGCCACCTTGAATATTTCTTTATCGAGTATTTGCATAGAATCTGCGTTATTTATTACTCCTTCGAATATCTAATTTGTGGTAGTCAATTGTCTGGTAGTCCACCTCAATTAAGTTGAAATGTTATCACCCCCAATCATACTGTTGGGAGATGCAATGGAGACCAATCAACTTGTTCACCCCAGCTCGTTCTGCTGGAACAAAGAATGTCCCGACTATGCCAAATTAAATCACGGCAACATCGTCAAGTTCGGTAGGACTGCCAAGGGCACACAGCGTTACCAGTGTAGGACCTGTAAGAAGACTTTCGTGGGATAATAAAAGTACGGTCTTCTACCGCCGTCATCACAGTCCTGAGATGATGGCTGGCGATAGTCGAGCGGCGATTTGCCGACATCGGTTCGCCAGATGATTTTTCTGGATAGTTCGGCGGGTGTAAGGTCGATCAAAGAACCCCCTATGACTTGAGCAGGTACTTTCGTGATGACGTATTGGCGGAGGCGGTGAGGGCATATGTTGAAAACTGATCTGGTTCGTGTCCATCACATGTCGTCAACGGTGTGATATAATTCCCCATTTTGGGGATCCTCGCTATTTGCAATACGTTGATATACTTGTAGTGATGTGTATTACATCGGTGATAATTGTGTCCATCGCAGTTTCGGTTCGTTTGCCTGATGAGGTTGTTCATGAATTAGAGGATTTGGCGTCTGTTATTGAACGTTCTAAGACGTATATAATCTGTAAGGCAGTGGAGTCTTATTTGGATGAGTATGCGGACTATCTCGTGGCTCTGGAACGCCTGAGAGATAAGGATGATGATATTATCTCAAATGAGAAAATGAGGAAGCGTCTTGACTTATAAAGTTGAATATAAGTCATCAGTTAGTAAGGATTTGAAAAAACTAAATACGAGATCGGCTGAGCGGATCCTTCATCAGGTGGAGAAGGACCTGGGCGCGGATCCGGATCGTGGTGTCCCTCTTTCAGCCCAATTCAAAGGGTTGTTTAAGTATCGCATAGGTGATTACCGCATCATATACGCCAAAACCAAGGATGGAATACTTGTTCTACGAATCGGACACCGAAGCAAGGTATATAGAGTGAGCAGATAGTGACCTTGAGTTTGGTTGGTGTTTTATGAGAGAATCATTAAAGATATCCCCACAGTAACGTTTTTATCGATGATCTCGATTGAATATGTTTCTGCCTAAAACCAGCCTCGGCATCGTATTTTCCGAAAAACATCCACCCGTTGAAAATGCACTACCCTATGCCGGATGAGCGGCGTTACCAAAATTTTGTTATATGCGACACAGAATATTATTTACTCGCCGACAGTGTTTTAGGCTGAGGTTGGCAACCTACCAGATAATGAAGGTCCTGGTGGTCACCGGTCGTCTCGCCGAGGATATGGTAATGGAGTCGGTCAGCGGCGTCGACGTCTTGGTCATGGACGTGGACGTCGCCTCGTTCATAACCCCGGAGATGCTCAGAGAGGCCGCGCCCCGGGGCTACGACCTGATACTGATACCGGGTGCCATAACCTCAGACTTCGGCCCAGTGGAGAGGGCGCTGAAGACCACGATCCGGCTGGGCTCCAAACATGCCGCCGACCTGGGATATGTGATCAAGAACCTGGACACCGTCGAGCTATCCACCACGGTTCCCGCTTGCGTCCTCCTGAAAGACCAGATCCGGGAGGATGCCTTGGTTCTGCTGGACGAGCTGGAGGCATCGGCCGTGCCTGCCTTGATCATAAAGGGGGTAAAGGTAGGGGGCCAGAGCAGGATGAAAGTTCTGGCCGAGATAGTAGACGCCACCAGGCTGGGCGATCGAGGACTGTTCGAGAAGGTGGTGGAGTACGAAAGAAAAGGGGCGGACATGATCGATCTGGGAACCCCACTGGACGCCACCCCCGATGAGGTGGCGGCAGCGGTGGTGGTGGCAAAGTCTGCAACCGATCTGCCGGTGAGCGTGGACACCGTCAGGCCCGACCTGATCAGGGCCGGGGTCTGCGCAGGAGCGGACCTGATCTTGAGCCTCAACGGCGATAACCTGGAGGTCGTGGGGCCCTTGCTGGCCCGCGAGGGGGTGCCTGCGGTGGTCATACCTGGGCCAAGATCGAGTCTCGAAGAGAATCTGGCATCTGCCGAGGCTCTGGGGGCAAAGGTCATGGCAGATTCCATCCTGAGTCCGCCTCTCCTGGGCTTGGCTGAGTCGGTGAAGAGCTACCTGGAGTTCCACCGGTATCATCCAGAGATCCCTATATTCTTGGGGGTGGGTAACGTCACAGAGCTGCTGGACGCTGACTCTCCTGGGGTGAACGGGTTGATGACGGCCATCGGGTCCGAGGTGGGTGCAAGCATCCTCTTCACCCCGGAGTACAGCGAGAAGGCGAAGGGAAGCGTCGGGGAGCTCAGAACGGCCTCCGAAATGATGGCCCTTGCAGGGTCCAGAAGGACCTCGCCCAAGGACCTGGGCATCGACCTTCTAATACTCAAAGAGAAACGACGTCGGTTCGAGGCGATCCTGCCGGAGGTTTTCGAGGTCGCGGAGGCCGACTACCGGTGGGAGATAGACCCTGCCGGGAGCTTCAAGATAGGGGTGGCTGGCGGCAGGATCGTGGCCGAGCATCAGAAGACCACCGTCGTAGGGAAACGTGCCATAGATGTCTTAAACACCCTGATCGATCGAGGTCTGGTGACCCGGCTGGATCATGCAGGATACCTGGGAAGGGAGCTCCAGAAGGCGGAGATCGCCATCGAGCTGAACAGAAGCTACAACCAGGACGATCCTCTTTTCAATTAAATGCTCATGATACTCAGTCTCATGCCCGAAGGGTGGGATCGCTCGCGACCAAAAGTTAAATAAGATGGTCGTTCACCCCAATCTCGATGAATCAGAAGACGTTGGCAACCATCTCCGTGGCTTTCATAGCGGGGTTGATGATATTCTCCTCCTTTGCAGGCTTCGTGATGAGAGGTGGTGACTCTGACGAGGTGGAGTCGACCGGATCGGCATGGTCTCCTGAAGTGTTCGGTGTAGACGGGCGGCTGATCGACTGGGACTTCCTGGGGATCGGTGACGCACTGGGTATGTATCCAGAGGACCTGGTCTTTGCCTACTGGATAGACCTGAACACCTCGCAAGAGCTGATCGACGCCGCAAGGTTTGCCCTTCCGCCATCTTTGGGCATGCTGTATGGCAGCCCAGGCACCCTATATCCGTCGAAGATCGAGCGCTTATCCTGGGCCTTCTTCGACAACGGGTGGGCCGAGCTCCATTGGGTCAAGCCCTATCCGCTGGGCACCTATGGACTGGCCATATACCACGATGGTTACCAGATGATCCCCCTCGACGAAGATCTGTTCAAGGTCATGGGTATGCCTGTCCTCTTCGGTCCTTTGAAGTCTGTCGAGAATGTGCTGGATGTAATATCTAACGATTTGCCTACCAGTTACGACTTTACTCTCCCTTACGACGAGTGCGCCGACCTCCAGGTATCGGCTCTGGGTGGAGGCGCTACGGATAAGGATATCGAAGCTCTCTTGCCCATGGGCGGCGGCTACCTGGAGTACTACCTGGGCGCAAGCCCGTCCGACGAGGGCTACGTTCTGACCGCAAAGTTCCGATCTCCTAACGGAGATACGGAGAGGATGGTCAGAGACATAGCAGAGGAGTATGGCTTGGAGTTCTCGCCCGGTGATGATCTGGTCGTGGTCAGGGGTCAAGTAGACGGCGCGAAGCTGACGGAGTTGCTCTCGGCGCTGACAGCTCCATAGCGCAACCTTTTTACGCCGGAAGATGTGCCATCACCTAAAGCCGTTTTGGCAATTTTTACGATGAATGATGATGGGCACCTGCCCTGAAGGAGAAACAAGTTATGGCAAGACCGATATATGTTAGATTTGATGTTCCGGCAGAACTGGCTTCCCAGTCTATTGAGGCTCTCGAGCTGGCTCGTGATACAGGCAGCGTGAAGAAAGGGACGAACGAGGCTACCAAGGCAATCGAGCGCGGGGTGGCAAAGCTGGTTATCGTGGGCGAAGACGTCGAGCCCCCTGAGATCGTAGCTCACATCCCGCCGCTCTGCGAAGAGAAGAAGACCCCTTACATATACGTCAAGAAGCAGACCGAGGTTGGCTTGGCCTGTGGGCTGGGCGTGAAAAGCGCCGCCGCGGCGATCGTAGAGCCTGGTAAGGCCAAGAGCCTGGTGGAAGAGATCGTCCAGAAGGTGCAGGCACTGAAGTAGGTGGTTGCAAGATGGCAAGCGAGTATGATGGGGTTCCTGCCGAGATCATAGAGATCATCGGCAACACCGGCATGCATGGTGAGGCCACCCAGATAAAATGCAGGATTCTGGATGGTAGCAACAAGGGCAGGATAATCACCCGAAACTGTGTAGGTCCCCTCCGGATGGGCGACGTTCTCATGCTTCTGGAGACCGCCAGAGAGGCCAAGAAGCTGACGACTAGGTGAATGTCATGGAAGAGAGAATGTGCTCTTTCTGCAACAAGATCATCGAGCCGGGAACGGGAAAGCTCTACGCCAGGAGAGACGGCACTGTCTACTACTTCTGCTCTTCCAAGTGCGAGAAGAACATGAAGCTGGGCCGGGTTCCCAGGCGTGTAGAATGGGCCAAGAAGGGGTGGTAGGCCATGGAGAGGACCTTCTTCATGATCAAGCCCGACGGGGTTCAGCGGGGCCTAGTGGGGAAGATCATCCAGCGTGTCGAGGATAAAGGTCTCAAGATCGTGGCCATGAAGATGAGAAGACTCGACCAGGCGACGGCAGAAGAACATTATGCCGAGCACAGGGAGAAGCCCTTCTTCAAAGACCTGGTAGACTTTATAATCTCGGGGCCCTCGGTTCCCATGGTGGTCGAAGGGAAGGATGCCATCTCGGAGATCAGGAGGATCAACGGGGCAACCAATCCCACCGAGGCGCTGCCGGGAACTATTAGGGGCGACTTCGGGCTGGACACCGGTCGGAACGTGGTCCATGGCTCGGATTCGCCAGCATCTGCGGAGCGGGAGATAACTCTCCACTTCGAGGTGCTGGAGATGATCGGTTATTCTCGAATAGACGAGGCTTGGCTATACGAATAGGTCAGATCAGGTCCGATCTGGAGAAATCGTCCAAGGCTGCGGCATGTACACCGGATTAAGGCGTTGCACGAAGAAAAGCCTATGAAAAAGGGATCCGGACGGGATTCGGTATGAAGCAGAAGTTGAAGAAGGGCAAGCTGGCGAAAAAGAATAAGAGATCGGCTCCGGAGTCGAACCTGAGGACGCCCATAGTATGCGTTATGGGTCATGTGGATCATGGCAAGACCACGCTCCTAGATACGATAAGGGGTACCGCCATCGCCGACGGTGAAGCGGGTGCCATAACCCAGCACATAGGGGCCACCGAGATCCCGCTGGACGTGATCAAAGACGTCTGCGGACCTCTATTTCAGGGCGATTTCCAGGTGCCTGGTCTGCTCTTCATAGATACTCCTGGACATCACTCTTTTTCCTCGCTTCGATCCAGGGGAGGATCGCTGGCCGACCTGGCGGTGCTTATAGTGGACGTGAACGAGGGGTTCCAGCCGCAGACGATCGAGTCTCTAAGTATCCTGAAGCGTTATCAGACTCCGTTTATAGTCGCGGCTAATAAGATCGACAAGATACCGGGGTGGCAGTCATTAGAGGGGGCGCCCCTGGTCAAGAGCCTGGCAAACCAGAGCGAGAAGGTGGCCAGAGAGCTGGAGACCAGGACGTACGAGCTGATAGGAGCCCTCTACAAGCATGGTTTCATATCAGATCGGTACGACAGGATCGGCGATTTCACCAAGAACATAGGGGTCATACCCCTCAGCGCAGTCACCGGCGAAGGGGTTCCGGATCTTCTCATGGTTCTCTTAGGTCTGGCCCAGCGGTTCCTGAAAGATAACCTCAGGGTCAGGGCCAGCGGTCCGGGTGTGGGCACCATACTGGAGGTAAAAGAAGAGAAGGGCCTGGGAACGACCTTGGATGTGATCCTCTACGAGGGTGAGTTTCATACCGGCGATACCATCGTGGTGGGTACCATGCGCGATCCGGTGGTTACCAGGATAAGAGCGCTCCTCAAGCCAAGACCCATGGCAGAGATAAGGAGCGAAGAGCGTTTCCTTCCGGAGAAGCACGTGGTGGCCGCGAGCGGTGTGAAAGTATCGGCACCTAATATCGAGAGCGCTCTGTCAGGATCGTCCATCCGCGTCGTAGATCGGTCGGAAGACGTCGAGGAGGTCGCCAGTGAGATAAAGTCCGAGCTGGAGGCGGTCAGGGTGAACACAGAGACCGTGGGGGTCATCTTGAAGGCAGACACCATCGGGTCTCTGGAGGCCCTCGTGAGCGAGCTAAATTCCAAAGATGTTCCCATCCATAGCGCCGACGTCGGTCCCATAACCCGGAGGGACGTGATCAGGGCTGCGGCCATACAGGATCCTCTTTACTCAGCGCTCCTGGGGTTCAATGTGAAGATCCTTCCGGACGCCCTGGTCGAGGTGCAGAACAAGGACGTCCCTGTTTTCCACAGCGATGTAATCTACCGCCTGATCGATAGCTATGAGGACTGGGTGAGCGACGAGGAGATGAAGATGGAGCAGGAGAGGCTCCAGGCCATAATCAGACCCGGTGCCGTCCGGCTGATGCCAGACTGTATGTTTCGGCAGAGCAAACCTGCGGTGGTGGGGGTTCAGGTGATCGGGGGTGTGGTCAGAACCAACGTCTCTCTGATAAGGGTGGACGGCGCCGTGGTGGGTGTTGTCAAGGGCGTGCAGGAGCATGGCGAGAACATCGGGTCAGCAAGCATGGGGATGGAAGTTGCGATCTCCATAGACGGGCCCGTAGTGGGAAGGCAGATCCATGAGGGTGACGTGCTCTACGTGAACATACCGGAGAAGCACGCCAATATCCTCGAGACTGAGCTAAAATCAAAGCTTTCTGAGGATGAAACGGAAGTCTTGGACGATTTCTTAGGTATAAAACGGAAGACGAGTACCTTCTGGGCTCGATGAACGGTTTTGTCCATCAACATTATTATTATTATCTAGTTTCTACCATTAATTTCCCATTCCTGACCCCCCTCCAAAATCGTCAATAATAAAAGAGCATGATCGTGGTCGAGCGCGGCCAGATCGTCAAAATTGGAGGGTAAAACCGCGAATGAACGCGAATTAAACGAAATATTAGCGTTCATTAGCGTTCATTCGCGGTTGAAATTCAATCGCTTGATAATGGTTTTTAATCAATAGATAAGCCATCTGCTACAAGGCCAGCGTTTTCTTGGGCTGGGAGCGTCTTGCGCATCGGATA
>CAYQFP010000063.1:0-1927 GCA_964416865.1 uncultured Methanotrichaceae archaeon
TTGGGCAGCAGCTCTCCTTTATCTACCAGATTCTGGGCCACCTGGCAGAACTTGTTGTAGTTGTCCCGTTCCCTGTCTGAGACGAGATCGGGCATCTGGCCGACTTGGAGCAAGAATATGATGTCGTGTAGGGCCTTGTTGTACACCGAGACTCGCTGGATCTCCTCTTCGGATGCGCCATCTCTCTTCTTGTGGACCAAGACGTCATCGGAGGCGTAACCCTCTTTCAATGTGAAGGTGAGAACCTCGTGGTATGTCAGGTCTTTGATCTCCTCTATGAACCTGTCAAGATCGTACTCTTCAGATATCATCGACCACTTCTATGGTCTCCTGGTTTTAATCTTCTGCGTCATGCAGGATTAGATCATTCCGGTATCTCGAACCGCACCCCGATCTTGAATATGCGCATCGTGGGAAGATTCAGCTGCTCCAGTCCGGTCTCGTCTTCGATCTCCTCTAGGATAGCCACGATCCGCTCATCGGAGGCCGATACCGTGAACCACATGTTGTACTCGGCATGGCCGGGACGGAGATAGTTGTGCGAGATCTCCGGGTACCGGTTCACCACATCAGCCACCTCATCGATACGATCCGCAGGAACGGGCAGCGCTACCAAGACCCCGCTGCGCCCCAGCCGCTTCGGGTCCAGTATAGGGCCAATCCTCCTGATTATCCCTTCGTCCCGGAGCCGTTTGATCCTCCTGATCACCTCGTCTTCATCTGCGCCCAGAGCTTCGCCCAGCGCCTGAAAGGGTCTTTCCGATAAGGGGAACTCTTCCTGGATGTGGATCAGTATCCGCCTGTCCAGATCATCCAGCTTCATATCAATCCTCTCCGAAAGGACATAGGGGGTCAGACTCCAGGTAGTCGCCGGTATAGGCGTAAGCCCTGGCCCGGCATCCGCCGCAGACTAGACGGTAAGAGCACTCTCCGCATCGCCCTTTCAGATCCCGGGCGCGCAACTCCTTGAACACCGGAGAGGTTTCCCAGATATCGGTGAACCTCTTCTCTCGGACGTTTCCCACCACCACAGGAAGATAACCGCAGGGACAAACGTCACCCTTCCGGGAGACGAAGACGAAGCCTGTCCCGGCAAGACAATTACTCCCCATCTTCTTCGACCCGCCCCCGGCGATCCTGGCATACTGGGGCGCGCAGGTGACCTTGATCTCCATCGTTCTCCTTTCGCTCTCGCTGGCCACCCGGCGGAGGAGTTCCTCTTCTTCCCCGGGCGTGATCAGCTCTTCTTCTCTGCCCCTGCCGGTGGGAACCAGAAAGAATAGATGAAGGGCGACCGCGCCCAGATCTTTGGCCAGGTCCATCATAGCTTCCACCTGGCGGAAGTTTTTCCTGGTGATGGTCATGTTGATCTGGAAGGGGACCTGGCCTCTGAGGTTCTCTATCCCCACCAAGGTCCGCTCGTAGGTGCCTTTGCCCCGGCTGGCATCGTGGGTGTCTGGATCGACCCCATCCAGGCTGATGCTCACCCGCCTTATGCCTGATCTGGCGATCTTCTCCACGGTCAAGGGGGACAGCAAGATCCCGTTGGTGGCCAGCGCCACCTTGACCCCCTTACAGGAGGCATACTCCGCCAGCCGGAATATGTCCGGGCGGAGAAGGGGCTCACCGCCGCTCAGTATGATCATAGGAGATAGCGGAGCTACCTCATCTATGAAGTGGAGTGCCTCTTCATAGCTCAGCTCGTCTTCGTCGGGTTCTTCCGTGGCCGAGGCGCGACAGTACTCGCAGCGTAGGTTGCAGGCGGCAGTAACTTCCCAGGCGATTATCAGCATTCAGAGCAGACCTTTCTTGTGAAGTAGCTCCGCGTTCAGGACGCTTGCTCCCGCCGCTCCCCTGATGGTGTTGTGCCCCATCACCATGTAACGGATGCCTTCCCGTATCCTGCCCACGGTGACGCTCATGCCGT
>CAYQFP010000063.1:2027-8872 GCA_964416865.1 uncultured Methanotrichaceae archaeon
TCCAGCTCTACCTTCTCTTCTTCGCCTGGTATGTAGGGTAGGACGTTGCCAAGTATGGCCATCGCCGGTACGCCATCATAACCTGCGCCGCTCACCGCCTGCATGGAGGCGATCATCACCCTCTGGATCTCCATCTCCATGAGGGGTTTGAGGGTGAGGGTGAACATGATGGTGGTACAGTTGGGGTTGGTGACGATGTACCCCTCCCAGCCCCTGCGCTCACGCTGCAGATCAATCAGCCCGATATGCTCCGGGTTGCACTCGGGGATCATCAGGGGAACGTCATCTTCGAACCGGTAGGCACTGGCGTTGCTTGCCACCACAAAACCAGCCTTTGCAAAATCTGCCTCGACTTTTTTGGCCTTGTCGGTGGGCAGGGCAGAGAATACCACATCAGCGTCCACGATATCGGGATCGACGCTCACCACATCCATCTCCCCCACCTCGGTGGGCAGCTCGTGCTCCAACCGCCATCTTGCAGCGTTGCGATACTTCTTGCCAGCGCTTCGCTGGGAGGCGGCCAAGCTGGTCAGCTCGAACCACGGATGGTTCTGTAGTTGTTCGATGAAACGCTGTCCTACTGCGCCGGTTGCGCCGAGAACACCTGCTCTAATTTTTCTCATATATAATCACCTAGACCCTAGCGTTTAGGAGAAGAAAGGTATATATGCCTTCGCCGAACCGGGCCTTCCGGCACCTTTGGATAAAACGTTGTTCATTCGCAGATGTATTCTGTTATCTTGGCCTGTGCCAGGTGGCACTTCTCACCAGGTATCTCCAGAGGGTATACCCCTGTAAGACATCCCATGCAGAGCCGTTCTTTGGGTATGCCTATGGCATCCACTAGCCCCTCATGGCTGATGTGACCTAACGAGTCTGCACCTATCACGGCCTCCACCCCGGCTACGGTTTTGTAGGCCGCTATCAGCTCCTCCCTGGTGGCCATGTTTATCCCCATGTAGCAGGGGGCCACGATGGGTGGGCTGCCGATCCTGACATGAACCTCTTTCGCCCCGGCCCTCCAGACCATGTCCACGATCCGCCTGCTGGTGGTGCCTCTGACGATGCTGTCGTCCACCATGATTATCCGGTTGCCCTCGATGTTGGGCTTTATGGTGTTCATCTTGAGCCTGACTGCGGTCTCTCTCATCTCCTGGCCGGGCATGATGAAGGTCCGCCCGATGTATCTGTTTTTCATCAGGCACTCGCAGTACTTGATATCGGAACGCTGGTGGTACCCTATGGCAAAAGTTATGCCCGAATCGGGAACTGGAGTCACCGTGTCTGCCTCTGAGGGGTGCTCGTCTGCCAGGTTGGCTCCGATCTTGATCCTGGCATCGTAGACCAGCTTTCCGTCCAGGATACTATCTGGTCTGGCGAAGTATATGTACTCAAATACGCACTGAGCAGGACACTGATGGTGTGTGATCTGATACTTCCGGATATCGCCATTTTTGATCATCACCATCTCCCCCGGCTTGACGTCTCCGATTAGCTCCCCGTTCAGGGTATCTATGGCCACGCTCTCCGAGGCCACGATCATCTCGGTATCTGTCTTGCCGATGCAAAGCGGTTTGATCCCCAGAGGATCGCGAAACCCGATTATGACATCTCCGATAAGGATGACTACTGAATATGCGCCCACTATCTTCCGCATGATGGCACGGACCGCATTCACAGGTTCCTCTTGCGACAGCAACTCCTTCATGAAGAGATGGGCTATCACCTCCGTGTCAGAGGTGGTATGGAAGATCCTCCCCATCGCCTCCAGCTCTTCCTTGAGCTTTCCGGCGTTGACCAGGTTTCCGTTGTGAGCGATAGCGATTGCGCCATCTTTGTACCTGACCAGAAGAGGTTGGCTGTTCGTGATCGTCGATTCGCCTGTAGTAGAATATCTGACGTGGCCTATGCCTGTTGGTCCGGTGAGCTTGTTGATCCGTGCGTTATCGAATATCTCCGAGACCAGGCCCATCGCCTTCTCGGTGCGAACGATCTTTCCGTCATATACCGAGATGCCGGCCGACTCTTGACCTCGATGCTGGAGTGCGTAAAGCGCATAGTACACCGACCTAGCCACGTTGCGGCAGGGATCTTTGGAACAGACCCCGACTACGCCGCACATGTCGTGCACCTGGACCTCCACCATCAGCAACAGTTCTTCTTATGCCAGTTGTAACTTCGGAGCTTCTTCGTCCTACCGAAGCCGCAGGACGCACAAGTCTTCGTGTGGTAATTGAACGAAACGTTTCCACACCGGCGGCACTTGATATGCGTCTTCTTTTGACGCTTGCCCATTGAGGGAGTTCCCTTACTCATTTAAATGCACCTCAGGGTGAAATGTATACTACGTTGTCCCCACGGACGACGACCGTACCCAACTTCTGTGCGGCCTCTCCGTCTTCGATGTATTCGGTGTCATCGAGCACCAGGTTCATGTGTATGTCGTAACCCATGAGCTCGCCGCGAAACGTTCTCCCGTCCTTGAGCTTGACTATTACGGGTTCATTTAGTGATTCGTTTAAAATATCAAGGGGTCTCTGAGCCATCGGCCTCTCTCCAGTCATAAATACAACAGCTATATGCCAGACTCGCTCGTTGCGTATTTAAACCTATCGGGAAACATCTAGACAATGAACGTCAAATCCAGGCACCATCTCAAGGGGAGCGATGCCAAGAAGATATCCAGGATTATTGAACCCTTGGTCGGGGATGTATCCGCTCTGCGAGGATCTGTCCTGGAGATTGCCGAGACAGACCAGGGGCCGAATCTTATCTTCGTAGATGGAAAGCCTTTCCTCCTGATCTTCAAGAACGAACCGTTCTTCACCATTCGTGGCGCGATAGAGCTCTGTCCCAAGGATAGGTTGGTTGTCGTGGACTCGGGAGCGGTTAGCTACATCGTGAACGGCGCAGACGTGATGGCTCCCGGGGTGGTGGAGGCCGACCCGAAGATCGTTCCGGGAGATATGGTGGTGGTGATGGAAGAGAGGCACCGAAAGCCCTTGGCCATCGGTCAGGCCCTCGTCCCGGGGACGGAGATGCATGGAACGGGGAAGGTGGTCAGATCGATTCATCACGTAGGAGATGACCTGTGGGATTTGTCCAGGTGATCTGACAAGTAAACAATGGGGCAGAGGATCGACGGCGGTGTCGGTTGGAAAGATATATAACCGTTTGAGTATAGAGGGCATTGCATGTATGAAGACATTGGGGCCCTGATTGGGAAGGGGTTCGATACCTGGAAGCGCAACCTCAACCTGGCCATCCCCTTCGTGCTCAACGTCGTGGTCATCGGCCTGCTGATGTCCGTAGCGGTTCTCGCGGTATTGTTGCCGATCGTACCCACGTTATCCGATCTGGCTTCATCGTCGCAAGAGATCGAGAACGTCGATGAGATCGCGGCCGTGATTGGAAGCGCAATCGAAGGCTCTCTCGGCCTGCTGGTGGCGGTCATGATCATCTTTGTGCTGGCAGCGGCGCTAGTGAACGCGTTTTTCACCGCCGGTGCCATAGGCATGGCCAGAGAGGCTACGGCGAGAAGAACGACTAGATTGAAGGCCATGTGGGCTGCGGGAAAAGACAATTTCTTGAATTTATTCTTCGCTCATATCCTGGTAGGGATTATAGCGGTTGCAGGATTCGTGATACTGTCTCTTCCCTTCCTATCCGTGGTGATGGGAAATATCCAGGGAGACGCGCCTCAGATGGGTTCGATGATTATATGGATCATCTTGCTCGTCATCTACGGTCTGCTGATCTCGCTGGCTCTGGTCCTGGTGCCCTACGCCTTGGTGATCGATGGTCTTGGACCCGTGGCGGCGATCAAGGCGGGGATATGCTTCTTCAGGTCTAACGTCATGGACGTGTTTCTGGTCTGGCTGGTCATATTGGCCATATCGATGGCGCTTGGCATTGGGGGCACGGTCTTCTCGAGATATGAGCTGGCGACCGCGATCTGGTCGGTACTGCAAGCCGTGATCAGCATAGCGGTCCTTGCCCCCCTCTCCGCGGTGTGGTGGGCGAGGCTCTATATGAGCAGGACCGGAAAAGATCTGATGGGGGAGGAGCTCTACGAAGACGAAGAGGTGAAGTACCTTTAGATCGATGAGGCCCGAACATGAAACTGCTCATGAGCTTCAGAAGGTACGGCGTTCTGCAACAGACGGTGGTGGCAGGGACCATCTTCCTTGCCGTCTACTCGGTGTACATGGTCCACATCGACAACTTCAACATATTCGAATCTCTGTTGGCGGCTATAATCTTCGCCCTGAGCTACTTCGTCACCTCGACATTTATCCTGCACCGGAGGATACACAGCAGAAGATGATCCTCTTCAAGAGCGGGCCTCGCACATCCTGAGGAGCTTCTCCTCCCCGCTCTTCGTCCCCCGGGCGATGATCGTATCGCCCGTCCCCAGGGTCACCTTTGACCGGGGGTTGTAGGTCCAGCGGTCGGCCCTCTTGATGGCCAGGACGTGCATGCCGGTGTCCGTCTCCAGTTCCAGCTCACCCAGCGTCTTCCCGTCCATCATGGCTCCCGGCCGAATCTCCGCTCGGGTTATCACCTCGTCGGACTCCCTTATGGCCATGGCCAGGATGGGATGGGGCTCGATGTCATGAAGGACCACGTTGGCGATCTTCAGGGCGGCATCGCTTATGATCTCTGTTGAGACCGCCAGATGAAGAAGTCCCCGGAGGTTTTCTATGTCGTCGACGTGCTTTGCCGCATGGAGAACCCAGCGCTGGAGGTCATACTTCATATCGTCCATCTGTTGCTCTATCTCTTTCACCTCGACGGCCATCTCTTTGTTCTCGAAGAGAACCGCGGTGTAGGCGAGGCCGACGGCCAGCTCGGACATGTTCTTCATCTCCACGATTATGTCCACCGCCCGTTCGAGCTGGGAGATCCCGGTCTCCGGATAGACCTTGTAGTCGAAGGAATTCCCGGTGGCAATCTCCATGAAGAGGGGCACGCCCTCGTCGTGACCCCGCGCGAAGAGTATGTCGCCAATCTTGATCAACGTCTCCGGTTCGGGGTCGTAGATCCAGCTCATACCGCGCCTGATGGCGATAACGCTCATGCCTGCCTCGGTCTCGAACCTGATATCCTCGAGACTGCGGCCTAGAATCGACGTCTCTGCCCCCACCACCGCTCGCGCTACGGTCTCGTCGGCCAGGCGCAGGTCTTTCTTCAGCTCGTAGGGGATGCCCATCTTGAGGAGGAGGATACTTGCTATGTCCCCCGCCGCGTTCGAGATTATCTCGGCGGCCGAGGCTATCTGGAGGATACCGGAGAGCGCCTCGGCCTCTTCCACGGTCCTGGCTGCCAGCATGGCGGAGATCTGGACGTGGTAATCGTAGATGTCCATCTTCTCCTCCAGGTGATGGACCTCCATGGCCAGGTCCTCGTCGTCGTAGAGGACGGATGAATATCCCAGGTCCATCATGAGTTCGCTGGTGTCCTTCATCCTGACCAGCAGCTCTTTCATGCTTATGGGGCAGTACTCGATCTTTCTCATGCTAGGTTATGCTATTATACTTCACAGATTAAGTGATTTTTCCTTACCAGAACCTCATCATCCACGGGCCGGATCATGAGGATCTCCAGGGTCTGCATATCCAGGACGACCAGGCCTATTGAGGCCTAGAGCTACAGCCGGGACCTGATGATCTTTTGAAGGGGTTCTATCTCACCTTTCTTGGCACATACGGGTGCTATCCGGTCGATCCACTGACGCCAGGGTGGCAGCATCCCCAGCAGTTCGACGATCTCGTCCAGGGTATCGTCCGGACGGGAGACCTTATCCATCTTGTTCGCCGCCAGCACCACGTCCAGATTCAGGTCTTGGAGAAACTCGAAGAGTTCAACCTCGATTGGCGTCTGGCCACGTCTCTCCCATCGTCTTGCTATATCTAGAAAGGCGGAGGCATCTGTGACCTGTATCACCAGGTGGAGGTCGTCGGCTTCGTCCTCGAAGTAGTGGACGATATTGTCCTTGGTCTTCTCTCGAACTTTCTTAGAAATCCCGCTCATGAAGCCGTAGCCGGGCATGTCCACGTAGATCACGTTCCCAACCTGGACCTTGAAGGGCGTGATGGTGACCCCCGGCCTTCGCCCGGTCCTGACCTTCCGGCCCGTGAGCCGACCGAAGAGGGTGGACTTGCCCACGTTAGATCTTCCTATCACAACTAGCTCTTTCGTCATCGGTCTCCAGCCCGCTGGTTGTATACAATGTATAACATCGTGTACTCGTCTCCTATCCAATCTGCTTGTAGTACTCCTCGATATCTTTGTTGCAGTCCATCTCGTAGACTGTCAGGTTCCATCCGGGAGTATCCCAGCTTCCATAAAGGGTGGAGATGTCGAGAGGTTCTTTATCGGGCTTTGCCTCCTCGATCTCGTGGCGACCTGGTGGCTCTTCCAGCCTGCTATAGACGCGGTCGTTCTTCGCGATCTCGACTAGCTCCAGCGTCGTTGCGAAGACGGCGTTCTTCGATGTGGCATAGTCTATGAAGTCCACGTACGCATCTCGATATCCCTCATTCGACCCGAATATGAAGTTGTGGAAGACCACCACCATGGGGTCATCGTTTTTCGCGCACTCCTCAAACTCGTCGACGAGGAGGTCGTACCATTGAGAACCGTCCAGCCCGAACTCCTCTTTGGCAAGACGGTCAGATAGGTGGACCTCTTCTCCCGATAGGGTGTGGGTGCTCACCGGTACCGCATAGAATGAATGACCTTCTGCCTGATAGGGCCATGTATCGTCTTCGTGACCAGGGAGGTAGATGAGACCTGCCTGGAACCCTGCGTCGTATACGATGTCCATCTTGTCCAGGATCTTG
>CAYQFP010000064.1:0-8624 GCA_964416865.1 uncultured Methanotrichaceae archaeon
TTCGTGGGAGTGACGAGTGCATGATACGATATTTTACACATGACTCGACACTAGACCCACCAGGATACCGTTGATTCCTCCGACGATGCCGTTTTTGAAGCAGGGAGATCCCGCTTCGTTCCAGCTCCTCGGCGAGACGAGAATCTGTGGTCGCGCCGAAGATCTTCGAAGACATAATATTTAGTGTCCCACCGCCCTAATGAGCCAGTTTACGGACACGGGGTCTTCGGAGTCTGCGATGAAGAACGCTGCAGGTATCATTTCTTTGCTGACCGTATCGAAGAAGTAGGAGTTGTCACTTACTTCGTTCTGGTCCCATGCGACTTTGACCGCTCCACGATCGTAGAAGCATACGTAAAAGTCGCCGTTTATGGTAATGGGAGGCAATTCGATCTTTGCTATCCCCGGAGTTCCCGAAAAGTGGAAATAAGGCAGCTGAGAGTCTGTAAACCGGTATAACAAGTTCAAGTTCTCATCACGAACCTCCATACTTATCACCCGCTCGACTGGTAACGTCTCGTTCACAACGAACCCGTCCCAGCCAAGTATCAATACACTATCCAGGATCCAGTTCGATTTTGTAGGTGTGAACTTCACAGTCTTTGCTACACCGAAAAAGCCGGTTGGGTACAGACCGGAGATGTTCAGCGACGATATATTTCCGCTATCTTCTATCAAGACATCTTCTTCGAGTATGTCGTTCGTTCCATCATCTGGATCGGCCAGACCTATATCGACAAAACCGACGCAGCAGATGGCTGCCAGCAATAATATAGTCGTCCTCAAAGTATCACCTGGTCTAATTAGAGTTCTCCATATTATATATTGCTACATGAGCTGATCCCGTCAGTAAAGACGATAACGATCTGAGCGCGGCCGAAAGTGGGATCTATCATACCTTCTCACGCTCCGCCATGCGTAACTTCGTCGTGGTGGGAAACTTGGCGACCACAACCCCCGATTTCTCCCTGGAAGACATCCCGGGCACCTCAGGACGGTTGGATATCCTCTGCCGGTGCGTCAACTCCGCTTTCGTCCTCTCTCACGGGATAAGGCGCGACGTCAGGATATTCCTGGTGCTCCGTGGCGGCGAGGACCCCAAGACGGTCTGCCTCAGAGGACGGGACCTCCGCCACCTCAACCCGGATGAGAGGACGACCGCGGCGCTGCTTAAGAAGGCCCTCGGCCTGGATGCGACAGACAGGTGGCAAAGATCCACCCCAGGCATCTACGTCCGCACAGGATGCCTGGCCGACCTTGCCGTCCTCCGGGGCGAGACGATCTATTATTTAAGAGAGGACGGTGCTGATCTCCGGGAACAGAAGGTCGGTGGAGATGCCATCTTCGTCCTGGGCGACCACCTCGGGGTGAACGAGGATGACGAGGCCTTGCTGGAGACTCTGGGGGCGAAGATCGTCTCCGCAGGACCGGCGAGCCTTCATGCGGATCACTGTATCGTGCTGATAAACAACGAGCTGGATAGAACCGAGGCTGAACGTGGTTATGAGTGAGGATGAAGGAAACAAGAACGTCGCAGAGCTGGTAGAGACCGCGCGAAGGATACTGCGGCTCGGCCCCATCTGCGACAGCTGCCTGGGACGGCAGTTCGCCATGCTCTCGACGGGTCTCACCAACGCAGAACGGGGTCGTGCCGTTAAGACGGTCCTGGCGATGGCAGGATCGGGAGATGAGTCGGGTCTGCCCCTATTAGAGGAGCTTGCCCCCAGCTCAAGGCACGCCAGGCTGAGCCTATGCCATAAAGACGATCTTGAGAGATGCTGGGTCTGCCTGGGCGAGATGGATCCGGAACGGCTGGACTCCTGGGCAGAGAGGGTGGTTCGAGAACTCCGGTTCCAGGAGTACGAGAGCTTTTTGGTGGGTACCAGGCTGAGCGGTCTTTTGGCGGAAGACGAAGAGCTGCTCCTGATCGACGGCATGTCCAAACGCGCCGAACCCATGAAATCGGAGATGAACCGGGAAGTGGGAAAATTGGTCTCCCAGAAGACCGGGAAGACCGTCAGCTTCGACTCTCCGGACGTGGTGGTGCTCCTGAACCTGGAAAAAGACCGGGTGGAAGTCCAGACATCATCTCTCTATATATACGGCAGGTACAGGAAGCTAGCACGGGGTTTCCCCCAGACCCGGTGGCCCTGCCGGGAGTGTCATGGTGAAGGTTGCGATATCTGCAACTACACCGGCCGGAGGTACCCGGAATCGGTAGACGAGCTGATAAGGGACCCGGTGATCGAAGCCGCCAGATGCGACGACACGGTATTCCACGGATCGGGGCGGGAAGACATAGACGCCAGGATGCTGGGGACGGGAAGACCCTTCGTGGTGGAAGCGGTCGCGCCCAGGATAAGAACGATCGAGCTGGCAAAGCTCGAAGAAGAAATCAACAAGCGCGCCCGAGGGAAAGTCGAGGTGCGCGACCTGGCCGTCACGGACAAAGGTATGGTAGAACACCTGAAGAAGGCTCCTCTGGAGAAGACCTACTCTGTTCTGGTGGAGCTCGGGGACTATGTACCAGAAGAAAAGCTTAAATCAGTTCTAAACGAACTGGTCGGTCTGGTCAAGCAACGTACACCAAATCGTGTCGCTCACCGAAGGGCTGATAAGGTCCGGACGAGAGAAGTCTATGACGCCAGGCTGGAGACTATCGCAGGCAAGACCGCCAGGATTACCATCGTCGGATCCAGCGGTCTCTACATAAAGGAACTGGTCTCCAGCGACCAAGGCAGGACGAAGCCGAGCCTGGCAGGCGTCCTGGGACACGACGCTAAGGTGGCTGAGCTGGACGTAATAAATGTAGGTGGAGAGGCTGATGCCCAAGTCACACGGAATACGAAAAAGGACTAAAGACAAGTTGAAAAAGTCTGTCAGAGAGCGGGGCATTTCCCCCGTGAGCAGGGCGATCCAGGATTTTAGCGACGGTCAGATGGTTCACATCGTCCTGGATCCCAGCAGGCATAAGGGGATGCCCAACCCAAAGTTCCACGGTAAGACCGGCAAGGTAATTGGGCGGAGGGGCAGAGCCTTCATACTGAGAGTAAAAGACGGAAATGCTATGAAGAGCGTCATCGCCCTTCCCGAGCACCTGAGGCCTCAGAAATAACATGATAATAAAAAAAATCTTGAGCGAAGAGCGTCTCAGCCTCGCCGAAGTTAAGGAGCTCCTGAATGAAGTCAAACTCCGGCGTTCTGGTGATGAGGAAGAGGAGATGAGCTACGAGCTGAGAAGGGCGATCAAACATGTCGAGATCTTTGCTCATGGAGCGACCGAAGAAAGCAGGTCCATGGTCAACGAACTGCTGGAGCTGGAGAAGATGACCCCAGCGATAGCCCTGAAGATTGCCGATATCAGGCCCATGAATCGAGATGAGATAAGGGCCGTCTACGCCAAGGAGCGGTTCACGCTGGTGGACGAAGACATGGGCAACATACTGAACATCGTATTGAGAGGATAGTAGGATGGCTTTGGGCAAACCTCCGCGAAGGGAAAAAGCGGCATGGGTTCTCGATTACTTGCCTTATGGGCATGTATCCGGGGCCATGGGCCGCTACCAGAAGAGACCTTTGGTCCAAGCAGTGGGAGAGGATAACTTCGTTCTGATGGAGATGACGCCCAAAGAGAATATCGTGCTGGATATAGGCTCCAAGGTTTATATCGGCAGTGGCGATCGGAAAGAGATCGATCACGTCAACTCCAGGATCGGCTACGCCGAACTGACCAAGGGTTCCAAGGTCGAGCTCCCTTACATCCTCCAGACGGTAATCCTAGAAAAAAAGGCGCATTATCTTACTTTTTTCAACGAGGCAGGGCCGCTGACCACCCGGATGCACTCTCTGGAGCTATTGCCGGGGATCGGCAAGAAGCTGATGTGGTCTGTGCTGAACGAGAGGAAGAAAGGACCGTTCAAGAGTTTCGATGACCTGACCGAGCGAGTTAAAGGGGTCTACAACCCAGAGAAGCTCATCACGAATCGTATCGAAGAAGAGCTGATGGACGGCCGGATCAGGTACAGGATATTCACCAGAGAGCCGCGGAAGCGATGAGGAAGAGAGGTCAACATTTTCTCGTCGATAGAAGGATCTCCGGGCGGATAGCAGACTACGCATATCTGACCGGGAGTGACAGCGTCTTGGAGGTCGGCCCCGGCACGGGCAACCTGACCGAGGTTTTATCGGCACGGGCAGGCAGGGTGGTGGCGGTAGAAGTCGATCCCAGGCTGGCTGCTGCTATGGAGGGCAGGTTTCCCAACGTCTCGGTGATAAGGGGAGACGCACTCCGTGTGGACCTTCCCGAGTATGATAAGGTGGTCTCTAACCTTCCTTACCAGATCTCCTCCAAGATGACCTTCCGGATCCTGGAGAGGGAGTTCGAGGTAGCTGTCTTGATGTATCAGAGGGAGTTTGCCCAAAGGCTAGTGGCACCGCCCGGTTCGAAAGATTACGGTAGGCTCTCGCTGAACGTCGGCCTCCGGGCCGAGGCCGAGATCCTGGAGCGAGTTCCTCGAACAGCCTTTAGGCCCCGGCCACGGGTAGAGTCGGCCATAGTTAGGCTGCGCCCCCGGGAGGATAGGCCAGAAGTGGACGAGCGCATATTCGTCTACCTTACTAGAGGTCTCTTCTCGCAGAGACGGAAGAAGGTGAAGAAGTCGCTGGCCGCTATGGGGATCTCCTCAAAGGCGATATCTTGCATGGAATCGGACCTGCTGGAGAAGAGGCCGGAAAACCTGACCCCCGAAGAGATGGTAAGCCTGGCAGATGCGATCTCCCGCAACCACCGGACCGGCTCGGTTTTTTATACTCATCGGTAGTTCACGATACGATGATAGCATCGGTAGATCGATCTGATGTATCGGGCGAGGCCCGCGCGCCACCTTCCAAGAGCTACACCCATCGGGCAATCATAATAAGCGCCCTCGGTCCTGGAGGTCTGGTCCGGTGCCCCCTCCTCTCCGCAGACACCAGGGCATCGATCTCTGCGATGGAGGCCCTGGGTGCCCGAATCGAAGAAAATGACGAAGACCTGGAGATAACGGGGGTAAGTGGCGAGCCTTCTACCCCAGAAGACGTAATCGACATAAAAAATTCTGGGACCACCCTGCGCCTGGCCTCGGCAGTGGCCGCCCTGACTGCGGGTGCGGTACTGACCGGAGACGCCTCCATAAGACGTCGACCCAACGCACCTCTCCTCGATGCACTGAGCGAGCTCGACGGGGCCCAGGCATTCTCTGTGAGGAATAACGGTTGTGCGCCCCTGGTCATTCGGGGAAGGTTGCTGGGGGGGAATACCAGGATAGACGGCAGCGTAAGCTCCCAGTTCATCTCCGCCCTGTTAATCGCCTGTCCCTTGGCAGAGAACGAGACGAAAATATCGATCGACGGGGATCTGAAATCCAGGCCCTACGTGGAGATCACCCTCGAGATGCTGGGCCAGGCAGGGGTCGAGATAGTGACGGACTTCCGCGTATTCCAGATCGAGGGAGGTCAAAGATACGATCTGAAGAAGTACACCGTGCCCGGGGATTTCTCGTCTGCTTCTTATCTCCTGGCCGCGGCGGCGGTTACCGGTTCCCGGCTGACCGTCCAGGGGATCCACCCATCAAGACAGGGAGATGCGGCGATAGTGGATGTCCTAGAGAGGATGGGTGCGGAGATCTCATGGAACCGAGAAGAAGGGGTGCTCAGCATCGTTGGTGGCGAGCTCCGGGGTGTGGAGGTGGACGCCGGTCCGACCCCCGACCTGGTTCCCACCATAGCGGTTCTGGGTGCTGTTGCAGAAGGCAGGACGGTGATTAAGAACGCGGAGCACGTGCGGCACAAGGAGACTGACCGGCTCAGGGCCATGGCTGTGGAGCTCTCAAAGATGGGTGCGGAGATCGTGGAGCGGCCCGACGGCCTGGTGATAGAAGGGGGCAAGCTCCACGGAGCCGATGTGAGCGGGTACCACGATCACCGGATAGTGATGGCGCTCACCGTGGCGGGGCTGGAAGCTGGCAGTACCACCATAGACACCGCCGAGTCGGTCTCCATATCGTATCCCGGCTTCTTCCGGGAGATGGCCAGCCTGGGAGCAGAGGTGGTGGTCGGGGACTGAGGTGCTCTTGCAATCATAAGTCTTATGTAGCAGTAGCGTATCTCTCGCTTGGATTTAGCGTTTGCGACGACAATATACGCCCCACCGGCATCGCCGGTGATCGGGCGGCGCCGGACCCGTTCCGGGGCTGCTCCAGACTTTCTGGAGGAATAACTTGGCAGAAGATAATGAAGAACTGAAGTATATCGTTCGGATACTGAACACCGACCTGGACGGAAATAGGTCTGTCCAGATGGCGCTCACCGGCATCAAAGGTGTGGGCAAGCGAAACGCCGCGGTGTTGACCCAACAAGCAGAGATAGATCCATCGGAGACGCTGGGCCTACTATCCGATGAGACCATCTCTAGGCTGAGGACGGTTGTAGAGGCGGCAAATGAACATCTCCCTGTGTGGATGAAGAACCGCAGGAAGGACCTTCTTACGGGAGAGGATAAGCATCTGATGGGCACGGACCTGATGCTCACCCGCAGAGAAGAGCTGGACATAATGAGAAAAACCAGGAGCTACAAGGGTATCAGACACGAGCGCGGTCTGCGAGTGAGAGGTCAGCGTACTCGGTCCACCGGACGAAAGGGTGCCACTGTGGGCGTCAGCAGAAAGAGGAGGTAGGCAGATATGGGATACCCTGGTAAAAGTCGCAAGAGTTACGATACGCCGCGTCACCCTTGGGAGGCAGAGAGGATCGCCCAGGAGGTGAAGCACATCAAGACCTACGGGTTGCGCAACAAGAGAGAGCTCTGGAAGGCGCAGAGCATTATCAGGAAGTATCGTCGCGTGAGCCGTGTGTTACTCGCGGCCACCGCCCGTGGAGATAAAGCCGCAGATGTGCAGACCAGAGAAATACTCGGCCATCTGGAGGCTTATGGGATGCTGGGCGAGAACAGCGACATTGACTCGGTACTTTCCATGAAGATCGAAGACCTCCTGGAGCGAAGGCTTCAGACCCAGGTCTATCGGCAGGGGTGGGCGAAGACCATAAGGCAGGCCCGGCAGTTTATAACACATGGCCACATACAGGTCTCCGGCAGGAAGGTGACAATCCCTGGGTATTATGTAAGGCGAGGTGAAGAGACAACCCTTGACTACTACCAGGGATCGCCGATGACTCGGGAAAATCATCCGGAAAGACTCACCAGAATATCTAAGGTGGAAGGATAACCATGGCAGAGGGAAAATGGGGTGTTGCTCACATATACGCCTCTTTCAATAATACACTTATAACCATAACCGATCTCACAGGTGCAGAGACGATAGCCAAGATATCGGGCGGCATGGTGGTCAAGGCGGCCAGGGACGAGAGTTCGCCATACACGGCTATGCAGATGGCGACCCAGATAGCCGATCAGGCTAAGAGCAAGGGTATCATCGGCGTACACGTCAAGGTGAGAGCACCGGGAGGAAACCGGCAGAGGTCGCCGGGACCCGGAGCGCAAGCCGCTATCAGGGCCATGGCCAGGGCAGGTCTAAGGATCGGCAGGATCGAAGACGTGACCCCAATCCCCCATGATGGCACAAAACCGTCTGGTGGTAAGAGGGGCCGAAGGGTGTAGCCTTGCAGGTGGAACTGATAGAGCTGAGCGAGAAGAGGATCAGGTTCCTCCTCAGAGGCGTGACCCCAGCCTTTGCCAACGCCATAAGGCGTGCATCTCTCTCTGAGGTCCCAACGCTGGCCGTCGATGAGATAAATATATATGATAATACCTCGGTCCTTTTCGACGAACAGATGGCGTTGAGGCTGGGGCTGATACCCATCCAGGCAGAGGACCTGGATCTCTATGTTCTCCGGGATGATTGCGAATGTGAAGGAGCAGGGTGCCCGGCCTGCCAGGTGACCATGATGCTCAGCGCTGAAGGGCCCGGTATCGTTCACTCAAGGGATATCAGGTTCGAAGATCCGGGGGTCAAGGTTGCCTATGAGAATATTCCCATAGTGATGTTGGGTGAGGGGGAGAAGCTCGTGGTCGAAGGGACGATCACCCTAGGCAAAGGATCGACCCATGCCAAGTGGCAGGGCGGGACACGCTGCGGCTACAAGAACCTGTCCGAGATCACGATCGGTGAATGTGACGGTTGTGGAAGGTGCGTCGAGGTCTGTCCCCGGGACGTGCTGGAGATGGACGATGGCAGGGTCAAGGTCACCGATCCCATGGACTGCAACCTTTGCAAGCTCTGCATCAAGGAGTGCGATGCAGAGGCGATCGAAGTCGTACCCATCGCCGATACCTTCGTGATGGTGATCGTTACCGATGGATCGATCTCTGCACGGGATCTGGTAGCGGGAGCTGCGAAGGATATAGGGGATAGGGCAGGGTTGCTTGGCCAAAAGCTCGGCGAGTTAGCTTAAGCTTAATGCGGGGGTTGCCAAGCCAGGTCAAAGGCGCAAGGTTGAGGGCCTTGTCTCGTAGGAGTCCACGGGTTCGAATCCCGTCCCCCGCACTTATCACCGTTTCCTGATGCCGGAAACGGTGCTACTAAATCACTTCTTTCATGCTTAAAAGATAGTGTTGCAGGCACTGGTTC
>CAYQFP010000065.1:0-8536 GCA_964416865.1 uncultured Methanotrichaceae archaeon
CGACCTTGCTCTTTTATTATTGGCGATTTTGGAGGGGGGTCCGGAATGGGAAATATAACACGATAATGATTCCTGTTAAGAGGATAAATAAATGAAAATCCGTGAGCTTTTAGATGATGTGAAAAATCTGGTAGTCCCCTCCAAGAGTGTTGTTAAACGATTCTACTTCGTTCGATTTGACGAGACTACCTAATTACAGAAAACTCGCTATACTACCATCAAGGTTCGATAAGCTCCGTTCGTATATGCGAGAAAAAGTAAACGGGCGATAGACTGTGTGGGAACCTGGTCTTCCGATTCCAAGGCCCCTCTTTTCGATCAGTTCAAGTACCTTCAGGACTACCATCAACTCTATGCGGCTCATGGGCGCTGACGAGGCCGGTAAGGGACCGGTGATAGGCTCCATGTTCGTGGCAGGCGTGGTCATCGAAGAGGAGAAGCTCTTCGACCTGGCTGCCATGGGCGTTCGCGACTCCAAGCAACTCTCCCCGGCCCGGAGAGAGGTTTTGGCCGTCAAGATCGAGCGTATCGCCGACGATATCCACATATTAGAGGTGAAGCCCCAGGTCATCGACGAGCTGCGCCAGGTGGTGACCATGAACGATATAATGGTCAGATGCTTCTCTCAGGTAGTACAGAACTTATCTGCCGATCGGGCCATCCTGGACGCGGCCGATGTCAAGGCAGAACGGTTCGCAGACAGGGTGAAGAAGACCAGCGGCACGGAGATGGAGATTTTGGCGCAACACAAGGCCGACAAGAACCATTCTGTGGTGGCGGCGGCTTCCATCCTGGCCAAGGTGAATAGGGACCGGTCGGTCAGAGAGCTGGAAAGATCAATAGGCTGCAAGATGGGGAGCGGCTACCCCTCGGATCTCGCTACCGTGAGGTTCCTGGAGACCTGGACGAAGGAGCACGGCAAACTCCCGCCTTTTGTGCGACATAGCTGGAAGACCGCGGAGCGGATAAAAGCTAGGTTTATATAGCCTTCCCGAAGTTCATGAACCGAGGGATCTGATTTGGATATCGAGGACACACTGCTCATGATTCCAGGACCGGTCAAGGTAGCATCCAGGGTGCTGCGGGCCATGTCCAAGCCCATGATCAGCCATCGCAGCGCCGACTTCGGGAATATCTACGAAGATTGTATATCGCTCATAAAAGAGCTCTTTGATACTAAAAACGACGTTGTCGTGCTCAGTGGGAGCGGTACCAGCGGCATGGAGGCTGCGGTGGGCGGCGTCATCAGGAAGGACGACAAGATAGTCACAGTCACCAACGGCAAGTTCGGCGAGAGGTTTACCGAGCTGGGCGATCGTTACGGGACCGCTATCCCCCTGGACTTCTCTTGGGGATCCTCTTTCGATCTGGACAGGATCGAGGCCGCTCTGGAGGAAGGTGCCAAGGCCGTTGCTATGGTCCACAACGAGACTTCTGTGGGCATGATCAACCCTGCGAAAGAGGTGGGCGAGCTGGCCCGGAAGCATGACGCTCTCTTCATCGTCGACGGGATCTCTTCGGTGGGCGGAAACGAGTTCTTGACCGACGAGTGGGGCATCGACATAGCCATCACCGGTTCTCAGAAGTGCATAGCAGTCCCGCCGGGGCTGGCGATGGTCTCGGTGAGCAAGAAGGCCGAAGAGATGCTGGAGGACGGTAAAGGCGGCTACTACACAGACCTCAAGGCTCACCTGAAAAGCGCCAGGAAGAGCCCCTGCCAAACGCCCTACACCCCGGCGGTATCTCTATTCTATGCGTTGCAAGAGGCGCTACACATGGCCGCCGAAGAAGGGTTCCAGGAGAGAAGGAACCGGACGGGCGGTCTTGCCGAGGGCGTGAGGCAAGCGGCGGCGGCTCTGGAGATCGAGCTCTTCCCGCAGCCAGACCAGCACTCTGCATACTCCAACACGGTGACCGCCATGAAGATGCCTCAAGGGATCACCGACGATCAGCTTCGCGGCGGTATGAGGAAACGTGGCGTGGTGGTCTCCGGTGGACAGGCCGACCTCAAGGGTAAGATCTTCAGGATAGGGACGATGGGAGTCTGCACCGAATCCGATGTTCTGAGGACGATCCAGACATTGGAGCTGGTTTTGGAGAAGGAGGGCATGATATCCAGCCTGGGCGCCGGGGTCGAGGCTGCGAGTAAGTCGATCGATGCGTGAGAGGACGCTTCGACCGCACAATTTTTGGGAGCAACGTCTCCCGTTAACGTTTTATAGAGTAAGTTGCATCACCCCTGATAAAACGTGAAATAAGTAAGTCGCGGGGTACGAGATGACACCTTCAAGATTGGCGTTCTTCATATATATCGTATTGGCGTTCGGCCTGATGACGGCACAGGGCCAGACGACGGCCTCGTTGGCCTTCGACCAGGCAGGAACCCCGAAGATGCCCTTCAACGTCAACCAACCGATAGTCTACAACTTTCATCTGACGAGCACGCTGAGCTGCACCATGCATTACACGGTGGAGCTGGAAGTAGGGCCCGATTATACGGATTATACCGTCTCGAAGAAGTATGTTCAGGAGATCAACCTTCCGGCTCGTGCCTCGAAGAACGTCGAGTTTGAAGTCAACTTCAGATCGCCGGAGCTGAGCCGGGGGGAGTTCGGGACGTGGGCCTCTGATAAGAACGACACCGGCATATGGGAGAATGTGTGGTACCGTGCCCGGATCACGCCACTGGTCGGAACTTCAGTCACGAAAGAAAACTATGATGGGCAGCCCACCCTCATCAAATTGGTAACCGTTTACAAGAATGCAGATCTCTCACCCCGGACGGGCGGAAACGATACCTTTTACAATTATCAGATCGAGGTATACTCCAGTGCCAAAGACGTCGTGACGCTGGAGGTGGCTCCATCCAAGGGCGAGAATTGGATCGACTGCAAGAGCAGGAGTTATACGACGCCCGGTGCCTGGCAGACGTTGAGGTGGGAAAACGTCTCTTTGGACTTCGATTTCATCATGGCCTGCTACAGGTTTGTGGGCAGAAAGCAGACCGAGGTCTTCGAGGGACCCTTCTGGCCTGTGAACTATACCTACAGGAACGAGAGCGTGGACCCTATAGACGGTTTCTCCAGCACTCCCTTCACCTACCGCCTGGAGTTCAACGCCATCAAGAACCTAAACATTGGCCTGAACGTCTGGGACATAGACCAGAACGAGTTCAGGCTTGTGGGAAAGGTGGCCTACAAGAACGTCTCCAGGTGGGAAGAGTTGGAATGGCCCGGCATCATGCCCAGCGAGAAGCTCGGCTCGGAGGGGACCTCGTCCTATTACTTTGGCTTCTACTATCCGGAATCTGAGAGACCCTTTGCCGATACCCGTGAAGAAGAGGGCAAGTTCTATGCAGGGCCGGAGATAATCCTGATAAAGTTCCGGAACGCAACGGTCACCCCGGGCGAAGGGAGTAACATCGTCCGGTATACCTTCGGCGTCGAGGTCGATACATCTCTTCCCGTCTGCGATATCGAGCTTCAGACCTGTGAACCGGGTTCTTCAATCTGGAAGTCACAGGGGATCTCTACCTATAACGGAGGGGGAAAGATCTTCTGGGAAGGTATCGCCTTCGAAGGTGAGAACGAAGGATTGGTGAATTACAGGTTCCTCCGCGTCGCATCACCGCCCAAAGTCTACGAAGGTCCGATCCTGATCAAGGAAACTATTCGAGGGGATGTCGATCCGGACGAAGGCGTTTTGCAGGCGTTCTCAGGTACGAATGATCTGTACATATCCACATACTCCCTTCGATTTGAGAACCTGAGCGGGGATGAAGAACGATGGGTAGAGCTTCTCGTCAGGGCACCGGGTTCTGTCTGGAAGAGCGTAGGAGAGCGGAAGCAGTACGATCCCTCCAAAGGCTGCATCTCCTGGCATATCAAGCCCTTCTCGGACGCCGAGTTCCTGGGATTCGCCGAGTACAAGTTCCTGGTGAACGGCGTCGAGAGCGAGGTCTTCGAGGGACCGGATATAATGGCCATGTACAGAGGTCTGGACTACGAAGAGGTCGGTCCTAATAGGTATAACTACATAACCTGGGTGAACGCAACCGTCGATCTAACGGCAGACCTGCTCACTTCTACCGATAAGGAGATCTGGAAAAACGTCGGTGATGAGAAGAGCTATGCTGCAGGCACCGGATGGAAGAAGCTGATCTGGTCGAACAGGCCCGGATACAAGTTTTATGAAGTGGATATAAAAATCGGGAACGAACAACTCGATAACAAGGACGGCACATGACCAGGAAGCTAATAATTATTTTGATTGTATTTATATGCCTCCTGGGGTATGTGGAGGGGAAAGAAGGACCTGGGGGGCCAGGAGGCAGCACCGGGAGCAGCGATACCGGTTCTAGTTCTAGTAAGAGGATCGTCAAGCTGGACCTGGAAAGTATGATCAAAAATGCAGAGACCTGGAAGAAGAACGACCCCGAGGAGTTTGAATACCTGAAGACGCTCCTTTCCAAGCCCTTCGTTACCACGGACGAGTACAGATGGCCGAGCGCTCTGATGTATTACCCGTCTAGCGGCGCCACCGTCAATCGGAACGACGAACTCGATATACGCTCATATGTATGGAACAGCAACCCCATAGAGATCAGAAGGGTCCTCTATATCACCCTGGAGATAGGAGAAGAAGGTTCGGATGAGTTCAGACCCATCACCGATGTCCAGAAGATACAGACGAACGAGTACGACAAGAAGTACAACTTCACGGAGAGGAAGTGGCCGGAGATCGAGTATGTGAGAGACCTGGGCGCTACCGGAAATGTGACTCTGCGAATAAGGGTCCAGGATGGACAGTATGACTACAACTCCACCGACATGTCAGGGGACCGCCCGGATGAAGATATGTTCAAGGAGATAAGTCTGGTCATAATCAATAACCCGCCGCAGATCACCGATATGAGCGCGAACCAGGGTCCGGTACACTGGAAGGATCCTCTGGAATACGCGGTCCTGGTCGAAGATGCAGACGGCGATCCCGTGGCGGTAACCCTTCACATCCTGGACGAAGACGAGAACGAGTTTCCAGAGCCCATCAACCGCACGCAGCAGGTCATCCCTGAGGCCAACGGGACCAGGGTAACCTTTACCAACGCCGAGTATAACTTCTTCGACAAGGACGATGCCGGAAAGAACTTCACCTACAGCTATTCGTACGGCGACGGCATGGACCGAAGAGAGACGAAGACTATGCAGGGTCCTCATTTCAGGCCCAACCCGGAGATACGGGTTGAGAAAACCGACATGGAGCCCGTGGGTGGAGCAAACTATTACTGGTGGCAGGGTTACGACTTCAGCATCCATGTGCAGAACCCGAAGATGGACAACCTGACCGTATCTCTCTATACCGATACCCCGGGCCATCCTGATACGAGATATCCCAAGGATGTTGTCATCGGAAGATCAAATGAGTTTGTGAAGGTCGAATTCCCGGACGTTCATCCCTTTGATGTCGAGGACTGCGACGAGCAGTTCGGTTACCGCTTCAGATATTCGGCGCCGGACCAGGACGGGAAGTATTTCACAGAAAATATCCCGGGCGAAAGGATCAACCCCAAGATCGTCAGGTACTCGATATATTCCTGGGTGATGGTGACCAACATCTTGTTGGTCCTCCTGATCGCCCTCTTGGGAGGGATCGCCATGGAGAGGTGGTTCTACAGATGACTTATTCCTATTCCTATTACCTGATCGGTCTGGTCCTGTTCGTCGTGTTGCTCGCAGGAGGCGCCCTCCTCCACAGGCTGAACCTGGTGAGGACGTATAACAGGCTCTTGTCCGTATCGGGCGGGGTCTCGAAGGAGAAGGTAGAAGAGGCCTTGTTTACTCCCCAAGGTTCCAACTTCAACGCTGCGGTCATAAGCGCCTGGATGCTCCTCTTCGTGGCCCTGGCTTATTTTTACTTCCTGACCCCGAGGGTATTTCCCGATCTCAACTACTTCTTGGTTGCAGATCTGGCGTCGGGTCCTCTTGGGTTATTCATATTCGGTCTCGTGGTCATGCTGGTGGTCGGGTCAGTAGGCGTCGTCTCTCTCAGGCTGATGAAGTTTTATGGTTTTTATGGGATGTCCAGGGGGATGAAAGCGGTCATCATGCTTACTGTGCCGGTGTTGATGGTCTCGATATCCTTCTCGGTGTATCTAGGTACACTGTATCCTGCGGGTGATGCCACCGGCTTGAAGGCGGCGGTTCTGGCAACCCTTCTCTTCTCCCAGATCGTACTGCTCTTGCCGGTTTACATCGATACATGGGAGGCGGTTAGGTGAGGTTGTGCATAGTGGGCATCGGTGGATGCGGTGGGAAGATGGCAGAGCAGTTCCTGCGCAACCAGGATGTATCCATATTGGGTCGATCGCTGGGAGAGGACCTGACCTTCGGCGAGGTCAAGGGCGTCTGGCTGGAGGCGGCCAGGATGGACGCCGAGGGTCAGAGGTTCTTCGGGCCCCTGGACGATGGTTGTTATCCTGGATATTATATAACGCATGCAATTATAAAAGATGGTAGCGACCTTTCCAAGCTGGTTGCGGAGAGATACGGATACGACCTGAAGTCGCCGGGTTTTTTCAGGGCGGCTGACTACCTGAAGGCCATATTTGAGATATTCGATATGGACGACGGCCTCCAGAACGAGGCGATCAGGGAATACCATGACAAAAACCCCATACTGTCGAATATATGGAGAAGGATACGGCCCTATACGATCTTATCGGAGATGGGTGGAGAGGATGGTGAACCGGGGGCGGATGAAGCCGATAAAAAAAGGAACAAGAACTCGAAGCTGTGCGATAGTATCCTCTTCACCATATCTCTCGGAGGGGGCACGGGAACCGGTTTCATCAACCCGGTCACCCGGTACATACGAGGGGAGAGACCCAGGTTTCCCGTCTTCGTTCTGGGCGTACTTACGGAGAAGGGCGCCGACCAGCATCTGACCGCCGATGAGTCCCAGAGAGATCTGGGCGCCGTAATATCGATGTACGATCTCCTCACCAAGAAGACCGGGGAGGGCATAGACGGCCTGATCCTGGTCGATAACCAGAGGATGATCGAGAGGCTTTTTTTGAAGAACGAAAAAATGGACTACGGGAAGATCGATCGGGCGGTCTACGGCGCGATGAAGCCCCTCGTAGAGTCCCGTCTTTACCCTGGCATGGAGTGCGACTGCCTCGCCGTGCGGGGCGGGTTCATAAAAGGACTGGATCGGCCGCCCATCCTGGTTCCCTGTTATAGCTCACAGAAGGCGGCCAGAGACCCGGAGGCGAGGCTCGTGGAGACCGCCCTCGATGGTGGCAGGCTTTTCGAGTGCGATCCTCGGGAGGCCGAGGGTGCGTACGTCTTCACCAGGGGTTTTCTCAACCGGGATAAGATAGCAGACGCCGTATCGGCAAAGCTGTCCAAAGAAAGCGGGGTGGTGACCTGGAGCAAGTTGGGAGATAAAAGAAGGAACGAGGTTCTTATCCTCCTGCGAAACCCTTACGGCGTTGCTGGCGCTTATAAAAAAGAGGGAACTGTGGAACATCGCATCTACGATATAATCGAGATGGCCAAGGTGCATCTCGAGAACCATGAGAATGATATCATCCCGTCGTCTATGCCAGACCCTACGAAGAGAGCATTGAGATCGTACTTCTATGGGGAGCAGGACGGGCTGGCAAAGAAGCTCGAAGAGGCGAAGGTGCGGCTTGAGTGGGGTGAGAAGCCCTTCTTCCGGGACGAGCTGGAGATATTCAGGGAAGAAGCTCAACCAGTAGTAGAAGTTCCTCTTCCGGGCCGTTTCGCCTTCGCTCAGCCCGAGATAGATGAGAGGGTACGCAGGATAGTGAGAGACGAGCTGGAGAAGATCCGATCGGAAGGAAGGTCGTGATTAGGCGTCGGTCTGAGTAGTGTCGTCTCGTTATGCGGAATATCGTCCTTTCGACTTCGGCGGGGACGGACCTCGGGGGTATGAATATTGGTCAAGAAGTTGATCATCTTGTTGTTTGTGGTACTGGTGGCAGGCGCGGGCATAGTATACCTGATCCTGGGAGGAGATGATGCCGGGAACGTTCTATCGGGTCTGTCGGGGGCAGAGGCACCTTGTCCCTATTATCTGGAGCTCAAGCCAGGCGATGTGCAGAACCCTGACGACGTGATCCGCTACTGCAGCAGCATAAAGAGCTACGCCTCGGATCTGGACGTCTTCGAGAGGGCGGCTTTCTACGAGTGGTACTTCGAGAACCACGGCTTCAACGTCACATTCGCCTACGCCGATGACTTTGGCGCCGATGGGAGTCACATCTGGCTCTTGATGCGAACACCAAAGGGGGAAGTGATCGAGGTGGATCCATCCTACCGTGCGGTGGGCAGCGCCTGTATGGTGCCTCTGGACCCCAAATATACTCGCTACGACGAAGAGTTCGGGGACGTCTATCAGGCGATGGAGCACCTGGGCGCGGGGAGGATGGACTGGTGGCAGGACGAGGAGGCGCGCCGGGTGTTGGATGAGAACGTGCTGGTGGCGCGGAAGGAAGGGGCCATGCGGGGGG
>CAYQFP010000066.1:0-8516 GCA_964416865.1 uncultured Methanotrichaceae archaeon
TCGACACAATTTATATTTAGCCAAAGTATATGGTTAACCTTCGGCCGCTGCCCACACAATATAGCGAAGAGCCGAAAAAGAGAAAGATCGTGGTCGAGCGCGGCCAGATCGTCAAAGGAGAAAGGCCAGCGTTTTCTTGGGCTGGGATCGTCTTGCGCATCGGATAAGTGTCAAACTTAGCGTTCAGGACTATAAATATCTGGACCATGGGGTAGTTGTTGATGACTGTCCCGGTTCCAGAGATCGATAACAACAACATAAAATAAGGAGACGACTTGAAGTTCAAATCTCCGAAAGTCATGTAGTTTGGATAAAAAGAGCGCGGGATGCGGGGCACCTTGAGACGGTGTTGACATAATCAGGAGGTATCAATATGGTAATCTGGCCGCTCAGGAAAATGAGTTATTCTATCATAAGGGTGATAGAATCCGAAAAAAACAGAGGAAAACATATCTTCCTCATATTTCTCGGGAGTGCTGCTGCTCAGATTCTTATTCTCTACGTAATAGACGGGAACACCCTGATAGATTCATTCTATGGCACGGTTGCCACACTGACAACGGTGGGATTTGGGGATGTATCCCCATCATCATGGCTGGCGCGGCTTTTGTACATACCATTTATGATCGCTGGTGTACTCATGCTCCCGGCAGCGGCTATATTGATCTATGAGATTCATCAGAAGAAGGTGAGAGGATTGAGCAAATCAGATCAGAAGAAACATGTGGTGGTGCTTGGAGGTTCCAGTGAGCTAACCAGGTCCATCGTCATGGAGATGGATAGATCCTATGAGATCTGCCTGGTCTCGGAATTGTATGAGATAAACCCCTTCGGGCATAGGGTGCATTTTGTGAAAGGAAGTCCTATCGAGAAGGATATGCTGGTTAAAGCCAATGTAGGTGCGGCAGAATATATGATCATCGCAACCGATGATGACAGCACAACCATACTTGCAACAGCGCTCGCCAGGGAATTAAATCCTGCTGTAAATATCATCGCCACCATCGTCTCCGAGGAGCGAAGCGGGACCGTAATGACGGCAGGAGCAAACCATGTCATAAATACCGATACTGTCACAGGACGATTGCTTGCGTCAGCCGTCCACGAACCTGGAGTGGTGGACCTGATATCAGATGTCACCAGTTCCCTTACAGGTCATGATATCATCGAGGATGAGTTCCCTGAAGGGATGTATGGGAAGAGTATCCGGGATGTTATTATGGAGCTGAGGACGAAGAACGGCATGACTCTCCTTGCAGTGAACCGGAATATGGAAAATATAGTGAACCCACCGCTGGATATGGTTATTGAAGCGGGGGATAAGATGGTTGTGCTGGCTGGTACGACATAGCAACTCTCACAGATATGATGTGAAGTGACAACGTTCAGCCACACCCAGATGGACGAACCAGAATAATCCAAGCTCTATGACAGGGGATAGATGAAAACGATCGATAACCCGAGCTTATCTCTGCTCCTCATGATCATAACCGCCGTTTTCATCCTGGGAAACAACGGCTGCGCCCTCGACGATGTCGCCGACCCGAAAGAGCTCACCCTGGACATCTACGTAGACGATACAGGCAAGGCCTTCGTGACCGGATACGCAGGAGATATCAACGGTCTATCCTTCTTAGAGACATCTCAGTACGAGTACGAGAACGATACAGATCAGCTCTACGCTATCACCAACTCCCTGACCTGGAAGGAAGGAGACGAGTGGTCGATCAGGTTCGCTACCGGGGCCTATTATGATGAGTATCATACGACCTTCTACTTCCCCACCGACGTCAAGCTGGTCAAAATCGACGGCTCTGAAGATCTCGAATACCTGGTCTCCGCATCCAACGACTCATTCGTCGTGGAGTTTTATGGATACGAGGTGGAGAGACCCATCGCCACCATCAGCTACCAGCAGCCACTTTTGATCGTCGAAGCCGATGAGCGCTCTCCCTATCCTTTGATATTCGCCGCCGTCCTCATACTGGTTCTGCTGGCCGTCATCGCCGCGGTCACGATCCAAACGAGAACGAAGAGGGTGACCAAGCCCGGCCAGGAGACGGCGGTTCAGGATCGATCACCGGCCGGCGGGGCGAAGGAGGTGGAGATCGAGATCACATGCGAGATGGCGGCGGTGATGGAGACGCTGACTGAGCGAGAACGGTCCGTCCTGGAGGCTCTGATCGATCACCAGGGGCGGATGACCCAGGCAGATATCAGATACGAGACAGGGATTCCGAAATCCTCGCTTACCGGGATCATCATATCTCTGGAACGGCGGAAGATCGTAACCAAGAAAGAATGGGGACGGACGAACGTCATAGAACTATCGGAGCGGTTTAGACCGGGGCGCAGGGAGGATTGACCCCCCAAACCTAGATATCTCATTACAATCTAACCTAGGGGAGATGCCAAACTTCAAGGTCCTTCTGGAAGGTGCCTGGCTGGTCAGAGACGTCAAATCGGTGGACGATGCCATCGGTGTGGCCATCTCCGAGTCGGGCAAGAGGCTGAACAAGAATAAGCTGGAATTCGTAGAGGTGGAGGTAGGCCAGACGATCTGCCCCAACTGCGACGAATCTCTCGACGGCGTATTTTTGGTGGCCGGAACCGCGATTGTGGGTCTCCTATTCGAGATAAAGGTCTACGATGCAGATGGTGAAGAACATGCCGCCCGGATAGCCAAGTCCATGATCGGAAAAGCCCTGAGATCCATCCCTCTGAGGTTGGTCGAGGTCGCAGACCTGGATCCAGCGGACCGGGGACCGGTCAGGTCAGGCTGACCGACTTTCTTCCCACTCGTCTTCTTTTGCCTCTATGAGATCTCTGCACTTCGGGGCATCGGTGACTATCAGTTCCTCCTGGATCCAGGAGGGGAGGTACCGCCTCACGCCGTTGCGATCTCTGGTCACAAACCTCCGGTCGCAGAAGAGGATCACTCCCATTTCGGAGGCGTCCCTGATCACCCGTCCCGCACCCTGGAGTGCCCGGTTGATGGCGGGCAGGGTATAGGCGATCAGCATGCCTTTCTCCTGGCCGTACTTCCTGACGTAGTAGGCGTTGATCTCTCGTTGGATCTCGTTGTAGAAACCCAGAGGCAGACCCACGACGACCACACCGCTCAGGGCCTCGCCTTTGTAATCTATGCCCTCGGCCAGCTTCCCCCCCGAGACGCCCAGGAGCACCGCACCCCCTCTTTTGCCGTCCCGGAAGAACTCGTTTAGGACCTGGGGGACGTCTTCTGCGCCCCTGGGCTCCAGGTAGAGCCTCTTTTTCGCCTTTCGGGCGGCCTGGTGACAGACCTTCCGGTACTGGTTCATCATAGAGTAAGATGTGAAGAATACGGCCACGTTCCCGGGAACCTTCTCTATCATCGCCTCGATGTGCCCGACGATCTCCCGTCGGTTCTCGGCCTCATCCCTCTTCTCCAGCTGGGTGGTGGCCTTCTCCGCGGCCATCAGGAGCCTATTATCTGCTGGGAAGGGGTTGAGCATGCTGATCTTCCTGGCCCGCTCCGCCTCGCCGAGGAAGTAGAGCTCGTAGGCGTCCAGGGGCGAGAGGGTCCCGCTGAGCATCACCGTGGCGTTGATGTTGTCTACGATCCGTCTTATGACCGGGGCAGGATCGATGTTGTTCACCTCCAGCCAGGTCCGCTTCTTATCACCGGTCCCGCTCGTCGCGATCCTCCTCTGGTAGGCCTGATCGGTCTCTGCGACCTCCATATCCCTGAGGAAGAGGATGACCTGGGCCAGGTTTGGCTCCAGCTCGCCCAGGAGGTTCTCACGGTCGCCCTCCGCCAGCTTCAGCTCGGCCACGGCCACCACCACCACAGAGGCCGTGGAGAGGGCCTCGTCGATATCTTCGATATCCTGGTAGAGGAAGGTCCTGAAGAGGTCGGCGTCCAGGAGTTCCTCCCCCTCCTGCATCCTGGACTGGCGGCTGAGGATGTACTTTCTGAGCCGGGGAATAAGGGTCTTTATCATCTCCACCCCCTTCAGCCTGGATGATGCCTCGATCCTCGGCTCCTGGAGCTTGGCCTGGCCCATGACCGCCTCGTACCTCTCCATCTCACGCTCTGCCAGGTCGATCATCTTGAGGGTCAGGCGCCTGGTGTTTAGAGCCCTGACCGCATCTCCCAGGTTGTGGGCCTCGTCCACGAAGAGGGTCAGGCTTGCCCGGTCCAGCTCCAACCAGCCAAATATGACCTCCTGGAAGTCCGGGCTGAAGATATGGGAGTAGTTCATGATGACCACATCACTGCCCCTGGCAGAGAGGCTCATGATCTCGTAAGGGCAGACCCCCTTGCAGGAGTGGAGAAGCTCGTCCGGTGACCTGATATTCTCTCTCAGCTCATCGGCCACGTCCAGCAAGAGGCCGGAATGCCTGAAATGCGCCTTGCCGTTCAGGTCGAAGGCCTCCCTGCTCATCAGGTAGTAGGGACAGAATGTGCGGTACTCAGGGGTCTCGATGGGCAGCGTTTTGTCTCGCGAGGGATCGTAGACCCGCCCCTGGGATTGCCGGAGCTTGTTGCTCATGTAGTTCTTGGTCCACTCTCGCATCCTGGCACAGCCAGCGTAAACGCTCTCTCCCTTGAACTCATCTGCCAGAGGGCAGGTCTTCAATTTGCCTACCATGTAGGATATCTGGGGACGATGCCTGGTCTTGGACCAGATCTTCTTGATCTCGTCCAGGTAGATGTCTATCTGGCTGACCGTCCTCACCACCACCACGATCTTGCCCGGGGCCGCTGCCAGGGCTGCCGAGATGCAGCTGGTCTTGCCGCTGCCTGTAGGGGCGTCGACCATGAATACCACGTGATCGCCCACACTTACGGCGTCGTAGACCCCGTCTAGCATCGCGTCTTGGTAAGGCCTGAGCGATTCGTAAGGGAAGTAATCCAGGTACACGCTTCCTCCATGGGCGGAAGGCTGATAAATACTCTCCACAAGCGGTTATACTTTATATACTACGGAAAAGTTTAAAGTGTATGCCAGAAACAAATCAACTGGGAAGCGTATGAAGGGTGCGATCGTCATTCTGTTCTTCATTTTAGCGACGTCCACACTCTCTGCAGCCTTTGGGGATGGGGGTATGGCCAGCTCCATCACGGTCAGCGGTCATGGTCAAACCAAGATCGTCAATACCGCTTACAGCAGGGAGACGGGGTTCAGTCACAGCGAGGTGGTCTACGGTGAGGGTCCAATAGACTACGCCGCAGTCGGCAAGATTAACGGGAGTGATGGCGTTTTTCAGACTGTCGATCGGATGATCGAGCTCCCCAAGGGGTTGCTGGTCAACGTCCAGCATATGGAATCTTCACCGATATTCAGCGGGAAGAACATAGACCTATCCAACATCAACATTGCCACCACTTATAAAGGGAGGGACAACTTCAGCACGTGTCCCAACTCGACCACTTTTAACGTTATGAGCGAGTTCAAGGGGAGATGGAACCTCGACGCCACGAGGTTTGGGCTCGACCGGAACCTCGAGACCAGGATGATGCTGAACGGCAAGTTTGAGGTGGGCAAAGAGCTCGTCTTCAAATGACCGAGTCGTCGACCGCCAACTATCTTTTTAAGGAGGATGCAAACTGGGGGCCGAGGTGATGGTATGGGCTTACTCAATCGGATGGGCACTGTAATGAAGTCGAAGATGAACCGGATGGTGGACAATATGGAAGATCCGGCAGAGACGCTGGATTACTCCTACCAGAAGCAGCTAGAGATCTTGCAGAATGTCAAGCGGGGTGTGGCGGAGGTCACCACCTCAAAGAAGCGGCTGGAGCTCCAGAAGGCGAAGTTGATGCAGAGCATGGACCGGCTGGACGACCAGGCAAGGGAATCAATCCGGTTAGACATGGAGGATCTGGCCAGGTCTGCCCTGGAACGTAAGAACACTCTCAAATCACAGGTCGACGGCCTGGACCGGCAGATAGCCGATCTGGAGGGTGAACAGGCGAAGCTGGTGGCTACCGAGAGACGTCTATCTACCAAGGTAGAGATCTTCAGGACCCGGAAGGAGACCATCAAGGCGCAGTACTCGGCGGCCGAGGCCCAGGTAAAGGTATCTGAGGCGGTGACCGGGATCGGCGAGGAGATGGCCGATGTGGGGATGGCCGTCCAGAGGGCCGAAGAGAAGACCGATACTATGAAGGCGCGGTCTGCGGCCTTGGACGAGCTTATGGATGACGGGACCTTAGAAGAGGTCATGGGAAGCGGCGATGATATCGATGCGGAGCTGGCCAAGATCAGAGCGGTCGGCGGCGTGGACTCCGAGCTGGCCAGGCTGAAGGCGGAGGAAGGAAGATGATCATCAGGATCATGGGCGAGGGGCAGTACCGGGTGCCCAGCGGCCTTCTGGACGAGCTGAACGTTATCGACAACCGGATCGTCGATCTTGTGGCAAAAGAGGACGAAGGCGGCTACAAGAACGAGCTGGCCAGGCTCATATCTGCCGTGAAGGTGAAGGGATGCCCCCTCGACCCGGAGGAGATCGTGGAGTCGGACCTTATCGTGCCTCCCGAGGACCTAACCTTGGAAGAGGCGGAGAATGTCTTCAGCGGGAGCGGCCTGATCGAGGACTAGAGTGGGATGCCCCAGAGGGGGTACCACCTCTCTGTGTTCTTCTCCATGGGAAGCTCGGGGTCCATAATGGACCGGAGCCTGAACTCCAGGGCGCTGTCTCTTTTATTATCGCCTTCGGGGGCGAAAGGGTAGTAACTGCCGCTCTTGAAGTTGTAGACCCAGTAGACCTGCCTTTTGCCTGTGAAGCGGTATATGGCGCAGAGGAGCTGTTCTCCGAACCCGTGCTCTACGAGGGTCTGGCTCACCAGATGGACGTTGGTCACAAGGTCTTCGAACTCGGGGTCTTCGAGCACCACCCACAAGAATTTGTAATCGTCTTTCTGGACCCGGTATCTCGTCCCCGTTTCCTGGCAGCTGTACTGGAGCAGGTCCTCGATCTCTCTGCGAGCGGTATCGTACCTGGAGGACTCGATGGGCTTGAAGCAGATGCCTGCCGCTCCACCTGGTCGGAATCCCAGGCTCGTCTCCAGGGTTATGCTGGCGGTGGAGATGGCGAAGAGCTTTTCCATCTTCGCCTTCGGCAGGCTGCTCTTGCCCAGGATGGCGTCCAGAAATCTCATATCGTCTCCATCTCTTGTTCTATCTTCTCCAGAGCGGCGATTCGTTTCTCCACCGAGGGGTGGGTGGAGAAGAGGTTCATTATGGAGGATTTGGAGATCGCAGGTATGATGAAGAAGGCGTTCATCCCTTCGACCTTTCTGAGGTCGTCGTCGGGTATTTTGGTCATCACCCCGCTGATCTTCATCAGTGCCGAGGCCAGGTTCGAAGGTTGGCCGGTGATCACCGCCGAGCCCCGGTCTGCGGCGAACTCTCTGTACCTGGAGAGGGCGCGGATCAAGAGGGAGCTTGCGATCCAGACGATGATCGAGGCGATCCAGGCGACGATGATGCCTCCGCCGCCTTCTCTGCGGTCGCCTCCGCCACCGCCGAAGATGAGTGCGTACCGTACGAAGAAGAAGGCTACCGTGGAGAGGAAGCTGGCGATGGTCATTACCATAACGTCTCTATTCTTCACGTGGCTCAGCTCGTGGGCCAAGACCGCCTCCAGCTCGCTCCTGTTCAGCTGGCGCCTTATCCCCGTGGTCACCGCCACGACGGCGTTATTGGGGTTCCGGCCGGTGGCGAAGGCGTTGGGTATGGGCGAGTCTACCACGGCCAACCTGGGCTTGGGCAGGTCGGCGATGGCGCATAGCCTGGAGATCATCTGGTGGAGTTCGGGTTCATCACTCTCGGAGACGATCTTGGCGCCGGTGGTCATCAGGACGATCCGGTCCGAGAAGAAGTACTGTAAGAGCATGAACCCGCCTGCGAATATGAGCATGGTCATCATGCCCGCGCCCTGGTAGGCCAGGAAGGCCAGGAAGGTGAGGTAGACTAGGGCCAGGAGAAACATCGTGAAGATCATCCGGAATTGTAACCCGCGATCTTGTTGCCATTTTCTTTTCATGGTTGGTTGACACCTTTGCTATGAGGTTGTGTTTCTTTGGATTTAAGGGGTTTGTTGGAGACGACGAATATACGATGATCTGGTCATGGCGGTCGGGGTCATAGGCGATCGACAAAAATTAATATGCGCTAATTTACTTTCTATGACTCCTGTGGGGATCGCTATGGCGGCGCTCACGACAATACCCAAGACTGCCCCTCTCAGCGCCGGAGAGATCTCTATGCTGTTCGCGATACCGATCACGAAGCCCAGAAGGACCCTGTTGTAGAAGATGGAGGCCAGGATAGGCGCCATAGGCAGCTCGCTGGGGATGTGGCCCACAGACCCGTATGCGCAGATGCCCCCGAAGAGGAGACCCAGCACGGCAGATATCAAGACTCTCTTCGTATCCATGGACGTGGTCTTGGCTCTCTCGATATATTAATTATATTTCCTATTCCGGACCCCCTCCTAAAAATGGCAATAATTTCCGACCAGAGTAT
>CAYQFP010000067.1:0-1024 GCA_964416865.1 uncultured Methanotrichaceae archaeon
GAATGAACGCGAATTAAAAGAAAATATTAGCGTTCATTAGCGTTCATTAGCGGTTAAAATAAGGAGTGAGTATGTGTTTAGCGCCCTCAGAATCACTCGTTTGATAATGGTTTATCTCAAAGAAGTCATCTGCGACAAGGCCAGCGTTTTCTTGGGCTGGGATCGTTTTGCGCATCGGATAAGTGTCAAACTTAGCGTTCAGGACTATAAATCCTCAATTCGATCGGATTTACTCGAAGCACGTAATGTTGTACATCATATACAATTAATTTTTTTTTTGACGGGGGGGGGTTGCCCCCCTACAAGCTTGCTATTCACAAGTCCTCATCATAGCTTCAGCTTATAGTATCGTCGAAGGTCGTATTTGGAGAATACCAGTACTTGACACGAGCTGACTCGTCTGTGGGATCAACTGATATTACCTGGAACTTGACATAGCCGTCATAGCATTTGGCAACGATTGTATGCCCCATCAGGAGAGGAGGTATCAGAGGTGATTTGTCCCATTTTGCAGGTACCTCTCGTACTGTGGCCATATCGACTGCGCCCATATCCTTTGTCTGGCTGGCGCGATTCACATCATCCAGATGGGTGTTCCTCCACCACAGGTACCCGCTATCACGAGGATAATCCGGATGAGTTTCCGCGCCAGGCTGCCAGTAAATGACCTCCCCATCATAGGTGGTGTATTCACCAGTGGTACCTTCGGAAAAGTCGAAGCCTGAATGAGTGAGAGTTGTCTCAGGATATGATGCCGCCACGGACCCTGCAGATCCAACCGATGTACTAGTACCGGTTGAGTCGCTCGACGTTTTGGTCCCGCTTTGCTTCGCTGCATCTGCAATTTTACCCGTTACAGCGCTCATGGATTCTGGGACTACCTTGAAGGAATATTCGACGTTATGCGACTTTCCCTCTAGGTCAGAAACTACTATGTAGTATTTTCCAGGCTCTGCAATATCGATCTCCAGAGTAACAATATCGCCAGCGTTGGAAGCGTCTTTATGAGTTATCCCGTTGAAGT
>CAYQFP010000067.1:1124-8379 GCA_964416865.1 uncultured Methanotrichaceae archaeon
CAGAAACTACTATGTAGTACCTTCCAGGCTCGGCGATATCGATCTTTAGAGTAACAATATCGCCAGCGTTGGAAGCGTCTTTATGAGTTATCCCGTTGAAGTTTTTCCCGTGGAGATGGATCCTGGCCTTCATATCCTCCGGGACGCTCTCCATGATTACCTTCAGAATGCCGGGTGAATTCAGGTCAAATCCGTAGGAATCCACGTCTTTGGCCGGAAAGATATACCCGCTGACGGTCTGGTCGAGATCAATATCCGTGGCATCGCCAAGCTGGTTGTTTGGTTCCATCGAATCCGCTACCGTCTCGAAGGTCACCTTGAAGGAATATTCGACGTTATGCGACTTTCCACCTAGATCAGAAACTACTATGTAGTACCTTCCAGGCTCGGCGATATCGATCTTTAGAGTAACCGTATCGCCAGCGTTGGAAGCGTCTTTATGAGTTATCCCGTTGAAGTATTTCCCATGAAGATGGATCCTGGCCTTCATATCCTCTGGGACGCTCTCCATGATTACTTTCAGAATGCCGGGAGAATTCAGGTCAAATCCATAGGAGTCCACGTCTCTGGCCGGAAAGATACTCCCGCCGATAGTCTGCTCGATATCAATTCCGGTGGCATCGCCCAGTTGATTGTTTGGTTCGTACAGATCCTGACCCTGACCCAGTACACACCAAGTAGTCAATAACAATATCAAAGCCACCGAAAACGATACTAGAGTCCATTTCCTCATCGTATTCACACCACCAGGTATTGCTATGGAGATTATCACCCAGTTATATAAAATCGTTGGTATCGTAACGATTTTTCTGTAATTTCCCACCACCGTATGATGGATGCAACAGGGTTATATCGTAGCCGGTCCCTTGAATATATGGGGTGAGTCTAAGATATGGACCGAGACGAAACCGATAGGATGATAGGCCGGGCGGTGATGGATCTGATGAAAAGGTCGGTCCACGCCCGCAAGATGCTGAAAAAGATGCTGGGCGACGTGGTAGATACGGTGCCCGAGACCGAAGAGGGTTATGACTACCCGGCGATAGACCTGATAGGCTATCCGGAGGAGATCGTGGTCCTGGTGGACCTGCCTGGAACAGAGAAGGAGAATATCGATCTTGGAGTTACCGAGGATGCCTTCTTCGTCGAGGCCAAACTCCTCCGTCCGGAAGGAGAGTACCTGCACAGGGAACGGGTTCAAGATAGGGCGAAACGAACAATCAAGCTGCCGGCAGAGGTAAAACCGGAACTGGTGAAGGCCAGCTACGCGAACGGCGTGCTCGAGGTCCGCGTCCCCAAGCTGATCGTGGTGAAAGCTCACACCGTGACCATAGAATAAAAATTTATTTGGAGCCGTCCAGCGGCTCCGTGGTGACTATCTTGTAGGCATAGTCTATCGTAATCTCGTCTCGCGGCCCCATATCCTGCTCCCACTTCAGATCGGTTGCCGTCGTCTCCGACGGCGCAGGCTCGATGAAGATCATCTCCGCCTCCAGGGGTCGCCTATCATCGATCTCTATTGAGGTGTTCCTGTCCACGTTGCTCTTGAGCTTGAGCCGATAGGTCCAGGTCTTGGTGGTCACTATGACCATACCAGAGGCGTTGGATGCACCGGTTATCTCTTTGATATCCTCCTCGACGGTGTAGTTCGTCTGCGTCTTGGATACGGTCAGATCCGCAGAAGATCCTATCTCGATGGAAGCCTCGGTGCCGTTGGGCGTATAGGGCACATCGATCATGGAGACGTACTCCCCGTTCTGGTACAGGAGGGCGCTGCCCGCTGGCCAGGGGTCTTTCATGGTGTTGTTGGCTTTGACCACCTCTGTTACCGGCCCCTCCGTTTGCCAGTAGGCGTTCCATGCGTAGATCCTCTCGATGGGACTGGACTCCTCGAATAAGGGCAGCCCAATTACCTTGTCCATCTCCAGGTCCTTTCGGCCATCAAGCTCGTAGATGTAGAGGGTCTCCAGCCTGCCGGTGGCCAGATCCAAAGATGCCATCTTGGGCGCAGCATCCATAATGGACTCCTCTGCAGTATCGTACTCTGCCAGATAGAGCGGGGCCGCAGGTGCCCTTACCTTATCGAGCTGGGGTGGGCCTGCCACCAACTTCAGCCTTACGTTCTCCAGGTCTTCACCGAACTTGTTCGCCACTACGGCATAGGCAGAGACCAGGATGAAGTCTTCTTCCAGATAGAGCGAGTAGCTGGGCATCCACACTCCCGCGTGGGGCATCAGGTAGCTCATCTCGAACTCCTGCAAACCCGCGCGGGAGACGTTGATTATGTACTCGGGATTATCGTCGTAGATTATCTTCACGATGGTGGCGTTGGTGACCGTGAAACGTACCGACTCTTCGTTTGCAGACGTTGGAAGGTCCAGGACAAAACGGTGTAAGCCCTCGGTTACCTCCATGCTGCCTGTCCTCTTCACCGTGGCAAGGCCATCTGGGTAGATGGTAACCGAGTCCACGGAGAGGCTGATGATCGTGGTGGCTTTGATCTCCCCGGCCATGTCCTCGGTGGCCGTGACCTGGAAGACGGATAGCACCAACACCAAAAGAATTAGGAACTCTCTCATCTCGATCCCTCGATTAATAGAACGACTACACGGCCATATTATATTATGTTTTTGATCCCGGGTGGGGGCGACGCCTGCGAGCCTGGGTTTGAGGTCGCAACGCTTATATCCATATATCGGGTTCCCCAACCAGGGACCGCTCCTTACGATGGTGTTTTCATGTTTCTGGATTTCAGGAGAGATGTCGAGTCGCTTCTGCGCGACTCGCTGGATCGATGCGAGTTCGAGTCGATGAAAAGAGTGGAAGGAACGATGGAGCTGGAGCTGGAGACGAGCCCCCATGCCGACCTGGCCTCTACGGTCTCCTTCAGGCTGGCCCCGGCGCTCAGGCGCAGCCCCGCCGCCATAGCCAAGGATCTGGAAAATATGATCGACCTGCCACCGGACGGCCTGGTGGACAGGGTGGAAGCCATGGGGCCTTACCTCAACTTTTTCTCCAGCAGACGCTTCTTAGACTCGGTTCTGGTCCAGGCCCAGGGCGACGAATGCTGGAATGCATCTCCTAAGGGACGGGCGATAGTAGAGCACACTTCGGCCAACCCCAACGGTCCCTTGCACGTGGGTCACATCAGGAACTCGGTCATAGGCGACACCCTGGTGAGGATCCTCAAGCGGGCAGGCTACGATGTAGAGTCTCAGTACTACGTCAACGACATGGGCCGACAGATCGCCATCGTGGTCTGGGGTCTGGGCCGGTACCCGATGGACGAATCCAAACCAGACCACGCCATCGCCAAGGTCTACATCGAGGCCAACCGCGACCTGGAAGCCGATCCAGATTTGGTCTCCGGGGTGAACGAGCTGATGCAGCGGTACGAGGCTGGCGACCAGGAGGTGGCGGCCAGGTTCAGATCTGCCGTCGATCTGGCCCTATCCGGGCTGGGAGAGACCCTCGTTAGGCTGAACATCTCCCACGACTCCTACCACTGGGAGAGCGAGTTCGTCAGGGACGGCTCCACCAAGCAGATCCTTAGGTCCTTAGAATTGACGGGCCTGACCGAGTGGGATGAGGGCGCGCTCCAGCTGGACCTGAGCTCCGAAGGCTTCGAGAAGAAGCTGGTCCTGAAGAGGTCTGACGGTACTTCTCTCTACACCACCAGGGACCTGGCTTACCATCGGTGGAAAGCCCAGGTCTCCGACCGGGTGGTGGACGTCCTGGGTGCGGATCACAAGCTGATATCGGGACAGCTCAAGTCTGCCCTTCGCCTCATCGATGTGAGAGGGCCAGAGATAGTGATCTTCGAGTTCGTCTCTCTGCCCACCGGATCCATGAGCACCAGGACGGGGAAGTTCATAACCGCGGACGAGCTCCTGGACGAAGTCGAGTCCCAGGCCTATCAAGAGGTGACGACGCGGCGACCCGAGGAGGGTGAGGAGTTCAGGCGGGCCGTGGCCAAAGATGTGGGTCTAGGCGCGGTCAGGTACGATATCGTCAAGGTCTCTCCAGACAAGGCCACCACCTTCGACTGGAAGTCTGCCCTGGATTTCGAGAAGCTGAGCGCCCCTTTCATTCAGTACTCTCACGCCAGGGCTTGCAGCATACTGAGAAAGGCCGACCAAAAAAAGTTCGACCCCAGCCACCTGGTCGCCGAGGAAGAGGTGGCGCTGATCAAGAAGATCGCTCAGTTCGACATGGTGATCGAGCGGGCCGCGGCGGAGCTGAAACCCCACCAGCTGGCCACCTACGCTCGAGAGCTTGCCGAGAGCTTCAACCAGTTCTACCGGTGCAGCCCGGTTCTGGAGGCCGAGCCCGGGATCAAAGAGGCGAGGCTGGCTCTGGTAAACGCCGCCAGGAAATGCCTTGTCGTCACCCTGGATACCCTTGGAATACCGGCCATGGAGGCCATGTAGCCGACGAGCGCTGCCTATTTAGCCCGGTCTTGTGCAAGATCATAATCTGATGAGAGTTCTCTGCCTCTACAATGTCAACCTGGACGCGGTCCACACCATCGATGGCGATCGGCTATCTCAATTGATCCTGGAAGAGGGGTTTAGGGCAGGACCCGATATGCCTGATATGCCCGAGACGATCGGGAGCGCCGAGGATTTTCTCTCTGCTCTTTTGGCATGCATGGATCGGGGGATCGGCGCCGAACTCATGGTAGAGTGCCGCAACGCTGCCGAGTTCATCGAAAGAAGCTTCGACTGGTCCTGCCGGATGGGGGGAAACGCCGGGAACATGGCCAACGTCCTGGGGCGGCTGGGCGCGGAGGTGGTGGTGAACGTTCCTTCTCTCACCCCGGAGCAGGCTTCTTTTTTCCATTCCGGTGTGAGTGTGCCCTTCGTCAAGAACGGGGATGCAACCCTGGTCTTGCCAGCCGAGGCAGCCGAAGAAGGTGAGGGTCTGACCCACTTCGTTCTTCAGTTCGAGGAGGGGACAAGGGTGGAGACCGCCGGGGGCGCGATAACATCTCCCAGGGAGAACCGGTTCATAGCCACCTTTGATCCCCTGAACACCCGTCTTTTCCTGGACCCCGACTTCGATACCTACTGCAAACATCATCTCGACGATCTGGACGGCATTTTGGTTTCCGGTTTCCATCTGGCTCCCTTCCAATCCCCGGAAGGCCGAGGCTACAGAGACGTTCTGGAGGAGGAGATCGAGATGATCAATAGGTGGAAACGATCTCGACCCGCTCTCTATGTCCACGTCGAGCTGGGAGATTTCCAGGATGCAGAGATCATGAGATACCTGATCGGGAACCTGAAGGTCGACAGCCTGGGCATGAACGAAGACGAGCTGGGAACGATAGAAGATATCGACCAGGGGTGGAGAGGGCTGCTGGAGGCGACAGCCCGGCTTTGGTCCCGGTTGGAGGTCGGGCGCGTCTGCGTCCATACCCGGGAGTTCTCGATCAGCATCAGCGACGGTCATATCCGTCCCGAGGACGAGATCGATGCCCTGACCTACGGTGCCGACGTGGCCGCGGCCCTGGTCGCCACCGGCGAGGTGATGAAGAGGCCAAAGATCGAGGGTCTAAAGGTCAGCGCCACCGGATCGGCGGCCGCCGAAGATCTCTCCGAAAAGGGGACGAGATGGGGCCGGGGCGCTTATGCCATCTGCGACGACCAGACCATCTGCCTGGTGCCCTCCCTGATATGCGAGAAGCCAAAGGTCACCGTGGGCATAGGCGACGCCATGACCGCGGCGGCGTATTACCGGGGGGTTGAGGCGATGATAGGATACGAAGGATCTCGATCCACCATCGGTTCGAGCTAAACTTTTTGTATTATTAGATCCTTAATAGGGCCAGAGGTGTTAACTTTGAACCTAAAAGGAGTGGTGGTATGTCTGGCGGTGGTTCTCTTCCTCGGTGGTGCCGCTGCAAACAACGACGAGTGGTCCGTAGAACCCCTCGGCACCGAGGAGCCGAGCGGAGGGTACGACTACCTGACCTACAACTTCGATCAGGGCGACGGTGACGTAGGTGAAAGCGCCGTAAGCGCCTTTTACACGGCCTCCGGACTGGGCGGAGTTCCAGATACATCACAGTATGGTGGTACCGAGGTTTCGCAGTATTCTCAGTACTTCAGCATGGAAGCGCCTACTACGGGAGGCAGCGGGCCTGAGAAGTACTACGTCTCAGAGGAGCCGTCGATGGTCTACTTCGGTGGGCAGTCGGTCCCTTACTCTACCTACCAGACGAGCTATGGCGGGTCGAACTCGCTCTGGATCCAGGGATCTATGGGCTGGACCCAGTATGTAGTCTGTCCCATGTACGCTTACCTGAGCATCCTGGCCCATACACCGGGTGGGGGCAGCACTGACTTCTACGAGATCTATCCAGACGGTCGAGTGCTCCAGAACTCATACTGGTTCTCTCCAGGATATAACCGCATGATCTTCCAGGCCGATGCGGTCGGACGACACATCCTGCTCTTCGTGGTCAACAATCAGCCCAGCAACGTGGTGATCGTGGACGTCAGGAGCAGTAGCTGGCCACCTAGTCCCGGACCTGGACCCATGCCCGGATATGCGAAGGTGACGGTAAAATCGAGCGGAATATGGGGCTATAACGTATACGTCGACGACAGTTACATAGGTGGTGATTGTAAAGGCGGCGATCCCTGTGATGGGATCTACAGCTTTACCGTAACTGGCAACCAGTACCACACCATAAAGGTTTCCAGCCCGGGATATACCTACCTAAAAGGCAGAAACTTCAATAGCGGGTACCACTACACGCTCACCATATGATCAGGCCGACCGATCGGCGGTCGCCTGAAGCCCTATTTTTTATAGTACTAGGACTTACGCAGTTGAGCGGTCGATGCAAATTTACACTCGATCTGATGAACTGAACGATGGGTATACATTAAACTCCATCCAACTATTGGCAAATAATCGGACACAATTCGGAGTATATCGGCTAACTGCGTAACTCCTAAGTACATAAAGTATAACTTTGTGTACAATGAGAAAAATCCTCCATTCGGTCGGATTTACTCTGAGCACATAATGTTATACATTATATGCAACAAGAAAAATAACCGCGGAGGGTGCAGAGGAACGCAGAGCATTTAACCACTTATTTCCCCTCTGCGTACTCTGCCGGTTACATTCCGTGTATTTCCTATTCCGGACCCCCTCCTAAAAATGGCAATAAGTTCCGACCAGAGTATTCCCTGGCGAACCAGGGTCATTATAGTCATGAACGCTAAGTTTGACACTTATC
>CAYQFP010000068.1:0-8359 GCA_964416865.1 uncultured Methanotrichaceae archaeon
CAGGCCGGGTCCTGAGGGCCACGTTCTTTTTGGGGTCTAGCGCATCTTCCAGCATACCTGTGCTGAAACCCATATCGCTCGGCCTTATCCCGCCGATCTTCTCCGCGGCCGAGTCCAGGTCCTCCATGGAAGGCATCTCGCCAGAGGCGGCCAGGGCGCCCACGATCTGGTGGGCCGTTCGAAAGGGCGTCTTGGTCACCCTGACCAAAGAGTCAGCAAGCTCGGTGGCCGTGGAAAAACCAGCACCTGCGCCGGCCTCCAGCCGGTCGGTCTCGAACCTGGCCGAGGAGATACACCCGTCCATTATCCTGACGGCACCTCTGGTCAAAGAGAGGCTCTGCCATAGATGGGGCGTTGCCTCCTGGAGATCCCGGTTATAGCTGAGAGGCAAAGCCTTGCAGATCGTCAGAGCGGCCATCAGGTTTCCCACGACAGATCCCGTCTTCCCCCGGACCAACTCCGCGGTATCGGGGTTCTTCTTCTGAGGCATGATGGAACTCGTGGATGCGAAGAGATCGTTTAGCTCCATGTACCCGAACTCCGATGTGCTCCATAAGATCAGCTCCTCGGCCATCCTGCTCAGATCGATCATGAGTATGGAAAGATCGGCCAGAACCTCCAGGACGAAATCTCTGGTGGACACCGCATCCATGCTGTTTTCCACCAGACCTTCGAAGCCTAGAAGCTCGGCCGTCCGGTCCCGGTCGATCTAGAACCCGGCGGATGCGAAAGCCGCCGCGCCCAGGGGACTCTTGTTCACCCGGGGATAGCTGTCCCTGAGCCGTTCTCCATCCCGGAAGAAGGCGTCGGCATGGGCCAGAAGATGATGGGCCAGAGTTGTGGGCTGGGCATGCTGGAGATGGGTGAACCCGGGAACGATCGTCTCGGTATGGTCACCGGCAAGGTCCAGCAGGGTCTTCGTCAGGGAGTTTAGCTCCACCATCAAAGAAAGCATCATATCTCTCAAGACTATCCTGATGCAGGTGGCCACCTCGTCGTTTCTGGACCTGCCGGTATGCATCCTGCCCCCAACCTCGCCGATCCTGGAGATCAGGTCGGCCTCGATCGCCTCGTGGACGTCCTCACCCTCGCCCAGCTTCGATTCTGTGACCAGGTCCAGGCCACCGAGAATCCTTGCCCCCTCCTCGGGTGATATCAGACCCTGCTCTTTGAGCATCACCACGTGGGCCTTGTCCACCAACAGATCTGCCTCGAAGATCCACCGGTCCGCCTCCCGGGAAGATATGAACTCTAAGACGTCCTCTGAGATCTCGCCCAGCCTCTCTCCTCGCAACAACATGGTCTCAGCTCAGCTCAGCCCAGCTCAGCTCGTGTACTCCGAATTGATCTTCACGTACTCGTAGCTCAGGTCGCAACCAAAAGACCGAGCCTCGCCCTGCCCCAACCCCAGGTCCAGCCGGATCTCCAAATCATCGCCCTTCATGACATTCTCCGCCCGGTCTAAGACCGAGCCCCCCTCCACGATCCTGCCCCGGTCCACCAAGGTCACCTCCTCGGCAGGGCCACAGATGGAAAGGGTGATCAAATCAGGATCCAGCTCCGCTCCAGAACGGCCAAGAGCAGCCACGATCCGCCCCCAGTTGGGGTCCTGGCCGAATAGGGCGGTCTTGACCAGGCAGCTTCCCATGATGGTCTTGGCCGCCGCCCGGGCATCTTCCCGGCATACCGCCCCGGTAACCACTGTCACAACGCCCTTGGTAGCCCCCTCGCCGTCTTTGGCTATCATCATTGCCAGCTCGGTGCAGACGCGGCTTAGAGCTTCTTTGAAGGCTTCCAGCTTGCATCTCGATTGGCCGGTAGCGGTGATCAATACCATGTCGTTGGTGCTCGTGTCCCCGTCCACGGTCAGCATGTTGAAGCTATCATCCACCGCCTCTGCCAGACACTCTTTTAGCACATCGGATGTCAGGTCTGCGTCCGTATACAGGAAAGAGAGCATGGTGGCCATCTGAGGTTCTATCATGCCAGCGCCCTTGGCGATCCCCGCGATCCTGAACCCCTCGTGCTCGAAGGCCACCTCTTTTGCCAGGGTGTCGGTGGTCATGATAGCCCTGGCCGCATCCTCGCTGGCCTCGGGGCTGGACCGCAGATCTGCCTTCATATCTTCGAGCATCTCTGCCATCTGCTCCAGGTCCAGGTACCTGCCGATCACGCCTGTGGAGGCCACCCCGACCTCATCGGGAGCGCAGCCCAGGAGACCGGACAGAAGACCTGCCATCTTCTCGGCATCCTCGACCCCTCGGGACCCCGTGTAGGCATTGGCACAGCCGCTGTTAGCGATTACGCCCTTCAACCGACCACCGGCGGCCAGACTCTTCTCGCTGACGTCCAGAGGGGCGGCCCGGATCTTGTTCGTCGTGAAGACTCCCGCGGCAGCGCCTTCGGCGGCGATTATGGCCAGACCGTATCCGTCCGCCCGCCGCAGCCCGCAGGCCCTGACGCCCGAAACCGCGCAGATCCCGCCGTCAATCCGCTTCAACCTCGGAAACCTCCGCGCCAAGACCGGCTATAATGTCGCCCCTGGTTACGATCCCTACGAGTTTTCCGTCTTCTACCACGGGAAGACGGTTGATCCGATGACGGACCATGACATCTGCCGCTTCTTCCACGGCGTCCTCGGGACCTATGGTATAGACCTTCTTGGTCATGACCTCCGAGACCCTGGTCTGAGCCATATCTTCTGCGCCGGATCTCATCTTCTCCCAGCGTATGAGGTCCCTTATGGGCACCTCCAGGACCTCCAGAGGGCTGGGCAACCAGAGGCCGCTTTCTTCCTCTATTGATAAAAGCTTCAGCAGGTCCGACTCGGAGACCACGCCCACCACCTTCTCGCCGTCTAGAACGGGCATCCCGCTGATCTGATTCTCTCTCAGCAACCTCGCGGCGTCGCTCACCATATCTTTAGACTGGCAGGCCACCGGTTCCGGATTCATCACGTCCCTGACATTCATAACTATGCCACCACGATCGATATGTGAACCTTGTATATATAGATCTGTATCTATTTACTTCCCAAGTATTCAGGGTGCGCCGCCGGGAAACCACAGCCCGGCCGTCTCATCCAGCCCGGTTATCAGGTTCATGTTCTGGATGGCCTGTCCCGAGGCGCCCTTTACTAGGTTGTCGATGGCCGAGAGCGCAACGATCCTCTCCCCAGACCCGTCGATCTCGAAACTTATGTCACAGAAGTTGGAGCCTCTCACCCCACCCAGGGACGGGACATCGCGGACCATCCTCACGAAGGGCGCGTCTTTGTAGAACGCCTCGTAGAGACCGGCGATCTCCAACGCGTCGGGGATGTCGCCCACGAACTCATCCTTGACAAAGACGTGAGCCGTGGTGAGGATCCCTCTTATGGCAGGCACCACATGAGGCGTGAAGCTGATCTTGACATCCGGCGATAGCCTCCTGAGTTCTTGTACCATCTCTGGAACGTGCCGGTGAGTGGTGAGCTTGTAGCCCTTCACGTTCTCTGCCAGGTTGGGATAATGGCTGGTTTCCGAAGGAGCAATCCCCGCGCCGGAAATCCCCGACTTGGAGTCGAAGACCACCCTTTGGACCAGGCCGGCCTCGACCAGGGGGGCCACCGAGAGGATGGCTCCGGTAGGGAAACATCCTGGGTTGGCCACCAGGTCTGCGTCCTTCACCTCGGGATGGAGCTCAGGCAAGCCGAAGACCGCTTCTATGAAGGCCCTGTGCCTGATCTTGTAGGTCTCTTCGAAGACATCGAGAGGAAGCCGGTAGTCGGCGCTGAGGTCCACCACCTTGACACCGGCATCGAGAAGGTCGGGCACCCAGTCCATGGCCGTGCCGTGGGGCACGGCGGTGAATACCACGTCGCATCGCCCGGCGATATCCTCGATCGAAGGCGATTCGAATGAGAGTGAGGTAATTTTACGCAGATGGGGGTGGACCGCGTCCACTGGCGTTCCTGCCAGCCTCCGCGATGTGATACAGACCGCCTCTGCCCCAGGATGAGTGCTCAATAGGCGTAGCAGCTCGCCGCCGGTGTAACCAGATCCACCGATTACGCCAATTCTGATCATGGGGTCCAATCACAACCGGCTGGTATAAAGCCACTTCCTTCGTCCCGGCATACCCGAGACTCTCAGTTCTTGCCGCAGATCCTGGCACCTGCTAAGGCCAGGTCCGTGGCCACCTTCTCGATTCGTTCTTTCTCCTCCAAACAGGCGAGCCAGTTCTCGGGCAGCCAGCCCGTGCCCTGCGACGCCCCCACGAGGGCTCCGGCCATGGAAGCGATAGAGTCGGTGTCCCCACCACCGGTGGCGGCGTTGACCAGAGCATCAACCGGCTCGAAGTTGAGGTAGCAATAGAAGGCGGCAGGCACGGTCTCCAGAATCATGGGAGATGTGCCGATCTCATCCAGTGCATCCTGAGGCGCCAGGTCCTGGAATTCCATCACCATCGAGAGGCGGTACGAGAAATCACGGTCTATTCGCCTGGAGAAAGAGGCAGCCATCTCTACCACCTTTTGAGGGGTGAAGCCAAGGAAGGAGAGCGCCACCCCCACGGCCACCGCCACCGACCCTGCCCTGGCCGCAGGAGAGCTATGGGTGGGAAGGCTCTGCAGATCGGCGTACCTGGCCACCATGTCCAGGTCGCAGTGGTAGACCAATCCGATGGGCGCCGTCCTCATGGCCGATCCACATGTGGGAACTGCCACGCCCGATTCCTTCCAGGAGACGTCTGCCAGCATCCTCTCGATGGCCGCCCGGGTGGCCAGGCCCGCGCCCCGGTTGAGCGATGGATCTTCGATCCAAGACCGCCCCCAGTCAGTCAGCCTGGAGACGAAGGTCTCTATGTCGAAGTAGCCCGCCTCGATTATGGACTCTGCCAACAGCAGAGTCTCCTCGGTATCGTCGGTGAACTGGCCGCGCATCAGGCCGCAGTGGAAATGGTCCGAAGAGGGTTCGGTCATCTCCCATACTTCGCCCACGCACTCGCGGATCAAATCGGCGGTCAACCCCTCAACAGGCATCCCCAGGGCGTCGCCTGCCGCCACGCCCAGCAAACAGCCCCGGTACCGATCCACCAGGTATCCGGTCATGGTACGAGGTGAGCGGCCTTACGACTAATAACTGTCGGAGGAAAATGACGTCGGCGTGCGTCTCGTTTATGATCCATGGGGAAGGATAACCCCACCAAAGGAATCCGAGAACGACCGCGATTTGAAGGATGTCGAAAAAGATGATACGCCGCTTTGCCCTCGCCATGATATTCCTGATAGGCCTCGCCGCGATCTGCCTTCACAGCACGCCCGCCGTCCCCGTTTACGGCTACGAAGTAGTCGAGACCTTTCCCCACGACCCGGCGGCGTTCACCCAGGGTTTGGTCTTCCACGACGGCTATCTGTACGAGGGGACGGGGCTGTACGGGCGGTCGAGCCTGCGCCAGGTGGACCTAGAGACGGGCGAGGTCCTGAGATGTTGCCAACTGCCGGACCGCTACTTCGGTGAAGGGGTGACCCTCTGGGATGACAAACTGGTCCAGCTTACCTGGAGGGCGAACCTGGGCATCGTCTGGGGGATAGAGAATTTCACTCCGGAAAGGACGTTCACCTACCCCACATATGGCTGGGGACTCACCCATGACGGCGAGCACCTGATCATGAGCGATGGGTCTTCTGCCTTGTATCTCTTAGACCCCTTGACCTTCGAGCCTACGGGACATATCCAGGTCCGCCATAATGATGTTCCCGTCGATGGGCTCAACGAGCTGGAGTACATTAACGGCCAGATATTCGCCAACGTCTGGAAGAATGACCGCATCGCCATAATCTCGCCTGGGACGGGCACGGTAGCGGGATGGATCGACCTGACCGATCTCCTGACCGATGATGAACGCGCGCGCGCCGGCGTCCTTAACGGCATCGCCTACGACCCGGCAAACGATCGGATATTGGTGACGGGGAAGCTGTGGTCCAAGACATTTCATATAAAACTGGTGGCCGAGTGATGAGACTGCGTGTTACGGCCGAGCGCGCGGATGTTACTATGAGGTGCTACAGCAGTACCTTTAAATAGATCGAATACGCGTGCTGATGAGCAAAGAGGTTTTGAGATGGTAACAGGCACAGTAAAGTTCTTTAACAGGGCGAAGCACTTCGGGTTTGTAGCAGGAGACGACGGGCAGGACTACTTTATTCATGAGACAGGACTGAAGCCGGGCGTGTCCGTCGACGAGGGAGACAAGGTCACCTTCGATGCAATAGAAGACGATAGAGGTCCCAAAGCTGAAAACGTAGATAAAGCATAATTAAATCCCAGACATCTGCCGACCGGACCAGTTCCGGTCGTATCTTACGCTTTTGATTGTATATAATGTACGGCATTATATACTCAGAGTAAATAAAGTATAACTTTATGTGCTCAAGTAAATATGAGCGTAAGCTAATATTTTCTTGTTTTAGTTTATTTTCCATAAGGTGTCATGAGTACCTTTCACATCCCCAATATCGCCGGTGAGTTCGGTCTAAAAGAGAGACAGGTCCGGGCCGTTGTCGAGCTGCTGGACGAGGGAGCAACGGTACCCTTCATCGCCCGGTACAGAAAGGAGGTTACTGGAAGCTTGGACGAGGTGGCCATCACCACCGTCCAGGAGCGCCTGGCCCATCTCAGGGATATGGATAAGAGGCGGGCCTCGATTCTGAAATCCTTGGGAGAACGCGGACAGCTCACCGCCGACCTCCGGCAGAAGATCCTGGCAGCAGAGACGCTCTCCGCACTTGAGGACGTATATCTGCCTTTCAGACCCAGGCGTCGCACCAGGGCGACCATGGCCCGAGAGCGAGAGCTGGAGCCACTGGCCAAGACGATCTTCGACCAGGACGGCGCAGATCCCGTCGAAGAGGCAGCGGCCTTCATCGATCCGGATAAAGAGGTCCCCTCGGCCGAGGTGGCGCTTGCCGGTGCCCGGGATATCATGGCAGAATGGATCAGCGAAGACGCAGACGCACGGGCCCGGATGCGAGACCTCTTTGGGACAGAGGGTGGCCTGATATCGAAGGCAGTCACCGGCAAGAAAGAAGAAGGCGCCAAGTACAAAGACTACTTCGATTGGTCTGAACCCCTCACCAAGGCCCCGTCTCACAGGATCCTGGCGATGATGCGGGGGGATGCGGAGGGTTTCTTGAAGATCCACATATTGCCACAGGAAGAGCAAGCGTTGGCCATACTCAAATCGATCTTCGTCCATGGGACCGGACAGGCATCCCGGCAGGTAGAGGCAGCGGTCCAGGACGGCTACAAGAGACTTGTGGCGCCATCGATGGAGAGGGAATGCCTATCGTCGGCCAAGGCCGAGGCCGATCGGAAGGCGATCGCCGTATTTGCGGAAAACCTCCGCCAGCTCCTCCTCGAGCCGTCGTTGGGCCAGAAGAACGTCCTGGCCGTCGACCCCGGGTTCAGGACGGGTTGCAAGGTGGTCGCCCTGGACCGACAGGGAAAGCTCGTACAGAGCGATACGATATATCCGCACGGGCCGCAGAACCGGACCGCCGAATCTGCAAAGAAGATCCTGGAACTCTGCGAACGCTTCGAGATCGAGGTCATAGCGGTGGGAAACGGAACCGCGGGCCGGGAGACGGTCTCGTTCCTCAACGGGCTGAAGCTTCCCGAAAAGATCCCGGTGGTGATGGTGGACGAGTCGGGCGCATCGGTCTACTCTGCATCGAGTTCTGCCAGAGACGAGTTCCCCGACCAAGATATCACCGTTCGCGGTTCAGTCTCGATCGGCAGGCGGCTCATGGACCCCCTGGCCGAGCTTGTCAAGATCGATCCTGGGTCTCTGGGCGTTGGTCAGTACCAGCACGACGTAGACCAGGCCGCCCTCAAGAGCAAGCTGGAGGACGTAGTCAGAAGCTGCGTCAACCTGGTGGGCGTGGACGTGAACACCGCCAGCAAAGAGCTTTTGACCTACGTCTCCGGCCTGGGGCCGAGGCTTGCAGAATTGATCGTCCGCTACCGAGATGACCACGGCTCTTTCGAAAGAAGAGACGATCTGAGAAAGGTGCCCCGCCTGGGTCCCAAGGCCTTTCAGCAGGCGGCCGGTTTTCTGCGGATACGGGACGGGTCAAACCCGCTCGACGCCTCCGCGGTCCATCCTGAGAGCTACGCGATCGTGGACGCCATGGCCCGAGATCTGGAGTCTTCGATCCAGGATCTGATGGACGACCGTTGTCTGCAGAAGAAGATCGACCTTCAAAAGTACGTCACCGATCGGGTGGGCATGCCCACGCTAGAGGATATCCTCTCGGAGCTGGAGAAACCCGGCCGAGATCCTCGCCAGGAGTTCGAGGTCTTCAGCTTCGCAGAAGGGG
>CAYQFP010000069.1:0-8357 GCA_964416865.1 uncultured Methanotrichaceae archaeon
CTATATGATATATAAATTACTTATTATATTCCACTGGACACTATTAGATGGCAGATATGTGACAATGTCAAGTTATGTACAAGAACAAAACGATTTTATATCGAGAGGACGTTGCTTAGCTTTGTAAAACGGGGGTTAGATAGTTTATGACGAATATGAAGGTTGTACTACCCTTGGTCTTCTTTTTCTGTCTCGCCTTTGGGGCGTGTGTAGCAGAGGAGGACCTGCTTGGAATCGAGAGCCTGAGAATAGTGAGCACTGAACATACCGAGGAGTATCTTGTGAAGAGCGGCGATCCGGGCGCGACGAATGCCACCTCGAACGCAACAGGAGACGACGATGGGATCGCCCAGGACGTGAGCGCATCCATGCAGGATGATATCTTCGTCATCGGTGGCAAGACCGGTATGAGTCCGGATGTGCCCGCCGGCGAGGAGATCGTCCTGACGAGCGTCTCAGGACACTGGTTCCTGGAGCTGACGGACGGCGAGACCAGACGCGCTGACCTGGTACTACATCAGATCGATGACGTGGTCTTCGGATGCGGGAACATCGCCGCGGGAACCGAAGACGAAGAACCTGCCAACACGGCGGCGACCCACGACGAAGGCATCAAATCCATGGTAGACTGGATGGACGAGCCGCCTGCCGTGCTGGGCGCATCGAGCCCGCTCACGGCCAGCGGGGTTGTTGTCGGTGACGTGCTAGACCTGGACATGGTATCGGTTGCGGAGTTCACCCTCTACAGGCTCCACCTCACCGTGGATGCAGATTCGATTTTCGGGAGCTATGAGGGATACGGCAGCGACGATACCACCTGGTCCGGATCGGTCGCGGGCGTGCTTTCGGAGTAGAGATCTGCAGGAGGCCGATCGGATAACGCCCGTCGGTCTAAGATCGAAAATGGAGCCGGGCAGGTTCTGTCCGGCTATCCTAAACTCGGAGGAATATTATGACCACGAGTCTCTGGAAAATATTTGTGTCGTTGATCGTTTTTGTCAGTCTCCTGACCCTGGTGTCTTCAGGTTCAGGCATTAGAGAAGATCTACATAGCTACTGGGCGGGTGAGGACATCGGCTACCTCAACCCGGCTACGGGGATGAGTCCGGGAGTGCCTGTGGGAACCGATGCCGCTTTAGGAGCACCCTCCTCGACCTCGGGACCGACGGTCCAGGTGGCGGGCAGCTGGTCGCTGACCCTCGAGGACGGCGTGATGAAGTACGCGGACCTGGACCTGTCTCAATACGGTGAGGAGGTCTTCGGTTACGGAACCATGACCGAGGGCTTGAAGAACAGGGAGATCACCGCCGCAGGGTCGGTTTCGGGCAGCGTACTGGACCTCCGCCTGGTCACCATGGGCGGGTCTTGCATGTACAGGCTCGATCTGGACGTCGGTCTTGGAACCGTTGGGGGATCCTACACCGTCTATGCCGTGGGCGAGCTGCCCAGGACAGGGAGCTGTTACGGCAGCAGGAAAGCCTATTCGGCCCAGGCAGGGATATCGCTATCCGGTGACGACAGGACGATTGCCATAGGCGGCGGGTAGTCGGATAGGCTCCAAAGGCCGCAGGGTATATCTGGTAAGCGTATGATGATGGCAAGGAGGCTCATGAAACGATGAGATCCAGGACCCTGTTGCTATTGACAGTCGCAGTCTTACTCGCCTCTTTCGCCTTTCAGACCACCGCCGAGGGTACTTGCAGCAAGCGCCGGTGCACAGTAGGCGGCCCGGAATGGCTAGGGGCCGGCGACCTCGGCATGGATATGGGCATGCCGGATCCAGATCCAAACGTCGACCAACCCAAGGACTCGGCAGAACGGTGGTCGTTGTCTCTATGCGATAGCGCTGGCAGGCAGATCGACCTGGACCTGGCAAGGTCGGGTGATGTGGTCTTCGGATGCGGAAACCTGACCTCGGATAACGGCACGAGCCCGATAGGAGCTAGCGGCACGGTTATCGACGGGAACCTGAACCTGAGTCTGGTACCGGTCGGTGGATCGATCTTATACAGACTGACCCTCGATGCATGGGACAAATCGGCATCGGGACACTACGACGCCTGCGACGACGCGGGCAGAGTCTGGACGGGGACGGTCGACGGTTCGCGTCAACAATCGCCGGGATGATAATCGCGTCCTACATCTTGCCGCCCATCACGGGGCCAAGCTTCTTCATCATGCGCTTCATGTTCATCTTGCCGCTGGCCATGCCTCGCATGCCCTTCAGCGCTTTCTTCATGGCCCGGTGAGACTTCAAAAGTTCCCTAACCACCTCGGGCGGGGTGCCGCTCCCCCTGGAGATGCGCTTGACCCGGGAGCTGGTCACAATCTTCGGGTCTTCCAGCTCGGCATCGGTCATGGAGTCCATGACCACCCGGTACTTATCCAGCTTATCCTTGGTGGCCTGATAGTCTTTGTCAGAGATGTCTAGACCCATCCCGCCGAGAGGGAGCATCTGCATGACCTGCTTGAGGGGGCCCATCTTGTTCATGGCCGTCATCTGCTTGTACATGTCCTTGAGGGTGAACTTGCCCCTCATCATGGCCTCGACGTCGATCTCCTCTTCCAGCTTGGTCTCCTGGGCGCGTTCGATCAAACTCTTGATGTCGCCCATACCCAGAAGCCTGGAGATAAAACGGTCCGCCTCGAATCGCTCTAGATCGTTTGGGGTCTCTCCAACCCCTATAAACGCCACCGAGGAGTTCGTCTCGGCGACGGCGCTCAGGGCACCACCGCCCTTCGCGGTTCCGTCGAGCTTGGTGATGATGACACCCGTAATGCCCACCGCTTCGTCGAAGGCTCTGGCCTGATCGCTGGCCTGCTGGCCTATGGCCGCGTCCATCACCAGGAACTTCTGGTCCGCGCGGGTCACTGCGTGAATGTCCTTCATCTCCTGGATCAAGTTGGTTTCCAGGGCGTGTCTGCCTGCAGTGTCTATGATCAGAACGTCGTGTTTCTTGGTGACTTCCAGCCCGTCTTTGACTACACCGGGAGCATCGGGGTTGCCCTTGTCTCCGTAGAATGTTATGTCCTGCTTCTCGCAGAGCGCCTTGAGCTGGTCGTAGGCCCCTGCCCGGAAGGTATCACCACAGATCACCGCCGGTCGGAGCCCTTTCCTCTGAAAAAATGTGGCCAGCTTGGCCGCGGTGGTGGTCTTGCCGCTCCCCTGGAGGCCCACCAGCATGATCCTCTGTTCTCGGAGGGCGATCTCGGTGCTCTTCCCCACGAGGTTTATTAGCTCCTGATAAACGATATTGATGACGTGCTCCCGGGGGTTCATCCCCGCAGCGGGTTTCTCGCTCAGCGCCCGTTCCCTGATCTTATTGGATAGGTTCATCACCAGCTTGACGTTCACGTCTGCCTGCAAGAGAGCGCGCTGGATGTCTTTGACAGCCTCGTCCACCACTTGCTTATCTATCCTGCTCGCAGAAGCTAGCTTCTTCAGAGCTCCTCGCAGAGACCCGCCCAAACTATCCAGTACCATATAATCACCGACCGACGAGCTTGATACAATAAATAACGTCCCGACCGGGACTCGAACCCGGGTTGGAGGCTCTCTGCGCAGACCGTTCGCACCGCAGGCCTCCGGGATATCCACTACCCCATCGGGACACAGTCGCAGACTCCGTACTAATGATAATTAAGCCTATTGATTTAAATGGCCTTTACTTCTGGTCTGGGCGGTCCTGATGGCCCTGAGAAAGTCGATCTTTCTGAACTCGGGCCAGTAAGGTGCACAGAAGTAGGCGGCACACTCATTCCCGTTGGCCTGCCAAGGAAGGAAATTGGAGGTCCTGACCTCTCCTCCCGTCCTTATTATGAGATCGACTTTGGGCACGGAGACGTCGCCTTGTGGATAAAGATACCGGCTTATCAGGTTTTCGTCTACCTCTGTGGCCTTGACCACCCCATCTCGGATCTTCTCTGCCAGAGCCTTGGTGGCGTCCACGAGTTCGCACTGCCCTCCGTAAGCCAGGGCCACGTTGAAGTACATATGATCGTAACCCTTGGTGACCTCTTCTACCTTATTGATGGCCTCCCGGAGGCATCCTGGCAGGAGGTCGGTCCTCCCTATGGCCCTCACCCTGACCTCGTTCTTGTGTATGCGCTCCGAGACGCAGAGATCCAGGAGCTTCTGCCTTATCAGGCCGAAGAGGTACCGCTTCTCCTCCTCGTCTCTATCGAAGTTCTCCGTGGAAAAGGCGTAGACCGTGAGGTGCTTTATCCCCATATCGAGACACCAGTTGGAGACCCTTTCTGTGGATCCTGCACCTAGTTTGTGGCCAGCATAGCTGGCAATCCCTGTCCGCCGGGCGTACCTCCGGTTCCCGTCCTGGATGATGGCCACGTGCTCGATACTCCTCGCCTTCATGACCTCCCGTTTGAGAAGACGTTCATAAAAGATGTACAGAAGCTTGGCGTTCCTGAACGCTGATAGCTGACTGCTCAGATCCATCTGCTGTGTGTTGTGTATCATATTAGTTAAAGGGTTCTCCTCCAGTGCCCCGGGTCAGACGAGATAGGGAAAGGTAATTAAACAAACTCTCTAATGGAACAAACGCGGGCCCGTGGTCTAGGTGGTTATGACATCGCCTTCACACGGCGGGGATCACGCGTTCGAATCGCGTCGGGCCCATCTACTTTACTTAGTTGTCACAACCTTTAACTATCATACGATGTCTTTGGTAGTGCTGGACGATCTCAGGTTGACGATATCGGATCTGATGCAAGATACATCATTAGAGGTGATATACTGGCTAATTGGAGAAGCAAAAAAAGGAAGAGAAACACACAGCCCGCCGTGGTGACCAGGGCACGCGTTCCTCGAAAACACGATCGGGAGGTATTTGGTTACGTAGACACTCTACTCGGTTCCAACCGACTGAGGGTCAGGTGCCTGGATGGAAAGGTTAGGATGGGCAGGATACCAGGCAAGATGAAGAAGAGGATATGGATCAGAGAGGGCGATGTTGTGATAGTGATCCCCTGGTCGTTCCAAGACGAGAAGGCCGATGTCGTCTGGAGGTATACCGGGCCTCAGGTTGATTGGCTGAAGCGCAAGGGATACCTCAAAGAATCCGTATGACCGAGTCCAAGAAGCTCAAGAAGATCGATGCTCAGATAGATCTAATGCGTGTGCGGACGAAGGACGCCGACGATTTCAAAGTTAGAGACGATGTATTTGACCGCCGCGCTCTGATGAACCTCTACGCTCTGGCGAGCAAAGGTGTAATCGACGCCTTCGGCGGGCCTATAAGCACCGGCAAGGAGGCCAACATATTCTATGCCGTCGGGAAGGAAGGTCACCTGGCGGTGAAGATCTACCGGATAGCTACCAGCAACTTCAAGGCCATGCAGAACTACCTTCTTGGCGACCCTCGGTTCGGGAAGATCAAGGGCACCAAGAGGGCGATCATCACCGCCTGGACGGGGAAAGAGTTTCGCAACCTGAGGCGGGCCGAGGAAGCCGGGGTACGGGTTCCCCATCCCATCACATCGAGGGAAAACATATTGGTCATGACGCTGGTCGGAGAATCTGAAGTTCCAGCACCCCTGCTCAAGGATCGTCGTCTGGACCTCGCCGAGGCGGAGCGGGTCTTTGAGGTGCTTGCAGGTTATGTAGCCCTGCTCTATAACAAGGCCGATCTGGTACACGCCGATCTGAGCGAGTTCAACATACTCTATGACCAGGGAGAACCTGTGATCATAGATATGGGTCAGTCGGTGACCACCGAGCATCCCATGGCCCAGACGTTCTTGGAACGGGACGTCTCCAACCTGACCCGTTACTTCAAGAAGAAGTACAAGATCGGCTCAGAGGAAGCAATCTGGGACAAGATTCGGGATAGTTGAACACAGGGGGTTAAATGTTTTGTATGTCAAGATTCCAAGCGAACGCGTAGGCGTTCTTGTAGGGCCTGGCGGACGCGTGAAGAAGATGCTGGAGGAACAGACCGCCTCGGAGCTGGAGATCGACAGCGAGACCGGAGCAGTCTCGGTAACCTCCACCGAAGATAACCTCCAGGCGATGCGCCTGATGGAGGTTGTCCGTGCCATAGGACGGGGCTTCTCGCCAGATAGGGCGATACCCCTTCTGGATGACGATACCCTGATGCTGGACGTGATAGACCTTTCTAAGGTGAGCAATACCAAGAGCGATCTGGCCAGGTTAAAGGGAAGGATAATCGGGAAAGATGGCCGTACCAGAGAGGTAACGGAAAAGCTGACAAAGTCAAGCATATCGGTCTATGGTAAGACCGTGGCCCTCATCGGAAGACCCGAGCGGATCATGATCGCCAGAGCAGCGATCGAGATGCTGATCGATGGTGCACCCCACGGTTCGGTCTACAGCTACCTGGAGAAGAAACATCAGGACCTGATCCGGGCCGAGCTGAGAGATATGTGACTACCGGCTGACCCGATCCGTTTCGGAATATAGGTTCATCCTATCGTCGCGTACAAAACCCACCAAGGTCACGCCCCGCTCCCGAGCGAGTTCGACCGCCAGGTTGGTAACGGCTCCTTTGGATGCCACCAGGAAAATGCCTGCATGTACCGCTTTTTTTACGGTTTTTCCCGTGATCCTGCCCGAAGTGACAACGTAACAGCTCTTCAGGTCCACGCCGGCGAGGAGAGACCAGCCAAGTATCTTGTCCAGGGTGTTGAGGCGGCCCACATCCTCTGCACGGATCAGGATATCGTCGCCCCTGCAGAGGGCGGAGGTGTGCGTGCCTCCGGTCAACGAGTAGAGGTCTGAATCGAGGGCGGACCTCATGTTAGCCAGGATAGACGATGCGCCAACAGACCAGTTCGTCTCATCCGTACCGCTCTCAGACGGCAAAACCGGATCCATCATCACCCGGATCCAATGATCACAAATGCTCAGATCGATTATCTGGCTCGCATGGTATATCGCCCCTTGAGCATATAGGTGGCCTACTGCGAACTCCTTCATCTGAGACGGGGTTACGCCGACCGTGGCAAAGAGCTCCTCGTTCATAAATATCTGGAACTCTTCTTCCAGGGGCAGGAATTCCTCGTGGGAACGGAGACCCTCTTTTTTCAGACGCAATACCTGGCAGGTCAGGTACTTCACAGAGGGGCCACCTCCATGAGCTTATATATATCTTCCCAGGATAGGGGTTCCGTGAGGCAAGATCATTGGATATCCCTATGCAACTCACCATCTTCGATAAGCTCCTCATATTCGTATTGGCGGTATTTCTTCACTGGGTTCTCGCGATTAACCTGGGCAGGGTAGGCCAACGGGCCAGTCTGGAGATGGGCAACTGGGGACCGGTGATCACCCTTCGCACCAGACGGGGCTTAGACCTGATCGATTATCTGGCCCGCCCCAAAAAATTCTGGAGGCTGGCGATCACCGCGGGCATCCCTGTGGTGATCTTTGGGATGGTCTCTTTTCTGCTGATGCTGGTACTCCTGAGCATAACCATGATACGTGCCCCGCCCGAGCCCAGCATCTACACCGCCCCTAGGAACGTATTGCTCATACCAGGGATCAACCAGTTCATACCGCTCGTCTGGGGCTGGTTGGCCCTCTTCATCACCATGGTGGTCCACGAGTATTCTCACGGCATACTTTGCCGGGTCGAGGGGGTCCGGGTGAAGTCGATGGGTCTGGCCCTGCTCTTCTTGCCCGTGGCTGCCTTCGTGGAGCCCGATGAGAAAGAGCTCTTCGGCACAGAAGATAAGAAGGCGGTGGCATCGAGAGGCGGGCGGGTCAGAATACTGTCCGCGGGGGTCATCGCCAACTTTGTGGTGGCGGTGATCGCCATGGCGCTCTTCTTTGGGCCGGTCATCGGGGCCATCTCGCCCCATGACAGGGTGACTGTGGTGGATGTCGTGCCCAACTCCACCGGCGATTTGGCAGGTTTTCAGACGCAGATGATCCTTCTGGAGATGGCCGGTCAGAAGGTGGACAGCCTGGACGATCTCTATGAGAAACTGCTGACGGGCCGGCAAGACCTCACGCTTCTCCAGGGCGACCGGCGGAAGGACCTGGCCCTGCAGGGCCCTCCATCGAGAGGGGTCATGATAACCTATGTCTTCGAGGACTCTCCTGCTTACGAGGCTGGGATGGATCCCGGGCGGATTATCCTGGAGGTTGACGGGAGACCTACGCCGGACTGGGAGACGTTCAGAAATGCGATGAATACGACCAGTGAGGGGCAGGAGGTGGCGGTCGGCACAGTTAGTGGAATCTACCATCTCAGGCTCATCTCGAACCCCGACGGCTCGGGCACGGGCTTCATGGGGGTGGGGTTCTCGGGGACATCCATCGATGCGGTCTACGTTAACGGCGTAATATTCCAGGAGTTTCCCGCAGGCTCTTTCCT
>CAYQFP010000070.1:0-8311 GCA_964416865.1 uncultured Methanotrichaceae archaeon
CTAGCCGTTGAAGGAAAGGATGAAATGAATTTGTTTAAAGCTTTGATGAGAGACATGGGATTTAACGATGACGATTTCGAGATACGTAAGGTTGGCGGTATCAGCCAATTCAAAACTAAAATTCCAGCTTTAGTTAAGATGCGAGGTTTTTCTGATGTCAAGATTCTCGCATTGGTTCGTGATGCCGAGGGAGATGCTGACGCAGCATTTCAGAGTATACGATCCATTCTTCTTCGTGAAAAATTAGATCCACCAGAGCGAGCAAATCAATTTTCCGATGGCGTGCCTAAGGTCGGTATATTCATTATGCCCGGAAATTCCAACGAAGGAATGTTGGAAAGTTTGTGTCTATGTGCAGTTAAAGATCATCCTGCAATGAAATGTGTAGATGATTTTATCGATTGCGCATCGAGGTTAGATGACCCTCCAAAAAATCCAGAAAAAGCAAAATGTCAGGCATTTTTAGCTGCGATGCCTAAGATTGTAACTCATGTTGGGTTAGGTGCTCAGAAAGGCTATTGGTTCTTCGAATCTGATGAATGGACAGACCTGAAATCGTTTCTTGATAGTGGATTTCGAGAGTCTCCTATGTCAGGCAATGCACCTACAACAAGTTGATATTAGATCCTCTATAGCAGACCCATGTTCACCAACTTTTCCTTGACGATGTCGACGCCCCTTTCACACTCCTCTATCTTCTTCCCCCCGGTTATCACAAGTTTTCCTGTGGAGAATATGAGTATGACCACCTTGGGATCGCCGATCCTGTAGACTAGACCGGGAAACTGCTCAGGTTCATATTCGACGTTCTCCAGTCCTAATCCGGCACAGATAGCATTGAGGTTCAGATCCACCCCGATGTCTGCACTGGCCACGATGTTCTGTATGATAATATCCGGGTCCATATTGACACCGGGTATTCCAAGCTCGCTCAGCATATGGGCCGTGTGGTGGGTAGCTTTTCTCACATCCTCTGCGTTCTTGGTACCGGTGCATACGATCTTCCCAGTTGTGAAAAGCAGAAACGCCGCTTTTGGCGAGCTGGTGCGGTACACAAGACCTGGAAACTTCTCCTTGTTATAGTCAGCACCCTCAAGCAGAAGCAGGATCCGTTCAAGGTCGAATTTATCTGCTAGTGAGGTGGATGCAACAACATTCTCTATCTTCACAGTTGACATGATCATGGCTCCAGAAAGATGGGCAGATGAGGATATCCTCCATTCAGTCCATAAAGTTACACTTTATGTACAAGTACAAATCTTCAAATACAGCTCTCCATGTGTCCTTTGCGCTAATAGACTAAGCTGGTTTTGATCGACCAAAAGAAGGTGGTCATCATTGCAACCAGATCCTTTCATCAGATACCCCCTTCAACATACACTTATACGTTATATACAAAGAGGGAGAAACTTAGAATTAAGAAGAAAAACAGAGAGGCGAAGTCATGACTAAAGTACTGGTAGTTTATCATTCTAGGACAGGTAACACGACAACGATGGCCGAGGCGGTCGTCATCGGCGTCAGAAACGCCAGCGTGGATGGAGAACTCAAGAAGATAGACGAGGCCAGCTTGGCGGACCTGATCGATGCAGACGGCATAATCTTCGGGTCACCTACCTACTTCGGATCGGTCTCCGGTGAGATGAAACAGTTCATCGACCGGTCGGTGACGATTAGAGGTAAGCTGGAGAACAAGGTCGGTGCGGCCTTCACATCTTCAGGCAGCCACTCCGGTGGGAACGAGACCACCCTTCTCTCCATAATAGAGGCCATGCTGATACACGGGATGATAGTTCTGGGTGACCCGCTGGAGACCGGCGGCCACTACGGTGCGGTCTCCGTAGGATCCCCCGACGAAGTGGCTCTGAAGACCTGCACGAAGCTGGGGGAGCGGGTCGCCGACCTGGTGGAAAAGCTGGCCAGATGAGAAATTTATGACCCGTTCAATGGAAGGGGTGCTGGACACCGCCGAGAAGATCAGAAGCATGGAGATCAGGGGGGCGGGATATATAGGTCGGGCCGCGGTCGAGGCTCTGAGAGACTTTGCGCTCCAGCTGGACGCGTCGAGCCAAGAGGAGTTCGACGCCGAGACAAAGCGAGCCGCAGAGATCCTCCTGAAGACCAGGCCCACGGCAGTATCGCTCTCCAACGCCATCAAGATGGTCATGCGGTACCGGGGCGAGGACCCGGAATCTGCGCTCCGATCTCTGGTGACGAACGCCAACGATTTCGTGGAACGCTCGCTCAAGGCCGTAGAGCTGATCGGGATGATCGGCAGCCACCGTATCAGAGATGGTGATACCATTCTGACCCACTGCAACTCCATGGCCGCCCTCTCCATAATCGAGACGTCACACCGGGCGGGAAAAGATATCAAGGTGATCGCCACCGAGTCCCGCCCCCGCTACCAGGGACGTCTGACCGTCAAGATGCTGGACCAGAGGGGGATAAAAACAGAGTTGATCGTGGACTCTGCCGTGCGGAGCGTCATCAACGAGGTAGATGTTGTGGTGGTAGGTGCCGACGTCATCACCGTTAACGGATCGTTGGTAAACAAGATAGGAACCGCCCAGATCGCCCTCTGTGCCCACGAAGCCAGGACCAGCTTCATGGTCGCCGCCGAGACCTACAAGTTCAGCCCCGATACTATCATGGGCGAACTAGTTCCCATAGAGATGCGAAGCTCCCAAGAGGTCTATCCGGAGATGCCGGAGATGGTTAACGTCACCGTCAGGAACCCGGCCTTCGATGTGACACCACACCAGTACATCGACATAATATGTACCGAGGCGGGGGCCATACCTCCGGAGATGAGCTACGTGATAATAAAGGAGAAGCTGGGCTGGGATCTGGAGGAGAGCTAACACCGACCGCGCCCAACCCTTCCGGCTATCAGCAGGGCTGCCGCTGCAGGTAGGGCGCCGAGACCAGGAATGGCGGTCTCCTCGGGTGCACCGTCCTCGCCCCCGTTTTCTTCATGCACGGGGGTTTCGGATGGTTCTGGGATCGCCTCTGTCACAGAGTCGGCCACTATCACCTCGACTCGATGCCAGCTGTACGGCGCCCCGGCGGCGGCGGTACCAACCTCAAAACTATAGTTGCCTGACGATATATTTTTTGCTTCTATCCTGAGCATGCAATCGAATACCTTGATGGTTCCAGAGTCGACCCATTTGGTGCAACGAGGACCCACTATGGCTATCCCTTCTGGCACGTTCCTGAAAATAAGACCTGCATAGGTGCTCTTGCTGCCCAGGTTCTGGATCGTGACGGTGAAGTTGGTACTTCCGTCGGGTTCTACATAGCTCGTCGGGGCTTCGACTATCTTGAAGTAGACCGATGCGCCGACCTGGCCTGCAGAAAGCGCCAGGAGCAAGAGTAATAGTATCCGTTTCATAAAAAGCCCCTTACCGAAGGGCGGTATTCAGGCCGCCCTTTTTACATCATCCCGGGTGTTGCAAAATGCATCGATTCGATCTCGGTCGGAGACATATTACGCGGGTCTGGTGAGGTAATTACGAAGTATTTGTCATCTTTCGATTCGTTTTGTGCCTGCTTTTCCGTCTCGGTATCCACGTTGGTATCGACCACCGAGGCGGCTTCCACTACGGGCGCCGATGCCATGACCACATCGGCAGGCTCGTATCCCGAGGTATCCGGGCTGATCTGGGTGATCATGACGTCGCCGCCGGCAAAGTTGCCGTTGCTGTCGGACAAAACGAAGCTGCCGGTAATATCATAATCGGATGCAGTTCCCATGATATTCATAGATACCAGTGCCGCATTCTGGATAGAGAGGATATCCATCTCGACCTCGTCTCCGGATATCGATCCCCTCACCATGGCGTTCCAGGGCACGGGATCTTCAGACTTGGCGGCTCCGAAAAGGTCCTCACCAGACTGGTGGATGACCATGAATATCTGGGCATCTTCGAGGGTGAAGATCCAGCTGCCTTCCAGGCTCAAATCCTCCGTCGTCGCGAGGTCGGGCGTGGTCTCATTCTCCGGTGATGGCGATGCTTCCAAGTTCTGTCCAGCGTCTTCTGCTAATGGGCCGATGCTTGTCTCGGATTCCAAAGGCGATGAAGTGTTCAAATTTTGTCCAGCGTCTTCTGCCAAGGAAAGTCCGGAGAGGAGCATCGTTATGATGATTGCAACCAGTGCGAATCTCTTTTTCAAACTTATGCCTCCGTATCTTTGTTTTAGTACATAAAGTACAACTTTATGTGCTCAAGTAAATGTGAGCGTAAGCGAACATTTACTTGTCCTGTTTTTATACTTGGCAGGGTTTTGTTCCCCCACTGCCATCATCTACACTTGGTCCATCGTTAATAAGCTTTTCATACAGGAACCCCTACGGACCTCTGAGAGAGCCCTCAACTCCGGTCTGGCTATCCCTCAAAGGTCAGTTCATTCTCTCCGTCCAGTTCATGCCTCACGTCGTCGGAGTCGCTCCCGGAGGTCGACCAGATCAGCTCCACCGTCTGTCCGGGGGCGAAGGCCTTGTCCCACCGGTCGCCGGTATCCATCTTTCTCCTGAACTCGATCACCGTGTAGCCGTCTCCTTCCCGGCCGCCGGACTCCAGGATATCATCGGTCCCTCCCAGCTCCACGTCCTGCGGATGGGGACCATAGTTGCCGGTGGAGTAGAGGTCTAGGACGGTAGTCTGGCCGTCCATCACCCTGCCCAAGATCATGTCGGCGTCTTTCATCCATACTGTAGGCTCGAACCCCACGGCCAGCCATCCTTCGGTCTTGCTCTTCATGCCCATGTAAAGATCATCGGCATCGTTCTTCCAGTGAACCTCGAACCGTCCTTCGGAGAGGACCAGATCCTGGGAATACTCTCCCCCCGAGATCACGCCGTCGGCGACCCAATCGGCGGTAGCCGGTTGGAAGGCCGCAGCTGCATGTTCTCCGGCATCGGTTTCTTCGGAGGTCTTCTGATCCAGACACCCTGCCGAGAGCACCGCCATCAGGACAAACAAGATTAAAATAGATCGCATATTCTGTGATAAGTCGTATTCCATTTAAAATTATTCATGGGTGTGTCCTTGGGGGGGTGAATCCCTGGAAGACGGGACGCCCAGGAAAAATTATTAATGAATTGCGATCTGAAGATGCATCGAGGGGAGGATTAGATATGAGAAATACAATTATTTTTGCCCTGCTGGCGGTTCAGCTGGCCTCTGCGGTTTCGGCAGCACCGATGATTATGGAGCTGGGGCCGTATCACCTATCTTTCGACCCAGACTCGATGACCAACCATACCATCCAGGCTCAAGAACCCATACCGAGCAAGACTTACACCGGCATCGATTACGTCGACTATTCGATCATCATAGACCACGACGACGGCCGGATGATGATTAACGCGACCGACTACCACAGCCCGGTATCGGCAGACAACGAGGTCACCAGAGAGATGACCAGAAAGGCCCCTCCAGGGCTGGCTCACTACCTGATCGTCGATACTCGTGAGGAGCTGATAGACCGGCGCTCGGGGTTCATGACCACTTTCGAGGATCTTTCTGGCAAAGAGGTCTTCCAGGTTGCCTACTGGCTGGACAGGTACCTAGTTCCCGGCGGGTACCTGGGACAGAGCTCCTGTCGCATAGCGTCCAGCTCTTCGTTGGAGGCGACGAATAAACTCCTTACCTCCATCCATCTGGAGAGGCCCGCTATCGAGCCTGTCGCCATGCTGACCGCGGGGCCGTATAACCTATCCTTCGACCTCGGAGAGACGGGATATACCATCGTGATCGAGGATGCTGATAGAGGCAAAACCTACGATCGTAGAGGCTACACGGCTTACCAGGTAGGACTTAAGAGCAACAATAAGGGTGCGGTTATTCGCATAACCGACTACGATGACGCCAGAGCGGTGAACATCGAGTCGGATAAGCTGCTGGTGGAGAACTCTCTACGGACAGGAGGGTACGGGGATATCGAGGTATCCGAGAGGATGATCGACGGCCATATGGGCGTTTTGGGCACCGGTGAAGACAAAGACCACCAGATAATCTACCAGGCAAGCTACTGGATCGGACAGACACCGTCCCTCGAAGACGGTCTCGGAAATACGAGGTGCGATATAGAGTCGACCTATAACTGGATCATGACCGACCGTCTGCTGAATACTCTTCATGTGGATAGGATAGGATAGGATGAAACGGTCTTCGATCGCGGTCTTGATGCTGGCCTTGGCGCTGGCCGTGGTAGCGCCCGGCGCGGCGGTCATCTGCCAAGTGGAGCTCAACCCCCCAGGCGACGACCAGGGCGAAGAATGGGTTGAGTTATTCAACCCCGGCGAGGTGGATGTGAAGATAGGAGGATGGGTCATATCCACCAACAGCGGGACCGCCCACACCCTTCCCAAGGAGGCGGTCGTCCACGCAAAGGGTTTCTACCTGGTGAAAAGCAGCGACTGGTGGCTGGAAGACAAAAACGAGTCGATCACCCTGTGGACATGGGACGACAACGCCTCAGCTGGTCGACCCGGCAGGAAGGTAGACGCTACCCCTGCCCTGGACGATGTAATGAACGATAACCGCGTCTGGTGCAGGCTATCCGAAGATGGGACAGATATCGTGCCGGAGTGGAGGTACGTAGACCGTTACCACCGGATAGATGAACACGCCCTGGGTGCGCCAGGATGGGCAGAAGAGTCGGTGGAGAGCCTGGCTGCCTATCTGATGATACCTGCCCAGGATGACGATGAGAAGGTGCGGGCCATCTATCGCTGGATCACGGCCAATATCGATTACGACACAGAGTGTTACTTCTCGGGGTGTTACAAGACGCGCTCAGGCTCCAAGACAGTCCTCAACGATAAAAAAGCGGTCTGCTCCGGGTACAGCCAGCTTTTTGAGAGCCTCTGCGACGCTGCAGGGCTGGAGTCGGTGCGGATCGATGGCCACGGGAAGGGGTACGGCTACGCACCCTTCTCAGACACCGGCAGGACCTCAGACCATGCCTGGAACGCGGTCAAGATAGACGGCCGTTGGCGCCTGGTGGATACCACCTGGGGGGCGGGTCACATCGACGAGGTCGCGAGTTTTGTCCGCCAGTTTGACGATTATTACTTCTTGACCCCGCCCGAGGAGTTCATCTACACACATCTTCCAGACGACCCTCGGTGGCAGCTCCTCGAAAGGCCTCTTTCCAAGGAGGAGTACGAAGACCTCGTTTACGTGAAACCTCCCTTTTTCAAGAGCGATATGAAGGTCCTAAGCCATCCAGAGGGCGTCATTTTGACCGAGGACAAAGTCGAGATCGGCCTGTTTGTCCCCGGAGACGTTCTGATCATCGCCGAACTTCTCGACGAGAACGTCAACGAACTTCCCGATCGTTTCACCCTCATCCGGAGAGAAGACGACAAATATGTGATAGAGGCTGCCTTTCCCGGGCCCGGGAACTATACCCTCAGGATATATTCTAAGTTCAAAGAAGATCCGGGCCCCTACAGCTGGGCCCTGGACTACGGTATCGAGGCCGGGCCGGGCACGGTAAGCATGACCGGGTTCCCGGTGACCGACGTAGCCTTCCAGGAGCACGGTCTGGAGGTCGAGAGCCATCCCGAGGGCATCATCATGGCCAAAGACCGGGTCAACGTCAGCTTATCTGCTCCCGGAGACGTCATGATCATCGCCGAGCTCCTGGACGCAGACGGCAAAGAACTCCCCGATCGCTTCACCTTCGTCCAGAGAGAAGACGATAAATATGTGGTACATGTGGCCTTTCCCAGACCTGGCAGTTATACCCTCGGGGTGTACGCGAAAGATAAAAACGACCCTGGAGCGTATGGATGGGTCTTGAACTACAGCATCGAGGCCAGCGGAGAATATCAGGCCGGGTTTCCGGCGACCTACGGGACCTTTCATCTGCATGACGCCCATATCTACGGCCCGATTGTGGGGCGTCTGAAGTCGGGGGTCGCTCAGAGCTTCAGGCTGGCGGTTCCCGGTGCCGAGGACGTCGCCGTTATCAACGATGGGAGATGGACGCATCTGGACGAGGAAGACGGCTTCTTCGAGGGCGTGGTCGTCCCTATCGGAGGCGAGATCTGGGTGTCGGCCAGGTTCCCGGGAGAGGATGAATATTACCGGCTATTGGAGTACAGCGCCTCTTGAGGCAAGGCTGGGAGATGCTAACTCATCGAGAGAACCGGAGAGCAGGTTGGGGCTTCTCCGCCCTGGGCGTGGACCCCCGGTCAGTCGAGGAGGTCTTCATCTCCCACACCCACCACGATCATATGAGCGGGCTGGTCGACTTCCTCCGGATCAACCCCGTTCGAATAATCCGCCCCCGG
>CAYQFP010000071.1:0-1788 GCA_964416865.1 uncultured Methanotrichaceae archaeon
GTGGTTTAGGTGCCTGAGTATATTGTCTAATCTAACCTGTCGATAAAATGGTAATTACCGAAAGTCATGTAATACGCATAAAAACACGTTTGAGATTTGGCCTGTTCGTATCGTTAAACACTATTCTGGCGAGAACCAATTAGTATCATCTAATCTTACCGGCGCGCCAGGCTAGATCCACCAGCATCCGGAAAAAAATTTGTTGAGAGGCGGCATTCCCAGGCTACCTATTCTCCCTCAAACCGAAGCCGCGCGTTGTATTGCATGCTGTTGTACTCTGCGCTATGTGCTGTACCTCTCGTATAGGCGGATGTCCTTATCCCCGCGCCGGTCGTCCACCCACACGATCTTGTCGCCTCCCACGCGCGGATCGGTCTGGTTTCCAGGATCTGAGCAGATCTCGATCACCTCACCAGAGGTCAGGTCCAGGGCGCGGATATCCCAGTCACCACCGCGGTTGTCCTGCCACACCAAAAGGTCGCCGTCCACGTCGGGGTTGATCTCGTCACCCTCAGAGGAGGTCTTCTGCGAGACCTTTCCCGTGCCGAGGTCGTATGCGCGGATATCCCAGCTGCCGTTCTGACGGTCTTGCCATACGATCAGTCTGCCGTCCGTGGCAGGGTTGATCTGATCTTTGGGCCCGGTGAACACGGGGACCTTTATCTCCCGTCCTTTCCACATGTAGATGTCCCACTCGCCCTTCGCCTTATCGTAGTACTGATATACCACGATAGAGCCTCCTGCGTTGGGGTTCATGGGCTCCGCGCCCCAGGGCGGTATCACCTCCATCGACTCCGATGTGTATAGCGGCCTCTTCCGGACGGTCCAGCGTGAAGTATGGTCCTCCCAGGCGAGAATCTCCTCGCTCACCGACGGCGGCGAGGCCACGCTCAACCCGCCCCCACCCTCCAGCCAGCTACGATTGACGGCGGGTATGTCGAAGGTGAAGAGGGTCCAGCTTTCTAAGTTTGGCACATAATGGGTCCAGACTACGATATCGTTCTTGATATCCGGGTACATGTCCTGGTCGGGACCCGCCGCAAGAGGCCACTCCAGGTTCTCCACCAGGTTATAGATGTAGACGTCGGGGGTGTCGGTCCTGTTGTCCATCCAGACCACCCAATCCCCGCTGACGGCGGCACAGGTCTGGTTTCCCGGAGCCTCGCAGATTATGCTCGTCTGGTCTGAGGCCAGGTTCAGGTACCCGAACTTTCCGCTGGGAGATCTCATCCAAACTAGCTTCTGGTCGAAGTCCAGCTCGATCTCTCCCGTACCTTCGGCCACCTGCTCGACCTTCCAGCTGCCAGGATCGAATCTGTATATCGACCAACCTTCCGCAGTCTTTTCTTGGTAGACTACGTACTTCCCGTGGACCTTGGGCCGGCGCTGGTCACCGTCCCGGACGAAGGGGATGGCCCTCTTCCAGCCCAACGAGTAACGGCAGATGTCGCCGGAGCTCTGGTCCTCCCAGACGATGAACTCGCTGCTGATATGGGGGCAGACCTGATCGCCTTCGCCTGTGAGCCTCATCTCCTCACCGGTGGCCAGGTCGTATGCATAGATGTCCCAGTCGCCGTTCCTGTCGTCCTCCCAGACGACGGTGTTGCCGCTAATGACAGGGTGCATCTGTTGGCCTCTGCCGGATGCCACCGACCGGGTAGACCCCTCATTCAGGTCGTGGAGACGGATGTCCCAGTCTCTGCCGGAGTCGTCCATCCAGACTACCCTGTCGCCGGATATCGAGGGCATCGTCTGGTCGCCCCTGCCTTCGGCCACCGTCACCTCCTC
>CAYQFP010000071.1:1888-8266 GCA_964416865.1 uncultured Methanotrichaceae archaeon
GCCCGGAGGTTATCGCCGTCTCTTTTCCCGTGCTGAGGTTCCGGGCTCGGACGTCCCAGTTGCCGTTGCGGTCGTCCATCCAGACGATGGTCTCGCCGTAGATCCAGGGAGCTTCCTGCTTTCCCGGATCGGTTGTGATCCGGACTTCGTCTCCCGTGGTCGAGTTGTAGAGGTAGATGTCTATATTATCCTCTCTGTTCTCCATCCAAGCGATCCTGTCGTCTTTGATCATCGGCATCCATTTGGCGGACTTGACGTTGGTTATCTGCTGAATCTCGCCGGTGGCGATATCGTAGAGGTAGATCTGATCGCTCCCGGTCCGATCGTCGATCCAGACCACATTGCCGTCGCCGATGACCGCGTATCTCTGGTTGGACAAGTCATCACAGATCGTTCTTTCTTTCTTCAACCTCAGGTCGTAGAGGAAGAGATCGAGGTTGCCGTTTCTCTTGTCGATGTACAGAATATTGTCACCGCTTATGCTGGGGCTGCTCACATCGTCGGCAGAGCTGGTAATCTGCGTTTCTTTCCCGGTGCCCAGGTCCATCATGTAGACGTTGAAGTGGCCAGTCCGATCGTCGGTCCAGACTACCAGATCCCCTTCTATCCAGGGGTTGGTGTGGTTGTAGGGACCAGAAGTCACAGGCTGGTCCGGCTCGACCACGAAGTCGTAGATGTAGACGTCAGGGTCGCCCGACCGGTAGTCGGTCCAGACGAGGCCCCTCTCGCTCAGGGCAGGTCCCGTCTTGTGGGATCCGGGGCTTATGATCGTCTCCTTTTTGGTCTTGGTATCGTAGATGCAGACCGTCGTTCCGTCGTCGCGGTGATCCTGCCAGGCTACTAGGTCTCCATGAACCGTGGGCATAGTCTGGAGGCCCGGTCTCTTGAGGAGGATCTCCTTCTTCCTGGCGAAGTCGTAGATCGCTATGTCGCAGTCTCCGGTCCGGTTGTCTGACCAGGCTGCCAGCTTCTCGCCTATGGCGGAGTAGGCCTGTTCGCCCGCTGCGGTGCACAAAGCCGTCTCTTGGCCCTTCGCCAGGTCGTAGAGGTATATGTCAGAGCCTCCGTTCCGATCGTCCACCCAGATCACGCGGTCCTTGCTGATCTGGGGCTGGATCTGGTCGCTGGAGTCAAAGGAGATACGCTTCTCAACTCCCGTTTCCAGGTCGCGGAGATATACGTTCCAGTCACCGTCCCTATCATCCATCCAGACGACGCGATCGCCGTCGATGTCCGGAAGCAGTTGGTTTTTGGGATCTGTGCATACGGCTCGTTCTTCTCGGGTTATGAAGTCATACAGGTATATGTTGGAATCGCCGCTACGCATGTCCTGCCAGACGATCCTCTCACCGGATACGGCAGGGTTATCCTGGAGGTCGGGATAGAAGGAGACTCCCCTCTCCTGGCCGGTCTCCAGATCGTACATGAATATGTCGAAGTTGCCGCTCCTGTTGTCTGCCCAGGCCACTATGTGGCCATCGATCGCAGGTTGGTTCTGCAACCAGGCCCCTGTGCTGATGGGCCTCTCTTTTCCCCCACTCAATCCTTGGGCGGTCGCCACCAGCAGAACCGCCGTTAATATCATAATAATTCGCTTTGCCATCTTATACACTCGCCTTTTGATGTATCAAGCCCGGCGTTGGTCTGATTGGCGTTGATGATATAAGATATTGCCTCTACCCCCCAAGAATCGTCTTTTTTGGAGCGGGTAAATCTGACTGATGTGAGGATTTACTCGACAAGCAGGACATGATGTTGGAGAAGCAAGATGTAGTGATCGAAGGAGTTCGTGGAATTAGATACGATCTGAAGAGCTACATGGAAAGCAGGTTCGAGAAGATAGAATGTGAGATCGGCGAGATCAAGGGTGCACTGAGAGGTAAAGGGATAATCTAAAGCCTTACGATCCTCTGATCACGATGGTGAGGACATCCTCGTCGGCCAGAGCATGATCCAGGCCCACCGACTGGCTGGGGAACTTGGCGCTCCGCCCCCATACCCTGGAGTACCTGAATAAGCTCACAAAGTCACGATGTAAGTGCTCGCAGACCGTTCTCACCGTGGAACCCTCCAGGATCACCAGAGGCTCTTCCATGTCCGCCTTCCCTCTCTGGGGTTTGAGGTACACCCTGATGAAGCCCAGCTTCTCGTATATGAGTTCCTTCAGCTCTTCTGTACCCTGCTCTTTCTCCACGGACAGGGGGATGTAGTCCCGCATGATGGTCTTCTCGATCTTCTCCCTGACGCCTTTGTACTCCAGATCGAACTTGTTGATCAGCGCCAGGCTGGGAACGTAGATCCGGTTGCCGGCCAGAAAGTCGACCAGCTCTTCGGGACCGACGTCGTCTCTGATGGTTATGATCCCGTTCACGATCCCATAGGCCCGAATGATCTCAGCGATCTCTCCTTCCGTCATCCTAGTCAGAGGGATCGTATTCCTGACGATTATGCCACCCTTTTCCGATGGGTTCAGGGTGATGTCGGGAGGTCTCTTGTCCAGCCTCATGCCTGCGTCGTATAGTTCTCGCTCCAGCACGTCCAGGCGATAGTTGTAGACGTCGCCTATGATGAGAACGAGGTCTGCGGTCCTGGCGGCGGTTATGACTTCCCGACCCCGGCCTTTGCCCCGGGAGGCACCCTTTATTATGCCGGGCATGTCCAGGATCTGGATCTTGGCTCCTTTGTGGTCCATGATCCCGGGGATGATCTCTAGGGTGGTGAACTGGTAGGCGGCCACCGCGGCGTCGCTGCCGGTGAGCCTGTTCAGGAGGCTGGATTTTCCCACAGAGGGGTAGCCCACTAGCGCAACGGTTGCATCGCCGGACTTCTTGACATAGTAGCCCTTACCGCCACCGGCACTCTTGACTCGCTGCAGCTCTTGCTGGGCCTTCATTCTGGCGATCTTGGCCTTGAGTTTGCCTATGTGGTGCTCAGTGGCCTTATTCTTCTTGGTATTGAATATTTCGTCTTCTATCGCCTTGATCTGTTCTTCGATCGTTGCCATCTATAACCTGCCTCTGCCGCCTTTTCGGGAGCCCATCTCCGGCCCTTTGAAGACGTCTCCTTATTAATGGTTTGGCTCGGGCCAGCGGTTGCCTTCGTCCGTTCTGATGGAGGGGAGAACACTTATTAAGTGGCGATGGCACTGATGATTCAAACATAAACAATGATTCATATGAAATATGCCAAAGGTAGGACGATCTGATGATTCCGGAGTGGATGAAGGAAGTAGACATCAACCCGTGCGCATGCTCCACTGCCTTAGGGTGTAATAGGAATAAATTCGTAAAGAAGACCCTGGACGGAATATTCACATTTTTCCAAGAGATCTTCGTCACCGAAAGCTTTGCCAAGCGGGACGGTTTCCTACAAAGCCTGGACCCCAGGGTTAAGCTTATTTCCACACTGGCACTGGTTTTCTCCCTAAGTGTCACCAGAGACCTGAGGGTGTTGGTGCTAATCTACTTGTTAACCCTGCTGTTCGCATATATCAGCAATATCGGGATACCTTTCTTCATCAAAAGAGTATGGTTTTTTATACCAATTTTCACCGGAGTAATTGCCATACCAATGATGTTCAACGTGTTTCTGCCAGGAGACGTCCTCTATCCCATCGCCAACCTGGGCAGCGATGCCCACATAGGGCCCATCGGATTGCCCGAGTCCATCTATATAACAAAAGACGGGGTTATGGCGGCCATAGTATTCACATTCCGGGTGGCAGCCTGCGTCTCCGCTGTGGTTCTGTTGTTCCTCACCACCCCTCAACAGTTGCTCTTCAAGTCATTGAGGTCCGTAGGTGTGCCCAAGGTCTACGTGCTGACCATTGACATGGCCTATAGGTACATCTTCCTTTTCATGGACATGATCCGCGGTTTGTACATGGCCAAGAAAAGCAGGACGATACGGAGCAGAGGGACTATCGCGGAACAGAAATGGGTGGGCGGCAGAATGGGATATATGCTGATAAAATCTCTGGACATGAGCGAAAAGGTGCACATGGCAATGATCTCTCGAGGGTTCAATGGCGAAGTGAAGATCATGCATGACTTCCACATGGATAACAAAGATTATATGGTCGCGATATCTGCCATATCCTTTAGCATACTGCTGCTTCTTATCGCTCAGAACATAATTCAAATATGATGTCTGTGGGGTCTGGAAAAAAATGCAAACAATCTTCGAACTGCATGACGCATCATACTATTATATAGGGCAGTTTCCTGCCTTGAAAAATATCAACTTGAAGATATCTCAAGGAGAACAGGTGGCCATAATCGGGTCCAACGGTTCCGGCAAATCGACCTTACTGGCCACCATGAACTGCCTGATATATCCCACCACCGGAAAATTTTGTGCTTTTGGTGAGGAGGTAATGGAAGATATTTTTGACTCATTGTCCGACAATGAGTTCAGAAGTTACTTTCGCAAAAAAGTTGGATATGTTTTTCAGAATTCCGATATACAGCTATTCTCTTCAACCGTATTCGATGAAATCGCCTTCGGGCCTTTGCAACAGGACCTTTCGCAGGAAGAGATTGAGACGAGAGTAGAAGATGTTATGTCACTGATGGAGATCGACAAATTGAGGGATCGAGCTCCGCATACCTTGAGCGGCGGTGAGAAGAAGAAGATATGTATCGCCTCGGTCCTGGCAAACAACCCTGATGTGCTATTGCTTGACGAACCCACCGCAGGCCTGGATCCAAGGACCCAGTTATGGCTTTTGGAGTTCATTCAGGAACTGGGTAGGGCAGGAAAGACTATCGTCATCGCCACCCATGACTTGGATATTATAGAGTTTATCAGCAATCGATCGATAGTGATGGGGGAGGACCATGCAATAAAGGTAGATACCGATACTGACAAAGTTATCACCGATTTTGACCTTCTCTTGGAGACAAACCTTATTCATGAGCATAGCCATCATCATGGCTCACTAATCCATGCACACCTTCATTCCCACGAAGGCAAACACGAACATAAACACATGGGGTGTATTTGACAGGCGCCCGGAGACCCCCCTAATTTCGATTTGTTCCGGAAATTTACATATTCTCACGAAGATTATGGATTTTGCGCACAATTGATTATTTTGTTTATTTTGTTTATTTTGATTATTTTTGTAACACTATCACGATAAATAATCTTAGCTGATAAGTATAAACGATAGTTTTTTATAACAAAAACCACCATTTGGTAATAACGGTGATATTATGCATATACCCGATGGCTATCTCGGCCCGTATACGTACATTGCCCTGTGGATCGTTATGATTCCCATTTGGCTCTATGCGGGACGTAAACTCAACGAAGAACTTAGAACCAGACAGGTACCGCTTCTCGCCCTATCAGCAGCCTTCTCCTTTGTGATTATGATGTTCAATCTCCCAGTCCCCGGCGGCAGCACAGGTCATGCCGTTGGCGCTGCGATCGTTGGCATTGTCCTGGGACCCTGGGCGGCCGTGATCTCCATATCCGTGGCTTTGATTCTCCAGGCACTGATCTTCGGGGACGGCGGTATCACTGCTATTGGAGCAAACTGTTTCAACATGGCTGTGGTTATGCCCTTCGTTGCCTATTACATCTATAATGTCGTAAGTGGTAACTCCGAGATCACCTCAACCAGGAGGCTGGCTGCGGCGGCATTGGCAGGGTATATATCTCTGACTTTGGCTGCAGGAGTAACCGGGTTCGAGTTCGGAATACAACCTCTACTTCATCATGACGCCAGTGGCATTCCACTTTACATGCCCTACGGCCTCGGCGTGGCCGTTCCGGCAATGGTTCTAGAGCACCTTCTCTTCTTCGGTTTTGTGGAAGCCGTAGTGACAGCAGTAATATTTGGTTATATCGCCAGGGTAGATCCTACTTTGCTCGCGCACAGCGACAAATCTGTCAGGAGGTGACTATATGGATAAAAGCATTAGAAACCTCACCATTGGTTTGATAATATTTGTAATTCTGACACCGCTCGGCCTATTGGCAACCGGAGAGACCTTCGGCGAATGGGGTAATGATGAGCTGGCGGAAAAGATCGGGTATGTTCCCCCTGGCCTAGATGAACTCTCATCGATATGGGATGCTCCCATGCCAGACTATGCCTTCCCTGGTGATGAGTCAACTTCGGGTGCAGTGATTGTCTATTTCCTTTCGGCCATAATCGGAGTTGTCATCGGCGGTGGTGTGTTGTATATTCTTGGTATGCGGGTAGCCAAAAATAGTTGAGTGAGAAAATATCGCTGGTGTCGGTATCGACACCGGCGTCATGACGAACCTATTCTATCCAAACCTTGTTTCTCCGGAGTCTGTTAAGGTTACTCCCGCTCAGGGTTATGTATTTGCATTTTCCGCTAGCCTTCTGTCTATGCAACGTCC
>CAYQFP010000072.1:0-8240 GCA_964416865.1 uncultured Methanotrichaceae archaeon
ATAACCACAGAACCCCGTCCGTATGGTCCACCTTGGGAGGTATCGAAATATCGTACCCGACTTCGAGAGCTTCGTAGAGTCTATCCACAAACCGCTGCCGGTCACCGTCAGGATCAACACCCTCAAGACCGACCGGGACGCTCTGCTCCGCCGTCTCTCTGAAGAGGGGGTGAGGTACCGTTTCATCTACTGGAACCCGTTCTGTCTCAGGATCAATCTGGAAAAGCCCGGAAACTTGATCGAGTGCCTCATGGGTTATCTCCACGTCCAGGAGGAGATATCTATGGTTTCCGCGGTGGTACTGGACCCAAGGCCGGGTGAGTCAGTCCTAGACCTCTGTGCCGCACCCGGCAGCAAGACCACCCAGATATCCCAGATGATGGAGAACCAGGGATCGGTGGTGGCCAATGAACCTGCCGTCAACCGGATACCCTCCCTCCGGTCCAACTGCGAGAGACTGGGAGCCATGAACGTGGCCATGACCAGATACGACGGCCGTTTATTCCCCCGCCATCTGTTCGACCGGGTGCTGGTGGACGCGCCCTGCACCGGCCAGGGCATGGCGAGGAAAGATCCTTCCGTCCTCTCCAGGTGGAGCTTGAAACGGTCTCTGGGTATCCAGCGCCTCCAGCAGTCCCTTCTCCGGAGGGGCGTTGAGCTGACCAGGCCCGGCGGCACCATAGTCTACTCCACCTGTACCTTCGCTCCCGAGGAGAACGAAGCCGTGGTGAGCACCGTTCTGGACAGGGTCTGGGTGGAGACCGTCTCCGTTCCCGGGCTGAAAAATATGCCGGGCCTCACTCGTTGGGACTCGGACTATGGTGACGATCTCGAAAGCTGTGCCAGGTACTATCCACATCAGAACGATACCGGTGGTTTCTTTGTCGCAAAGCTCATTAAGAAGTAAAAACGCATTTCAGCTTGCTGATCGAGTCGAGATCTTGGAGCTGTGGTGGTCCAGGTTCGGCATACCCTCCGAGGCGTTCGAAGGGTACGCGTTCCACCTGCGAGGCCACAACGTCTGGATATCCAGTTCGGCCGAGCTTCCGGATCTGAGGTACGAGACCATCGGGGTCCGGTTCATGTCCACAAAGGGGCAGGTCTGGAAGCCTACCACCAGTGCCCTTCAGCTCTTCGGCGGCCGGGCCACAAAGAACGCGATAGACCTGGACCCAGACCAGGCCAAGATGTTCCTCGCAGGAGAAAGCCAGAACCTCGACGCCGACCTGGAGAATGGGTACGTAGTCGTCACTTACAGGGGCATGGTCCTGGGGTGTGGCTTGTATTCTCGAGGTGAACTCGTATCGCAGCTTCCCAAGGAGCGCAGGATTATGAGCAATAAGATCGAGAACGGATCTTTCAAGGGTGACCGGTGATGCTCTCCGACGCCTGCCGCTCGACCACCTGCAAGGAGATCATGGCCATCTGGAACGAGCCGGTGCGGCTATTCCACCTGGCCAACGCCCTCCGGGAGGAGACCTGCGGTGAGGAGGTTTCCTTCGTGGTGAACAGAAACATAAATTTCACCAACATCTGCGTGGGCAGCTGCGGCTTCTGCGCCTTCAGAAGGTCTGACGGCTACAAGCTGACCAAAGAGGAGATCGCAGAAAAGGTCAGAGCCGCGGAGGAATTCGGGGCCACCGAGATCTGTCTCCAAGGCGGGCTGGCACCGGGGATGGTTCTGGAGGATTACTGCGAGATGCTGGAGCTGATCAAGAGGGACTATCCCAAGATGCACCTTCATGCCTACTCGCCTATGGAGGTCTTCTACATGTCCAAAAACTCGGTGTCGGACGTCTGGGACTCCATAAGGGAGCTGAAGATGGCCGGTCTTGGATCCATGCCAGGGACCGCGGCGGAGGTCCTGGTCGATCGGGTGCGACGAGAGATCTGTCCGGAGAAGCTGAGCTCTGGGGAGTGGTGTCAGGTGATAAAGATTGCTCACCACCTGGGCGTGCCCACCACATCCACCATGCTCTACGGCCATGTGGAACGCCTCGAAGATAGGATCTGCCATCTGGAGATCCTACGCAGGATCCAGGCCGATACCGGTGGCTTCACCGAGTTCGTCCTCTTGCCCTTCATGCCCGGGAATAACCCACTGGGTCTCGTTGCCCAGAAGATAGATCCGCTGGAGCATCTCAAGATGCACGCTCTGGCCAGGGTAGTTCTTCATCCACACATAACCAACATCCAGGCGAGCTGGGTCAAGCTGGGCAGGGATCTGGCCAGTCGCACTACAGCCTGGGGAGTGAACGATCTGGGAGGTACCCTCGTGGAGGAAAACATATCCAGAACCGCGGGATCTGGAGAGGCTCAGTGCATGACCCCCGACGATCTGAAAGAGATGATCGAGAGGTGTGGCAGGAAACCTGTTCAGAGGTCCACCCTCTACGAGCGGTTGGGATGATACGACGTATCAGCTTTTTTTTAGCGTATTGGTCCCAGCTCCCCGGGCTTGTTGCACCTATTCGGTCATGGGCAATGGCTATTTGTATCTATATGGAATAAATGCTCTGTGGCAGGTGTAATCGAAAGTAGGTACAGCATCTCTCCAGCCCCAGCCAAAAGCTGGAAATATTCCCAAATGGTGGAGTCTCCTGCTTGATCTAAGATGAAATATTCTAGCCAGCCATCATACAGTTCTCCAGAACCCGAGTTCGACCTCGTCTCAGACTTCGAGCCTAAAGGCTCCCAGCCAGAGGCCATCGACCAGCTCGTCGAAGGCCTAAATAAAGGGCAGAACTACCAGACCCTCCTCGGAGTAACTGGCTCCGGGAAGACCTACACCGTCGCAAACGTCATCGACAAGATCAAGAAGCCGACTTTGGTCGTTGCCCATAACAAGACCCTCGCCGCCCAGCTCTACGACGAGTTCAAAGAATTCTTCCCAAAAAACAGGGTGGAATATTTCGTCTCCTACTACGACTACTACCAACCCGAGTCCTACATCCCGGCAAAAGACCAGTACATCGAAAAGGACGCCTCCATCAACTCGAAGATCGAACAGATGCGGCTTGCGACCACGGCGTCCCTGATGTCCCGGCAAGATGTGATCGTTGTGGCATCCGTCTCCTGCATCTATGGGCTCGGCAACCCGGAAAACTTCCAGAAGATGGGGTTTGAGCTGAAGGTCAAAGACAGGATCTCCAGAAGGGAGGTTCTCGGAAAGCTGATCGACATCCAGTACCAGCGAAACGACCTGGAACTCATGCCGGGGCGCTTCCGGGTGAAAGGAGACACCATCGACCTGATCCCCGGTTATTTCGATGACATCATCAGAATCGAGCTTTTCGGGCAAGAAGTGGACAAAATCTCCGTAATCGACAAGCAAAGCGGAGAGCGACGGGGATATATGAAATACTTCTACGTATACCCAGCAAGACACTACGTGATACCCAAAGAGGTACAGAAAAGTGCCATCGAGTCCATCCTCAAAGAACTGGAAGAGCGTCTCCCAGAACTGGACCTGATCGAGTCCCACCGCCTGAAACAGCGAACCCTGTACGACATGGAGATGATCGAAGAGACCGGGAGCTGCAAGGGGATCGAAAACTACTCTCGCCACTTTGACCGCCGGAAACCGGGAGAAAAACCCTATTGCCTCCTTGACTACTTCCCCGATGACTTCCTGCTGGTCATCGATGAGAGCCACCAGACCATCCCCCAGATCCATGGTATGTATAAGGGAGACCTATCCAGGAAAAAGAGCCTTGTAGACTTTGGCTTCCGCCTCCCCAGCGCCTATGACAACCGCCCCCTCAAGTTCGAAGAGTTCGAGCGGTACATGAAAAATGTGATCTTCGTCTCGGCCACCCCTGGGGACTACGAGCTGGTGTGCTCCGCCCAGGTCACAGAGCAGATCATCCGTCCTACGGGCCTGGTAGACCCCGCAGTGGAGATACGTCCCATCGAGACCCAGGTTAGGGACGCCATGCTGGAGATCGGGAAAGTCATTGAGCGAGGTGACCGCGCCCTTGTAACCACCCTGACCAAGAGACTCGCCGAGGAGTTGACCGACTACCTGGCGCAAAATGGCATCAAAGCCCGCTATCTCCATTCTGACATCAAGACTATCGAGAGGACAGAGATCATCCGAGAACTGCGACTCGGGATATTCGACGTCCTGGTCGGAATCAACCTCCTCAGAGAGGGGCTCGACATACCCGAAGTCGGCTTCATCGGGATCCTGGACGCAGATAAGGAGGGCTTTTTGCGAGACGCAAAGAGCCTGATCCAGACCATAGGTAGGGCTTCGAGGAACGCAAACTCGAAGGTAATCCTCTATGCCGACAACATGACCAACTCCATAAGGACTGCGGTCCGAAAAACCGAAGAGAGGCGTGCGCTCCAGATCAATTATAACAAGGTGCACGGCATAATCCCAAAGACCATCAAGAAGCCGATCAAAGAAAAAGTTGTGGAGATCACCGACACAAAGCATATTCCAAAGTCCGACATCCCGAACGTGATAACCGAACTTGATGCTGAGATGAGGGACGCTGCGGAGAAACTCGACTTTGAGCGGGCAATTATGCTCAGGAATACCATTCAAAAACTGGAGAAGGTGATAAATGTGGCAAACGCAGAAGAAACGGTGGTGTGCATATCGGAGGCGAGATCGTGTCGGAGAAGATGATCGAGGTCTGCCCGGCCTGCGGCAGTGCGGAGCTGTATTACGAAACCGGCGGATATGTAGGCAAAGTGTATCACTGCAAGGATTGCGGCTACATGGGCGCCTTGGTGGTGGAGGCGGACGAAGAGATGATCAAGGCGATAAAAGAGGGGTACGAACGGAAGAAAGAAGAACAGAAGGAAGAATAAGATGATGCGGCACCCTTTCGCCCCCCTGCTTTATCCCATCAGATACAGAGCAACCAATCTACCCTCGGCTCCGAGGAGCTATCGTTCTTCATCAGGCGCACGTACTTCTCTATCGAGAAGACGCCAATGGTGTCTTCCACACTCCTACCCACCTCGAAGTACCTCTTATCTCCTTTCTCCTTGGAGAGCCATCCGATGTGAGCGACGCCTATGACGTTGGAGTTGATGCTAGCCTCGATCCCACTGCCTGTGGTGTTGCCCACGGTACTGATCTTTGTATCTTTCAAGAGACTCTCGGCGTGGGTGTACTGCTCGGTGAAGACCGCACCTGCATCGTAGTTAATTACGCACAGTTTGTCTTTCCACTTCTGGTCGTAGGTCGCCGTCTGATAGCTCACCGGGAAGTACTCGAAGTCTGCTTCCTTGCTGTAGTTGATCGAATCCCGATAGACGCTTAGCTCGAACTGTGTACGATCGTAGAAGTTGCCGCTCCCAGATATCCTCTCTGCGATCTTCTGACCGCTGTAACCTGCAGCGGTCTGACCCACAAGCTCGTGGCTCCTATAGCCTACCCCCTTTATCACCGACCATTCGTAAACATAGTTGGCAGCCGCAGCAGACCCCGCCAGCACGAAGACCGCGATCAAGATCACCAAAAACCGTCGATTCAACGAGATATCTCCCCTACTCTGCCACCGGAATACGGTCTTGATTTAAAAACGTGTCGAGATATCATCACTACCCGAATTTTTGTCTGGACGTATCACGTCACCTTCCGGATCCACACGGGTGATTACCATCCTGACCAAGTCTTCCACGAGGCCCTCGTCGATCTGAGATACGTCCACCCTCCGGATACAATGTGGTACCGCAACCCCACCCAGGACGATCTTGGGCAGATTGCTCCTCTTGAAACCCTCGACCACGGCGAAGTCCACCCCGCTCGACCGGAGTTCGTCCAAGGCCGACTCCAGGCTTCCGTCCCTGGTGACCTTGAACAAGACCCGCCCGACCCCCACCACAACGTCTGCGCCAGCCTCAAAGTGGCGCCTGGTATCGCCCTTATCCTCGAACGCATGATTGGGCATGTGTTTGACCGTTCCCACAGTCCCGTATCGTTTCAGCGACTCTACCAGAGATGTTACCAAAAGCGTCTTCCCTGATTTTTTGGGCCCCACCACAGCGATGGTCTTCAAGAAAAATCCTCCCTTCGGTCGGATTTACTTGTGCACATAAAGTTATACTTTATGCACAACAAGAAAACACCATCTCAACGCGTAAGGAGTAACGCCAGGAACTTGGTGTACGTATCCAGATCCTTCAAAGTCACATTCTCGTCGGCCCCGTGTGGGTTGCTGTCGGTCTGACGGCCCACCCCATAGGCACATGCGGGGATGCCTGTTACCTCTGCCGCATAGGATTGTTCCAGGCTGTACTGGGCCCCTACCAGCTCCGGTTTCCTCCGGGCGGCCTTCTCCAGGGCGTCGCTCACTCTGCCCACCCAGGGATGGCGGGGATCGATGCGCATAGGCGGATACCCCATCCAAAACTTCCAGTCCAGGTTATTCTCCAAACCCTCAAGCACCCGTTCCATCTCAGCGACCGCATCTTCCATCCTCTCATCGGGGACCACCCTGCGATCACCCCTGATCGTGCACCTCTCGGGAACTATGTTCTCCTTGATCCCCCCCCGGATCACAGTCACGTTCAGCATCGGCCTGACCCGGGCCACCCCGAACTCCTCCAGCTCCGAGCTGGCCTTCAGCGACGACCTTCTCGATTCCACCTCGCTCTTGTGATCCAAGATGGCTTTGATCACCGGTAGGGCCTCTTCGATGGCGTTGACCCCCAGGAAGCTCGCTCCAGAATGAACCGATCTTCCGTGAACCGTGACCTGCCAGGTAATCATGCCGTTGGACCCGATCACCACGTCATCGGAGAAGCTGTCCATACAGAGCATGTAATCTCCCTGGATCAAGCCGGTGTCGGCGAGGTAGCAGAGCCCCGAGTATCCTCCCACCTCCTCGTCGGTAGTCAAGACCACCTCCAGGTTGTAACGGTGCTTCCCGCACGTATCGATTGCCCGGAGGGCGGCCATCAGAGCGGCTACCGCGCCCTTTGAGTCGGCTACCCCTCGGCCGTAGACCCGGCCACCCCTTATGGTGATATCGAATGGATCGACAGACCAGCCTTCGCCCGAAGGCACCACGTCGAGGTGGGTATAGATCACCACAGTCTCTTCCGCGCCCGCGTCCAGGCACGCCCGGAGGTTGACCCGATCACCCTCCAGCCCGGGAATGTCGCACCTCTCTCGGAATACCTCCGGAGGGATCACGATCTTCTCCACGTCGAAACCCAGATCTGCGAAGATGGGGATCAGGTAATCCACTATCTGGTGGTAGAACCTGCCGGGGGGCGCAACAGTCTCAAGGCGTATCAGATCCCGCAGTACCTCCAATAGGTAAGACGTATCCGAATCTAGATACCTATAAAGATCCATATCTCTCAGCAGGTTTATACGAATGCGGGCCCTATTAAATGCTTCTCTAAACGACCTTGGGACAAAATTCGCTTATGCTTCTTTCCATGGCCAATTAGGCGCTACACCTTCTATGATCTCGAGGTATCCAACTCTCCGGACATCATGCGCAACAAGCTTTAGCCGTGTTTCAGTTGACTTTCGCGAGTCAAGTTTTTTCCTCGGCGGTGCATCAAGTCTACACACAGGTTGGGCTTTGTCATATCGAGTCCAATTTGTTTCAGGCGGTTCTCGACATTCATATTCAAATGTGACAGTATAACTTTTAGGACTTACGCAGTTGAACACAAGCTGCGTAAGTCTTAGTTTATTTATTACTAATTTCCTCTATTTTTCAACCTTTTTGTCGAACATAATGTATGTCGAGTAGAACTCATAACCACCCCTTTTTGGAGTAATAGCTCCGGGGTTACTATGAGCCCCCTCACAGAACCGGACTTGAGGTTTTCCCTCATCCGGCTCTTCAGGAGAACCTCCCTACCTTTTGTTGTATAGGTCATGGGTATAGTTTTGTTGCCATCCTTACACCGCCTCAGAGTGCGGAGAATGTTTCCCCATCCCAGTTTTCCGTGTAGGTTGTGAGTACAGTTTTGTTACCATCCTTAAACCGCCTCAGAGTGCGGAAGATGTTTCCCTGCCCCAACGGTTTTCCTGCCAGCCCCTTCCCTCTACAGGAATTACCCTGCCTCATCGGTACTATGAGCTGGTCCGACTCCCAGAGTGTCATCTGTAACATCTTACCGTCTATAGGCTTGATATCACATTCCTCCCTTAAGGAGAACACTCTGGGCCTCCCGAGTTCCCATAACCTCCTTTTGATACTGTGCCATGGTCTCAGACCCCGTCGGGCTCGCATCGCCTCGCCAAGATGTCCCAG
>CAYQFP010000073.1:0-8118 GCA_964416865.1 uncultured Methanotrichaceae archaeon
AATATCATATTGAAGAAGACGAGATACATATGGCTAAAAAATCCAGAAAACCTTACGATTCTGCAGAGGGAAACGCTGGGATCTTTAAAGGATATGAGATTGAAGACTATGAGAGCATACAATATTAAGTTGAGCTTACGCGACTTTTGGAATTTCAAAGATCCTTTGCTAGCTGAAGATTATCTCAACAAATGGTATTTCTGGGCAACACACAGCAGACTTGAACCTGTAATTAAATGTGCAAAAACCATAAAGGCACATTGGAATGGTGTTACGAATTATATTAAGACGAGGATGAATAATGGAATCTTAGAGGGAATAAATAGCGTCATTCAATCTGCGAAGAGGAGTGCAAGAGGGTTCAAATCAACACACAATTTCATCACAACTATATATTTGAGGGCCGGGAAACTCATATTCAACTTACCCACATGAAATAGCGAAGAGCCCGTTTTATACTATTCGTTGTTTTATCGACCCGTTAATATTCGATAAGCAGAGAAACCGCCATAGGGCGGCCCTGCCTATGCTTTCAACGTATTTTCCAGCCCGTCAATAATGGGCATCCTTGCCCGGTTTCGTGACACAATTTAAAAATCAATTAAGTGGTCCGAATTTGGCCCGTTCGTAAGACTTCCGCCGGTGCTCCAGGTTGGCGTTCAGGTATACAGAAGTCGTGGCCAGGTTGGAATGCCCCAGCTGAGCCTGGAGGTCGTTCAGAGGCACTCCAGCGTCTAGGGCAGTGACCGCATGAGCATGCCTCAGGGTATGAGGCGATACCGCATACAAGGGCCGTCCGTTCTTGTCATGACCATATACCCTCTGGACCGGGCTGAGCTATCCATCTGACCAGTTTTGCAGGTACTGGTTGTCGTTCTCAGACGACGGTCCGAGGCGAGATCTCGTCCTGTGGTAGTTGAATCATCGGTCTCGAGCTGAGAGGATCGAAGGGCTGCTGGAGGCTCTGACGGTGATCAAGAAGACGGACGAGGCGACCTATACTTACTGATATGCGGGCTGACGAGGTATCGAGCCCACGAGCTTTGACCAAAGAGACTCTGCACCCAAAGTCTTTATAGGATATTCCTATCATGATAAGATCAATAAGTTGTGGCACAAAGAAGGAGATTCGCCTTTATGTCCGTAGAAAATATTGCTGGCGCAATTGAATTAATCAAGACTTGGATGACACAAAGGGGAATTTCAGAAGGTCTTGAGACGAAACCCACTCCAGGCGGTTTTTCGTTCCATTTTACTGGTAAAAGCGCAAGCGAGATGCCTTTTACTATTATTCAACCGGAACAGTTGGAAAAGACCGTGATCATTATATCAGAGGTCAGAATCGCGGAAGAGCACATTAAATCTATTAAGGCGATGAGATCTAAAGATTGTGATGAGTTCTTCTATAATTTGCGAAAAAATATCGTGTTTGCACCAGCACAATATGCTTTCGATCCAGATTTCGAAAAGACGGGCATTCTGAAAAGCATTCAGTTTTCTAAGGAAATATGCTACGATGGATTAACCGAGGATAGATTAAATGAGGCTGTGCAGGATGTCGTGAGGGGTGCTATTTTTGTGATTTGGCAAATTCGAAAAGAATTTGGGGACACTACGGAGGAATGAAATATGTGTGATACTGCCATGAAAACAACGTCAGATTGCATCGTTCCCGAAAGGCCATTTTACCCAACCGGAAATGCATCCACCGATGAACTTCACACATATTCCGAACTAGGCCAGAGCGTTACTAGCATTTGTCAGGCGAGGCAAGAATATATTATAGTTAAACACCAATGCTTTTCAACTGATAAAAATCTAGAAACCATGCTCAGTAGGCGGTACAATAGTAAGACTATTGGTTTCAAACCAACGGTTCGTAACTATAATATGTTGCACCCCCCAACGATATTAGAATCACTTAATAATAAACTATATACAAGCCCTGACATAGAAGAATTGAGAGCGGAAGACACATATTTCGATTTCGCAATAAATAATATATCTAATATAATAGGAACCTCCCTTGAATCCGGGGGGTTCCGTTATCATATCGATATCAAACTTAGGGATAAAGGAAATATCCATGAGTGGGAACGCACGGATATAGTAATAAACATTCCTGGGGAGCATTATTATATGAAAAATAGGTATTGGAAAGAAATAAGCTCCAAAGTGAGTGAGTTCTACAAATCACTTAAAGATAATCCGATGTTTTCAGAGAATATTATAAATCGATTACGTAAATTTATATACATCGTGGTACATGCAGAGGAATGAGGAATGCCAATTAATGGTGATGCGTTTCTGGAATTTACGGAATGGTTGCAAAAGCAAACGTCATGTAATAGCGAAATTTGCTATAGGTGCTCTATTAATAGAGCTTATTATGGTGCATTCCATATCACAAAGGATTTTTTGATAATGGACGAAAAATCGAACCACAGAAATGTTATCCAAAAATTAAAATCTAAGGATGAATACCTGGGGAATAAGTTGTACGATTTTTTTGAAGAACGGAAGAATGCTGACTATAGACTGGATTACAATTTTCGTCGAGCAAAGGCCGACAGATTAGTCTCTGATATGCAAGAATTTCTAGAGGAACTTAAAAAAATGTGACGTTGGAACAGTTTTTTAAACCAACACCTCGACCGGTTTTTTGGCCAAGTGCTGAGTTGTGGCCGGATTATATCCAGCTGATTTTATTCCTGGCGCGAGGGCATCCGATCCACGAAAGTATCGGATCCCATCCCTACATGCCACCCCCCTCAGATCCCGGCGACCAGGCTTACTATGGCTATGGTTACTAACCCCACCAGTATCATCCTCAGCCCAGAGATCAGGATCCTCTCCTCGCTGATCCTGGCCAGAAAGATCCCCAGCAGGAAGAGGCAGAAAAGGCCCAGAGACAAAGAAGCATAGAATGCAGCATCCACATCGATGAAGGGCACCAAAAAGTAGGGTAGGATGAGGATTATGGCGCCCAGAGCAGGACTGATCCCGTTCACCAGCGCCACCACCACGGTGGCGAGCTCCGATGCCCTGGCAAAGTGGGTGTCTTCAAGGTTGGTTAGCATGGCGCTCTCCAGCTTCTTCAGGTCTCTCCGTCTCTCGGCGCGCTCTGCCAGGTAAGCACTGCTTATGCCCGATATCCCCATGGCGATGCTCCCACCGATCCCGGCGGTGGTAATCACATCGGGGTTTGTCACCCCGGAAAGATGGGCCCCTATCACCACCCCCATTATGATGAGGATGCCGTCGAAGGCGTTCATCACGAAGAGACGCCTGGCTATATTGCCTGCTTGACTGACCCTCAAGTATGCCCGGAACCTGTTCAAAGATATCATGACAGACGAATGATGTATACTATTGTATACTCTCCTGTTATATTTTATCTCTTATGATCAGGGAACTTCCGGTCATGGCCGACGGTTTCGCCAGACCGAGCAGATCCAACACGGTAGGGGCCACATCGGCCAAAATTCCACCGTCCCGCAGTCTCATCTCCTGGTTCGTAACGAGAACGAAGGGAACTTTGTTGGTGGTATGGGCCGTATGAGGCTGCATCGTTGCGGGATCGGTCATCTGCTCGGCGTTCCCATGGTCTGCCGTCAGCAGGACGGCTCCATCATTATTTAGTACCTCATCGACGACCCTGCCCACGGACAAATCCACCGCCTCTACCGCCTCTACCGCAGCCTCAAATATGCCGGTATGACCCACCATGTCGGCGTTGGCGAAGTTGAGGATGATCATGTCGTAGGCGTTCTTTCCTATCGCCTCAAGGACGTTCTCTGTGACCTGATAGGCGCTCATCTCCGGCTGGAGGTCGTAGGTAGCTACCCTGGGTGAGGGCACCAATATCCGGTCTTCGCCCTTCTCCGGTGCCTCTTTTCCTCCGTTGAAGAATAACGTGACGTGGGCGTACTTCTCCGTCTCGGCTATCCTCAGCTGTCTCAGTCCTGCCCTGCTCACCGCCACCCCCAGGGTATCATGAAGGTACTCCACAGGAAAAGCCACCGGCGCGCTTATGGTCTCCTCGTACTGGGTCATGCAGACGAAGCGAACCTTCTGCGACTCTGTCCCGAACTCGTCGAAGCCCTGGTCGACGAAGGCCTTGGTGATCTGGCGGGCCCTGTCTGGCCTGAAGTTGAAGAATATGATGCTATCACCCTCTTCGATCAGCCCATCCGGGTCGACCACGGTGGGCTTGATGAACTCGTCGCTCTCCCCGCGCAGGTACCCTTCTTCCACTGCCTCTTCGAAGCTCTTCGCCCTGACCCCTTCTCCGTTCGTCATGGCTCGATAGGCCATCTCGATGCGGTCCCACCTTTGGTCCCGGTCCATGGTGTAGTACCGTCCCGAAACCGTCGCTACATTTCCCACACCGATGGATTTGATCTTCTCTTCCAGCTCGCGGAGGTAGGCGAGAGCGCTCTTTGGGGGCACGTCTCTCCCGTCCAGGATGGCATGGATGTAGACCTGTTCCAAGCTCCGCTTTCTGGCCATCTCCAGGAGGGCGTAGAGGTGGGTGTTGTGACTGTGCACCCCACCATCGGATAACAGACCCATGAGATGGAGAGATATCCCCCTCTCCTTCGCCACGTCGACAGCATCGGTCAACGCCGGGTTATTCATGAACGACCCATCCTCTATGGCCTGGTTGATCCTGGTGTAGTCCTGGTAGACGATCCGTCCCGCACCCAGGTTGAGGTGTCCCACCTCGGAGTTCCCCATCTGGCCTTCGGGAAGGCCCACGTCCGGGCCTGCTGCCCCCAGGGTTGTATGAGGATAGTCCCTCTCGAGCCGGTCTATGTTGGGCGTGGATGCGCAGGCTACGGCGTTGCCCTCGATCTGGTCGCTGATCCCGAAACCATCCATGATTATAAGAGTGATAGGCTTCATCACATTATGGTTTTTGTATGGTAGAGATAATCCTTTGCGTCCGCGCTACAGCTTGAACCCGTACCGTCCGATGAGGGGCACGAAGACCACGCCACCATGATGCTCTATCTTGAACCCCTCTTCGGTCCTGGTAACCAGGAGCAGTTCCTGGTAGCAGGTTCCAACAGGGATGACTAGCCTTCCTCCTGGCCGGAGCTGCTCTTTGAGCGGTTCCGGGACATCGGGTGCGGTACCGGCAACGTTGATTCTGTCGTAGGGAGCATGTTCGGGAAGGCCGGAGCTGCCGTCGCCCACCACGACGGTCACGTTGGTGATATCAGCGGTCATCAGGTTGTGACGGGCGAACTCCGCCAGCCTGGCCACCCTCTCTATGGAGTAAATGTGACCCTTTGGGCCTACCATATTCGCCATCACCGCAGCGTGGTAGCCCGATCCTGTACCAACATCGAGAACCTTCATCCCCGGATGCAGGTCCAAGACGTCGCACATTATGCCCACCATGTGGGGTGCAGATATGGTCTGGCCGTCCCCGATGGGTAGAGGGTGATCCTCGTAGGCCAGGTGCTTGATATCCTCCTGAACGAATAACTCGCGGGGTGTCCTTGCCACGGCTTCCACTACACGACCCCCCACCCTACCCCGCAGCATCTCCAGGAGAGCCTCACGACTCAAAGCTGCACTCCCCACACCCGGAGTACGGCCTTGGCCTTGGCCCGGCGGGCAAACCGCCCGTTGCGAAGCTTGATCTTCTCCACTTGGAACCGTCTTTTGTCCAGAGGTCTGATATCTCCCACAGATATCACTTCGTTGCCATCTGTCCGTAGGACGACAGCCCTGGTCGTCCCGCCCTTGTGGACGGATACCTTCATATCGACCTCGTCTACCGCCCTGGCCCAGAGGGTATTTATCTCGTCTGCCCTGGCCTTGTCCACCCGGCGTCCGGTCTCGATAGAGGTTATCTCCGCGACCACCACGTCCTGGATGCCATCGTCCACCAGCAGCTCCTCTCCTTTCCGGAGGACCTCGTCCTCCGGGAGGGTGATCTGGTAGCGCCGGGAGACGCCGCCCCTGCTGATGATCACCCCGAGGCTGGCGAGCCTGGTTCGCTCCGGCTCGATGGAATGAACGTTTTTGCAGACCTGGCATCTGACAAGGTGCTCGTTTCCCGACTTGATGGTGACGTGCTCTGTTAAGGCGTTGCAGAACGAGCAGAATGTCCTGTCATCCGACATGGTACCAGCTATCTCTGAACAGTACTAAAAGGTGACCACCGGTCAGGGCAGGTTCACGGCGAAAGGCCTCCCATGACCGGGGATCACGTAGTCCGCCATCTCCAGAGATCGCCGGCGACTCTCTGCCAGAACCACGTGATCCGAGGCGAACTCGTCCTCCAGGTCGATCAGGGACCGGTGATCGGTCTTCTGGACGGCGTCGTCGGGCCACCAGAATAGATCTCCCGCCACCAGGCACCGGCCCTGGTCGGTACCCACCAGCAATGCTGCGTGTTCGGGAGCGTGACCTGGGGTGGGCACAACCTCGATCTCCGTTCCAGGGATGCGGCCCTCATAAGGGATCTCCAGGTCACCCCGGCATATATTATTCATATCGAGGATATCTTTGTCTGGAAATAGCCTTATGTTCAGGACATGGTCCGGATGGTAATGGGTGAGAAAGACCAGATCGATGTTGTCCGGCGCCAGGCTTTCCCTAAAGAGAGCCTCCAAGAGTATCTTCGCGTTGGCGCCGGGGTCCACCAGCACATTGAGACCCGAGTCCTTGACCAGGGTCACAGATGGTGACGCACGAATAACCCCGCCCGGAAGGCGGCACATGTACCCCCGGGTCAGGAGGGTCACTTGAGACATATTTGTCATCACCTCAACGAAAGAAACTCGATAGGTTTCCCTCCGCCGGAGAGATGAACGCCCAGGGCGGCGGCCAGGTCGTATTTCCGGCAGAAGGTATATTTCAGTTACTCAACAATGATCTTGGCACTGTTGTTCCCGAAGTTGTTGGTGCCGATCCCTTCGATCTCGGTATTCTTCAAGAATATGCCTCTGTTGTTATTGTTGATGTTGTTCGCGGATATGTAGTTGTTCACGGATGTGTCCAGGACTATCCCGTCGTCGTTGTTGTTGCTGATCACGTTATCTGTAACCTTGTTATCTCTGGAGTTGAGGAACTGGACACCGTCGTCTCCGTTGTTCCCCACGACGTTATTTCGGAACGTGTTCCCTGTGGAGCGGTAGAACATGACCCCATCGTTGCCGTTATTGCTGGAGATGCTCTCGGTGATGGTGTTGTTGGAGCAGCCTCGAAGGTAGATGCCCACCCATTTGTTCTCCCAGACGTTCACCCCAGCGATGATGTTATCGTCCGAGTTGACCTTGATCCCCGACTCCGGCCAGACGCCTGCACCGGTCAGGTAAAGACCTTCCAGGACTATCCCGTCTGCGTTCAGGACGACTGTGCTATTATCATTTCCTTCGGCGTCTACTACCGGCATCCCGGCGCCGGTGTTCATTCCCCTGATAACAAGGGGCTTGGTCACGTTCAGGCACTCGTTGTAGGTGCCGCTATGCACCACTATTGTGTCTCCCGGATAGGCCACATCGATGGCAGCCTGTATGCTCTCGTAATCACCGCTGTCCGGGAAGACGGTATGGGTCAGCGGTTCGGGTACGGTTACCGGCTCGATTGGCGGCTCGGTGATGATCTCTTGCGCCGATGACATCTCTTCTGGGGTCGTATCGACTGCGAGCTCTTCACCGGTCAGATTCAAAGTTGCGTCTGCGTCTCCGGTCTCGTTCACCGGTTCGGTGATATTTTCAGGTTCGGCCACATCTACAGTTTCGGTAGTGTTTCCTGGTTCGGTAGCGTTTCCTGGTAGGGTGGTGTTCCCGTTGGCTGGAGACACGGGCGTGTCTTGGTCGGCAGGGGCGTCACCAAAACTGATCGAACCGGACTCCGTCGTGAATGGGGGGCCCTGATCGTCGACAGCCGCGGTAAACCCTACCAATAGAAGAACGGCGATCGCTAGGCATGTTTCAATGAAATATTTAGACTTAAGCATGATACCCTCTCCATCTACACATACAAACGATCACAATATAAAAGCGTTTTTCGGGTTTTATTGTATAACGTTATGTGCAACAAATTCCCATTCCGGACCCCCCTCCAAAATCGCCAATAATAAAAGAGCAAGATCGT
>CAYQFP010000074.1:0-8097 GCA_964416865.1 uncultured Methanotrichaceae archaeon
CGCGTTCATTCGCGGTTTTACCCTCCGATTTTGACGATCTGGCCGCGCTCGACCATGACCTTGCTCTTGGCTCTTCGCTATTTCATGTGGATTGTCACCCAATGTCCCTCTCATGAACCGATGCCACCCACCGCCTGGGTGAATATCGTAACGGCGATAAGTGTTATAGTCGATGAGCATCTCATAAATACGGTCGAAGAGATGGTTGATATGTATCGGAGGTCCGGTCTGCGATGGAGACGGCGTTATGAGACGGTGCGCAAGGAATGATCGATCGAGATCGAACAGTCTCGGATGTATTTTTGGGCAAAGATGAGGAGTGCCTATGCCGCGTAACGATTTTGAACCATCGCTGGTTCGTGCCTACAACATCTTTTTTGAGACGAACGGCATACGGGGTATAGCGTATCGACAGAAGCAGAGTCGGTACACGTATCAACCCTGCGATATCGTGGTAGATAGCCTCGATCCGGAATGGTACCTCGCAATCGAGGCGAAGAGCGTGAACACACGTAAGACGAGAAAGCTCTACTTTTCCCAGCACTTCACCACCGACGAGTCCGGGATCCACCAGCTCGACAGGATGAACTCTTTCGTCAGGAGATCGGGGCGACGGGGATTTCTGGCGGTGGAACTCCGGCGTGGACCTGGTAGATCGAAAGAGGCCTGGATGATAACGCTCTCTGAGGCGCTTCATGCCAAGAACGCAGGTTGTAGCGGCCTGTCTCTCGATACCATCGGGACGGCCTATAACAGCATCAAGCTGGAGCGGGTCGGTGGAGAGTATAATATCCCGAAGATCGGCGCCGGAATGGACAGCATCGTTTGAGAAGGAATATGGGATGATAATCTCCGCCAGCTACAAGACCGACATCCCCGCCTTCTATGGGGACTGGTTCATCAACCGGTTGGAGGCGGGATACTGCAAGATGGTCAACCCCTACAACCGTCGGGTCTATCGGGTCAGCCTCGAGAAAGAAGACGTAGACGGTTTCGTCTTCTGGACCAAGAACCTGGGCCCGTTTCAGGACAGGTTGGATCGCGTCCGGCAATTCGGTCGGCCCTTCATGGTCCAATATACCATCACCTCCTACCCACGAGATCTGGAGTCTTCCGTCGTCGACGCCGAGCGGTCCGTTGCGCATATGAGAACGCTTGCCGAGACGTACGGCCCAAGGGTGGCGGTATGGCGCTACGATCCCATATTGTTCACCTCTTTAACCCCGGTCGAATTTCACCGGCAGAACTTCGAGGCTCTGGCCCGGGCGCTGGAAGGGACCTCTGACGAGGTGGTGATATCCTTCGCTCAGATCTACAAGAAGACCAAAAACAGCCTGGATCGAGCCGCCCGGAGGTTCGGGTTCACCTGGGAGGACCCGCCAGATAAGGTCAAGTCGGACCTCGTGGCCGAGCTGGCCCGGGCAGCAGGGTCGCACAAGATGCGGTTGACGGTATGCTCACAACGTCGGTATCTCGTACCCGGCATCGAGGCGGCCAGGTGTGTAGATGCTCGCAGGCTATCCGAGATTGGCGGGCGGCCCATCGGGGCGAGGTTGAAGGGAAACCGACCTGACTGCAGATGCTACGCCTCCCGGGACGTCGGCGAGTACGATACCTGTCCTCACGGATGCGTCTACTGTTACGCGGTCCGCGACCGGGATCTGGCCCGGAGGCGGTATGGAGAACATGACCCTGGGGGGGAGTACTTACTCCCATCGCCAGGACGGTCCGGCGATCGCGACCGCGATCTCCAGACAAAGCTCTTCTGAAGAGTGCTCCAAAGGTCGTCTAAGAACTCGTTTGGGTGCCGAGACCGAGACCGAGACCGAGAGCCTATCGATGCCGGGCCCGCCTCTCGTCTACTTCCACCCTGCGTGCCTGCGAACCCACCGTTCCATCTGGCTCACGAAGACCCACGGCGGGGTCCGGCGACCCTCTATCTCCACCCTGCCCGCCCGGATCGCCTCCAGCACGTCGCCGTCCTTTGCATAGATCACCGTGACCCCCAGCCCCACGGTATCTGCGATATGGGCATCGCTTCCTGCCACCATGGGAATGCCGCGTCTCTTCGCCTTTCGCCGCGCCCAGGCGTTGGCCACGCCCAGGAGGTGCTTGGAGTTGTATACCTCTACGGCGTCGCAGTCCGGTATCCTGAAGATGGCGTGCCTGAAAAGATGGTAGGGATGAGGCACGATGGCGATCCCCCCTTGCCCGTGGATGGCTTCTATGGTCTCTTCGGGGCTTCTTTTGATCAAAGGGAGCTCTTCTATGCCCAGGGCCAGCAGGTGTCCTTCCGATGTGGATACCTCTGCTCCCGGCACGACCTCCAGGTTCAGCCCATTTTCCTCGACCAGCCTCCGGGCGGCGAAGGATCCCTCCAGGGTGTCATGGTCGGTAATCGAGATCCCGTCCAGTTTCTTCCTCAAGGCGACGTCCAGGATCTTATCTACATCGTCTTTGCCGTCGTACGAGTAACTGGAGTGAACGTGAAAGTCGAACCTCAGACGCCTTGGCCTCAGAGCCTCAAGCCTCCCGCGGATCGGTGATACTGCCGTGAAGGGCGGTGGCGGCAGCGGTCTCTGGAGAGGCTAGGTAGACGAGGCCGCCTTTTCCCATCCTGCCCGGGAAGTTCCTGTTCGCGGTCGAGAGGCAGACCTCGCCCTCGCCCAATACGCCCATGTGGGCTCCCAAGCAGGGACCGCACCCTGGAGTTCCGATCATGGCTCCTGCCTTGACCAGGACCTCTAGCACCCCTGTGGATAAGGACTCCAGGAGAACTTCCCGGGATGCAGGTATCACCAGGGTCCTGACCACGAACTTCTTTCCTTTTGCCATGCGGGCTGCCGCCGCCAGGTCCTCGAACCTGCCGTTAGTGCAGGTCCCGATGAAGACCTGATCCACCTCGGTTTCTTCCAGGTCTTTCACAGGAGATACGTTGTCCACCCGGAAGGGAGCCGCCACCTGAGGTTCCAGACCGGCAACGTCGAACTCCATCTCATCGTCGTAGGATCCCGGATCAGAATGAAGTGGTCGGTAAGGGCACCTGGCTCTCCCTTCGAGGTAGGCGTCGGTGGTCCTGTCTGGTGGTACTATCGCAGTCTTGGCCCCCATCTCCACCCCCATGTTACATAGTGTCATCCTGCCGGCGATGGTGAGATCTTCGACGACCTCGCCGGTGTACTCCAGAGCCTTGTAGGTGGCACCGTCGGCGCCCAGCTTGCCTACCGTCATCAGGGCCAGATCCTTGGCGGAGACGCGGGGTCCCAGCCGGCCGGTGATCCTGATATTTACCGTCTCCGGCACCTTGAACCAGAGCCTACCCCGGGAATAGATCTCCGCCATGTCCGTGGCTCCCACGCCCGTGCCGAAGGCGCCCAGGGCTCCGTAGGTGCAGGAGTGGGAGTCGGCCCCCACCACCAGGTTTCCCGGCATGGCAAACCCTTCTTCGGGAAATACCTGGTGACAGACCCCTCTGCCGCAGTCGTAGATGTGTCCGATCCCCTGGCCCTTGGCCCAGGATCTGACCTCCTTTTGGAGGGTGGCGGTCAGGTTGTTATTCGCCGGCACGATGTGGTCGAAGGGTATGACGATCCTGTCCGGGTCCCAGACCTTCTCGGACCCCCTCTCTTCGAATGACCTGATAGCCAAGACGCTTGTACCGTCGTGGGACATGGCGAAGTCCACCTCAGCCTCCACGATATCTCCTGCTTCGGTCGTTCTGCCGGAGGCGCGACCGAATATCTTCTCGCTGATGGTAGCCACGATTCACCTCTCTGTCGAAACCGGATCTGGCAGCATGTAGGCGATGTCGTCCTGGGGGTGTCGGTAAAGCCTGGATTGTAACCTCTTCTGGTCCAGGATGTGACCGATCAGGCCGATGCTCCTGCCCAGGGCGAAGAGGCCGTTGAGGTAGCCCAGTTCTACCACGCACTCGATATCTTCCTCGGTGAAGACCTCGCAGGAGTTCATCAGGTCCAGAAAGAGTATCCCTATACAGCCGTCCACGTTCAGGATCAGGTTTCCCTTCTTGGCGATGGTGATCTGCTCTACCTGGAGGGCGTAGTCCAGAAGGTCTGTCGTCCCGAAATGTTCCCTGGCGTAGCCGATCAAGAGTTCCACCCTCCGGTCGGGGTTCTTCACGCTCTTGATCCTGTGGCCTATCCCCGGGATGTTGATGCTCTTGCTTTTCATCTCGTTCACGAACTGATAGGGGGTCAGGCCGGAGTCGCGGGCTCGTTTGAACGCCCGGGCGGCGTCGTCTATCGCTCCGCCGAACCGTGGGCCTATGGTGAGCAGACCGCTGGCCAAAGAGGATATCAGGTCTTTTCCCGCAGAGGAGGCCACGATGGCATTATGGGCCGCCGATACCGCGGGCCCGTGATCTGCCACGATCTGGAGCACCATCTCTATGAACTCGGAGGCCCAGGGTGGAAGCTCTTTTTTGAACCAGAGCAAGCCGATCACCCCACCGATCCCCATACCACCGTCGATCACCTTGCTGAGGGGCCGGCCTCCGTAGAGCACCTCATCCCCTCGGTCGTCGGAGATGGTGCAGATCAGGGTGGTAGGCTTCCTGACCAGACCGGAGGCCACGGCCTTGCTGTAGTCCATGGGGATAGAGGGTACCTTCGGCTCCACCGCGTCTTTCACCTTGCCTTCGGCCTTCAGCCGCTCGTAGACCTCTCTTATCTTATCACCGTAATCGTCGAAAGAGACTGGCACCACGGCCCCTGCATCTCCGAGGGCCTGGTTCTTGGCGTCGGCGGTCTCTTGATCGGAATCTGCCCTGGCCCCGGCGTGGCCGAACTGGACGCTGGTGGGGAGAACCTTGGAACAGGTTCCCGTAACCCAGATCACCAGAGGTTTTGTGATCTTGCCTTCTTCCAGGGCCTCCACGATCCGGTACTCGTCGGTCCCGCCGACCTCACCCAGACAGGCTATCATGGCTATCTCCGGGTTTGCCTCGTACCTCATGATGTGGTCTAAGAGGCAGCTTCCCGGGTATCGATCACCGCCGACGGCGACCCCCTCGACGATCCCGCTGGAGTGCCTGGCTACGATGTTGAAGGCCTCGTTTAGCATCCCTCCCGACTTGGAGACGAAACCCACACACCCCGGTCGATAGAGCTTCGACTCTATGATATTCTCGATGGTCCCGGCGGTGTTACCGATCCTGAAGGCTCCGGCCACCAGGCCGCCTACGGTCGCGGGGCCGATTATGGTTTTGCCCATATTCCTGGCGGTGGCGGCCATGATCTTGGACTTTCTCTCGGGCACGCCTTCGGCGATTACGGCCACGGTCTTGATGCCGGGCTGGTCGAGGGCATCCATTGTGGTCTCGAAGGTCGATCGATAGGAGGCGAAGTTCACCATCGCCTCGACATGGGGATGCTCCGCCACCGCCTCGGCGATCGTCCTGTACATTGGAAGGAGGATCTCTTCTGTGCCCCAGAATACCTTGTGGATACCAGCACGGCCGGGGTTTATTATGGCTGCTATGCTGGGGGTCTCTCTTTTGCAGATGTAATCGAAGTCGAGCATCCTCTGGATGGCGTTGACCTGGTACCCGTAGACGAAGGCCTGAGTTTTCTTGTCGAATAGCTTGTGCCTCTCTGCCATCTCATCACACCCCCTCGTCCAGGGCCATGGGAACGATCCTGGTCATGTGCGTTTCCGGGCCGAATACCTCTATCGGCACGCCCAGTCTTTCTCCCAACCGGCGCATGATCCTTAGACCTTCCTCGTAGTTGGGGCCGCCCCTGCGAACGTAGATCTTGACGTCGGTCTCCCTCAGCCGGTCTCTGTAGTCTTCCAGGGCCATGACGATCCCTTTGAAGGTCTTGGCCACGTCGGTGAAGTTGGCGATGCCGCCGCCGATGAGGAGGACCTTGGGCCTTCCCTGGGGATCTTTCTCCCGGGTCATGAGGTCCAGTATGGTCTTGGTGTACTCGTAGGTATCCTCGGTGCTGGGGTCGCCGCTATACTCGCCGTAGTTGGCCACCTCCCCGCCGAACCCGAGGTCGCAGATGGTATCGGTGTAGATCACGCTGGCCCCGCCGCCGGCGACCATCGTCCAGACGCGGCCCAGAGGGTTGAGGATGGTGAGCTTCAGGGAGGCTCCCGTCCTGGAATCCAGGTCTTTTATGTACTTCTCTTCCTCGCTCAGGGTGCGGCCGAGGGGTTCGGGAAAATCCAGGTCCTTCCACGTTTCTCTCTGCCAGAACTTCTCCGTATCGTCCAGCTTGGCTACCACGTCCAGGGGCACGATCCGGCCGTCTTCGAATATGAAGGGGTTGATCTCGAGGTAGGCGAACCCCAGATCCGCGTAGAGGTTGTAGAGGGCTCGTACGAAGTCTGCCACCTGGTCGAGCCGGTCGCCCAGAGATGAGGGCAGTTTGGATTTCAGGTCGATATCGTCGATATCGTCCATGATCTTTACCTCGATCTCGGTGGCCTGGTCCCAATTCTCCTCTACGGAGATTCCGCCTGCCATGGAAAAGTAGATGAAATCGCCCTGGTAATCGGATTTTATGGCTGCGTAGAGCTCGTCATCCTGGGCGTGAGGTATGAATGGCTCGATAAGGAAGTGGGTCAGCGGGCCAGCCGTCGTGCCCACCAGCACATCTTTGTTCATATTTTCCTGGAGGTAGTCCTTGACCTGATCCCAGGTGGCATCCAGGAGGACCAGCCCGTGAGCGCCTCTCTTCCCGAAGAGCTGGTCGGGCTTGACTACGAGCTTCTTTTTCTTGACCCAGGGGTACTTCGCCGCCAGAGCTTCCAGATTGGTATTAGGGGTTACGAGAGCGAGTTCACCTTCATGACTGAATTTATCGATATAATCGGGGAGATACGTTGCCAACATGATCTTAGCATCATATTCTCTTATCCCTCTTTGTGCCATTTTCAAACCTCCGCGGGGTGAATGGGATTTTTCGTTTACATATCTTTCTGCGAGGATGACGAATAAATCGTCAATTCAATCAGATTCGCTCGGAGGATATAATATTATACGGCACATATAATATGGAAAGACTGAAATATCCTTCTGTTCCAAGACTGACCATGGATTGCCCTTGTTGCGGGAGAAGTATCAGACCGGCGGAGGAGGTCCTGGACGGTCTTGACGCTCTCTACATGGCCTGTCCTCTCTGTCCACCGGAACCGGGGCTGGAGAAGGCCTCTCCTCTGCATCTTCTGGACCGGGACCTGGAACGGTGTAGTGCATGCGGCAAAGCGCCTTTGGACCTGGTGATGCTGGAGGTCCTGGAGATCCTGGTGGATTTCGGGCTTCGAGACCGGTCAGATACCCTGAGGAGCGTGGGGTCTCCCCTGGTGGAGACCGGTTATCCCATGGCCTATTCCCCCCGTCTTGGGAGAGACGAGCTGATAATTTCGGGACGAAGACTTAGCAGGCCTGCTGCCGAGGAGATCATAAAGTCTGTTCCAGAGGTGAAAGGTGTGATCCAGGGCGATGGCCTCCCAGGCATGATCGACCCCGGGCGAGGAGATAACGATCCAGAGCTTCTGGCAGGGTGCGACCTGAGGTGCGACGTGGTCCAGAGCATCTTCGGAGATCTGGTGATCTACAAGAATCAGTCCAAGGTGCACATCGAGTTTTCGAGACGGGATGCCCCCAAGATGAGGATTTTAGAGGACCTATGCCTCCGGAGGCGGGTCAGGGATGTGGCCGACTGCCTCTGTGGGCCGGGAACCTTGGGTCTGATATGTATTCTGGCCGGTGCCACCAGGGTGGTCCTGAACGATATCTGGAGGCCTGCCGTTGAGAACACGATCCTGAACCTGGAGGTGAATCGATCGGCGCTGGGGATAGGAAGGGTCGAGCGACCCGAGCCGTCCGCCTCCGATCGGGGATCATATCCCGTGCTGGTGGGTCTGGTCGAGGGCGAGCCCCGGGTGGAGGTTTATCACGGCGACCTGGCCAGGTTATTTTCTCGGGCGAAGCCTGCAGAGATCTGTCTGATAGATCCTTTCCCAGGAGAAGAGACGAAAGATCTGATCGATGCCTGTCGGTCCTGTGGTGATGTCATAGTAATCTAATTCCTATTCCGGACCCCCTCCTAAAAATGGCAATAATTT
>CAYQFP010000075.1:0-7798 GCA_964416865.1 uncultured Methanotrichaceae archaeon
TAAAGCTTGTTACATTTAGGGTAGCAGAAAATTTGCCTTGTCCGAAAGTCATGTACTACAGGCCTTTGGCAGATCTATCTGGGGCTTTCAGCACAGCGGCGTCGGATGAATTGACCACCAATTTGTACCCGCGGATAGCCGCCCGGAGAGTCTCCAAGTGCTGAATACCACAACGAGAAGATCCCAGTGTTTCTTGCTCACTACGTTCTAGGAATTCCAGATAGGTTTCCTCTATGTCGTTTTCCATCCACACCGCGTTGGCGTCAACTATAAGCTCCCGGAGATGTTTGCAAAGGTAAGCCAGCTGCCTACTATCTGGTCGGTCACCCAGATCACCAAGCTCGATGGAAATACCATACAGCTTTCCGGCAAGAGGACTATCCTCGATGCCGCCCATCACGTATCTCAGGATCTTCGCACATGCTGCCAGATCGCCTGTGGTGCTCATTTTATTACCGCTCCTCCCCCTTACGCTCGCCTTCCATCATCCCACGTGTGAACGCCCTCGGCAGCATCTCTCCGATCGTGGCCACGACAACATCACCCCCGGTGTTGGCCATAATCACCTTGATGTCCTCCCCAAACTCGATCAGCACCTGCCGGCATATCCCGCAGGGCGCGACCGGCACAGGCGAGTTACCCACCACGACCAGTGCCTCGAACTCTTTTTCCCCTTCAGACACGGCCCTGGCGATGGCCACCCTCTCCGCGCAGATCCCGGCGCCGCTGGAAGCGTTCTCCACGTTTCCTGCCGAGTAGACCTTGCCACCTTTGGAGAGCAACGCCGCCCCCACCCTAAACTGGGAATAGGGTGCGTAAGAATTCTGCATGGCTTTCGTGGCCTCCTCGATGAGATCGTCGTACCCGCCGATGTAAGGATGCGGCCCGCATCGTAGAGAACCGATGTACATACACTCCTCCGGGGCGATGCTGGGGATCTTCACATTCTCCAAATCGTCATCCTCGATGAGCCTCACCGGCGCGCCCCTGACGACCACCGCAGGGATGCTTTCGTTGCCCTCCCCCATCACGACCTGGGCCGCCGAAACCAGGTTGTCGGCCACCGCTTTCTGGGTCACCTCCAACGGTCTCCCATAGAGGTCCTTCTGACCCCTGACATCTTCCACCGGCAGCAGTCCGTCGCAGGCCAGGGCCACACCAACACACCCCAGACGGAGAGGATGGGTACGGCTGTCACCGATGATCACCCCGATCTTCTTGCCAGTAGCATTTTCTAGTTTATTTTTTATGGCCGAAGCAGATCTCTGCGGATCCTGGGGGAATAATACGACGTGACCAGGCGGCGCATTGGAATGATCGATCCCCGCGTTGGGATAGAGAAAACCGTCCCGAAGCGTCAGAACTACCCCTGGAATCCCGCCCATGATGCGATCGGACTCCTGGATTATCAGCTCCATCTCTCGAGGGTCTTTGTCATATTTCTGGGCCATCTCCACCGCGTCAGATCCGGGAACCATATCTGCGAGGTTCACGACCCTGCCTTCTGCGGTGGCCTCCACAGACTCCGCCACGACCAAAACGTCACCGTCCTCCAGACTCAGGCCGATTCTCTCCATGCTTCTTTGGACAACCTCCACCAGATCGTCGCCCGGCCTGATCAGTTCAGTCTTTATCGGGATTAATGAGAGTATGGGTTGCGCATCTGCTGTCATCTTAAACTCCATTTAAGTATAATCTATCTCTGTTGGTGGCGGTTCAGTCGCAGCCAGGTAGTCCTAACTCAATTCCTTATCTTTACACGTTCTATCCTATTAAAATGATTTATATTTCTCGTAAAGAGAGTAGCACCATTCACAACCGCGATACCTGCGATAAGAGCATCTCTGAAGTCTATCATCTGCCCTTTGGACTCCAGAGTCTTTTTAGAAGATTTTTTACTGCAGATAAGTTCGCATACCTCTTTTTTGTCTTGTATGCACCATAATATAGTTCGAAGCTGTTTATCACCGCGGTCATTAAAACGGCGTCCTCTTGCTCCAGTTCTTTTACCTTAAGATGTCGGTATCTATACAGACGGATTCCATCGTTTCCATCCCGTTTTGAGTGATTCAGATCCTTATTGCCTCATCAAAGGAGACCGAATGTTTCAGCTCGATTTGGAGTGTTCCGGCCACTCCAACAAGTTCTTTATACACATCATCACTAACGCGTATCGATTTTGCAAACATGTATCACTTTATGTACATTGTAGTATAAATAGCAGTTGATCCCGGGAAGTTCCAAATATCCTCAGCCGTAACGTTTGGGATCCTCGATCTGTTCCATCGCCATCCCTATGGCGTCTCCCACCGCCGGCAGGTTAAACGGCTGACCTTTCAGATTTTTGATCATACCCTTAATCTGGGCCGCGGTCCCCAGGACCAAAACCTCCATCCTGCCCGGATCGCAACGCAGCGCGCCCATGGGTATTGCGGCATCGCCACCCCTGGCTAGCATCTCCTGTTTGATTATCACAGCCTCCATGGACCCGACCCCCCTGATATGGACGGCCCTGAAGGCCCCCTTACCACCCATGGCCTTGGAACCTCCCTCCCCGACCCCGATCCTCTTCATGATCTGCCCGAGGTCCCTGGTATATCCGACCTCTGCACAGACCTCCGCCTCTACATCTCCCCTTCGAACGAGAGGTGGCCTGCCCCTGATCGCCTCTGCCATCCTGATGTGGTCCAGGCTGGCAGAAACGTCGTGGGTCCTCACCACGTGAGATCCGTTGTAGACTGCAATGACGGCGGCAGCCAGTGACCCGCCCAACCTGGCCCCGGGATCGGGGCGGTTCAGCCTATCCCCGATGAAAGACTTCCTTGAGACGGCCGCCATCACCGGCCTGTTGAGCGCTCTCAATCGCCCCAGCCCGTCCAATAGGGCCAGGTCATGCTCAGACCTCTTCTCGGGAACCCACCGCCCCACCCCAGGATCGAGGATTATCCTCTCTTCAGATACACCGACCTCCATCGCCGATCTCATTCTTTCTCCCAGGACTGTGATGATCTCCGTCATCCCCAGAAGGTCCCCAGGACGGTTGCGCGAGGCCATTATGATCAGAGAACCGCCATGCTCGGCGACCGTACCTGCCATCCGGGGGTCGCCTAGCCCCAGTACGTCATTTATGCAGGACGCACCCAGAGAGAGCACCTCCTCGGCTACGCTGGCCCGCTGGGTATCCACGGATATCTCAATATTTGCCGCCCCCAGGATTGACTTCAGTGCGGGAATCAAACGTGTCCGCTCCTCATTCTCGGAGATGGGGGGCGACCCCGGTGCCGTGGAGACCGCGCCTACATCGATCAGATCTGCCCCCTCCTCCACCAGATGCATGACCCGCTCTACTACATCCTGGGGGCGGACGAAAGACCTGCTGTAAAAAGACTCCTGGCTGAGGTTGATCACGCCCATTACCCTCACGGGGTGGTGGTCCCCCACCCTGACACCGCCCAACAAACCCTCGATAGTCAAATAGAACGCCTCGATTAAGAAGATTGACCAGCTTTAAAAACGTTATTCCAGCTACCCTGATGACGCAAATCGTCAACGGCCGATCATCCAAGGACTCGTCGGCCACCTGAGCATAACGACTGTAGCCAGCGCTACATGAAGTCCGCCAGCCCCGTCTGCTTCGACTTATCGTTATGGAAGAGCGAGTCGATATCCAGCCCGATCAGCTTCAGGCGCTGTTTGGTGTAATCGTCCACCCCGAACTCCTCTGCCACCCTCATCGATACGTTAAGGTACTTCCTCACGCTCCCCTCGTGGACGGTGAGGATCAACCTGCCGCCGCACCGGGGACAGACCTCGCTCAGAGGCGGCCTCCGGTACTTGGCCTTGCACTTGACGCACCTCACCTTCTGCCGGGAGAAGGCACGCAAGTTGCCGATGAGATCCGGCAGGAAGTGGGAGTTGATCACCCTTTCCGCCACGTCCTTCTCATCTACCGCCCTGATGATCTTGGCCAGATCGAGCTGGGCGTCCATCTTCTCGATCATCGTCCCCAAAGTCTTGTAGGCGCTGTTCCTGGGTCCGGCAGCGATGTCGGCGGTGTCGTGGGTGAAGGAGAAACCCTCGTACTGGGCCTCCGTTCCTAGCCGCTTGGAGACCAGGTCGATCAGCCCTTCCACATCCTTGGGGCTGACGTTATCCAAGGTGGCCCGGTAGAACTCCAGAGGGTAGCAGGGCGAGAGGTCCAAGTTGTGTGCCTCGCCGTCCACCTCCGCAGGATCCAGCCTGGTGGTCATGACCAGGGGTGCATCCATCTTCCCCCCCCGCCTCTTCGGCAGATAGGACATGGAGAAGTTGAGGAGGGCGTCCATGAGGAGCATCACGCAGTCTTCGTCACCGTCACAGTTCCGCCTCTTTGCCGCGTGGAAAAAAGGATGGCCGTATCCTGCAGAGGCCGTGGTGTATCCGATCAGCCGACAGAGAACCCCGGCCGAGGTGTGAGGCGCGAGACCGACCAGAAGAGCCCCTATCAGATCCTTGGGGCTCTCTGCATTATAATAGGGCTCCAGACCGTAGAACTTTTCCAAAAGATCGTCCACAAACCCGGCAACCTTGAGCAGGTATCTGCCCCCGTCCCTGGATAAGATTACATCCTGGACCCTCAGCTCGCAGACCTGATCGGGACCGGCCAGAGGCCGGCCGTCGGTATCCTTTTCGTAACCCAATGCTATCAACTTTTCGACATCGGTCCCTATCTCTCCGGGTCGGAAATGGGTCAGAGGCAGATCTGTTAGGTCATATCTGATGGTCCCGTCCTTGAAGACCCAGATGCCGTGCCTGGCCCGGAGGATCCCCTTCTCCAGGTACTCGGGTGTCTTGTCTCGCGAGGTCATGCCCTGGACGCCCTTCAGCTTCTCCGGCTCGCGCACCCCCAGGTTCCTCAAGGCCTCAGAGTAGAGCTTTCCAACATCGAGCTCCATGGTCGTCGCAGCGGTGGTGCTCTCTTTGCACTTAGGACATTTCTCGTCTCCATCTAAATTGCACCGGGGACAAGACCTCTTGGGGATGGTATGCTCGCCGCATTCGCATCTGAACCTATGGGTCTCGACACCACAACGAGGACAGACCCTCCGTCCGATCTCCGTCTCGATCACACCGGTTCTACCGTTTCCCTTGTGGTACCTGGCCGCGTTCTTAACCGAACGGCCGGTTTCTCCCACGTTGCCGGTAGGAAAGAGAACGTGTGGTGGTGGTGTCATCTTCCTCTTGTTCGACTTCTCGGGGCGGCCCATCCTGCCGCCCACCCGGGTGGGCGATCTGGCCATCACCTTGATGCCCGCCACCCTGTTGACCATCTCGAGGGGCGTGCCCGTCATCTCCTTCCAGCAGAGGCTCAGGTCCCCAGGATCGATCCCGAGACTGATGAGTAACGGCAGCGTCTCCTCGATTTTTATCTTGCCGTCTCTAACCTTGTGCAGGACCAGGAGCGTCTCCAGGATATCCTTGACAGATAGAGGTAGAGAGAGGATCCCGTTCTCCAGCCTGCCCTCGGCCGAGACGGTCTTTGCCAACTGCCGAAACTCTTCCGGCCCCAGGTCGTGCCATAGGTAGGTGTAAGCGGGATGAAGGGGTATGCTGCGATCCTTGGAGATGGTGACGGCCTCTTCGCCGCTCAGCGTCTCCAGGGACCGGGGATCGCCACCGGACTCCTCCAGCTCTGCGGCCCACCACTCGAAACAGTACGATGCCGGGGCCAGAGGTCTGTTATTCTCCAAAAAGTCGCCGAAGCTGATCAGGATCTCTCCCACGTCGATTATTCTGGAGATATCTTTCGTGTGCCTGGCCGCATCCTCCTCGGTATCGATCCTCACCACGTCTCCGTTGGTCAGCCTAACGGTGGGGCCTTCGATGGTGCTCACCGGTGCGGCGGCCACCGCCTTTCCCGGCAGTTCCACCTTGACCTGAGTTCCGGCTGCCAGGAAATCTCCCAGGATAGTCATGGTGGCGGGGTTGAACCCTGCCGCAGCGAGACCGGTATTCCTGGATCTGCCGTACCTCAGCCTGAACCCTCCCGGCCGGGAAGGGTGACTGAAGACCGGCCTGCCCGCGATCAGATCGCGTAGAAACTTTTCGTTCGAGGCACCGCCACCTTTCTTGCTCCCGCTTGCCAGCTCGTCGAGCCAGTCCCAGCCTTCCATACCCAGCTTGGTGACGTGCTTCTTCAGCTTGGGCCTCTTGAGGGCGATTCCCTCTGCGGTGACCAATGCCACACCGCCGCGTATCCGGTTGGTCTCGATCCGCTCCAGGTTGCGGAACCCGGATACCTCTTCTTCCTCGGTGGGCTCGCCTTCTATGCAGATGGGACAGTTCCTAACGATAGTTCTGATCTCTTCGTCGGTGGGGACGTACTGGAGGCCCGCCACCCGCCCGTAGAGGCCGATCTCTTCCACGTACCTCTCCACCTCGTCGGGCCGGGGCTTGTAGGCTGCGATGCCCACCGCCCTGCGGACGTAGTCGGCCACCAGGACGCTCAGAGCCTGGGCAGTCCCACCGGCGCTCCTGACGGGTCCGGCATAGTAGATCTTGAGGTACTCGGTGCCGTCGTCGTTCTTGCCCAGATTGACCTTGGCTATCCCCTCTATGGGGGCGGCCACCACGCCCTCGGTGAGAAGGGCCATCGAGGTCCTGATGGCGCTGTCGATGGCGTCTATCTTGGTGGGAAAGTTTCCCAGACGTCTCTCGGCAAAATCGAGGCCGATGGCCAAGGCGGCCTCCTCTCGGCTCATCCCATCGTTGTCCAGCTGGCGGACCCTCTCGGCGATGCCCTCTATGCCGATCAGCTTCTCCACCCGCTCTGCCAGATCTATGGCGGTGGGAATCTCTACTGCGGTGCTAGGATCCAAACCCCTGCTGCGGGCCTCGCTGGCGATATCCATCGCATTGTTCAGGCGGGCGTCCAGCATCTGGAAGTATTCTTCGGTCTTCAATCGGTCTCGCTCCAGAGGTACAGGTCTGTTATCGGATCGTGGGTCCTGATGAGAGGCTTGCCTTTCAGCTCATGGATGCAGATCTCGGCGGCGAAGATCGTCCCGTTGTGAAGATGACCGCCCTGCAGACCGCCCACGTGGTCTGCCAGGGCGGCGTGGGCGTGGACGAAGACCCGGCCGTCCCTGATCGATATGTTCCCCTGGCAGCTCGCCAGCTCCACCGGCCCCTCGATCTCGATGGTCTTGTACCGGTGTGTGTCTTGCTCGTAGTAACCCAGCTCGGCTTCCTTGAGCGCGCCGATGGCGCTGAAGACGCCCGCCTCGACGCCCAACTTCTCGGCGAGGCTCGTTATCGATTCCACGATCTCGGCGCCGAAATCAAGACGGGCCAAGATGCTTCTGCCTCGCTCGAACTCTCGGACAAGCAATCAGATCACCATGCACCCCAATAGGAGATCTATGTTGAAAAAGTAAACGGGCGATAGATGGCGTGGGAATCGATCTTCTCTTTGGCGAGAAAAGTTCGAAGAGCCGATAGTTTATATAGGTAGGAGTTACGCAGTTGAGGTGCCAACGTTCATATGTTCGTGATTACATCGTCAGAATGAGGATTATAAATCAGATCTAGGCTAATTAGTGACAAGTATTCTAGCCCGAATTCATATGCAGATGTCCAACTGCGTAAGTCCTAATAGGTAACAGAATGAATGAAGTATAAAGGATGCGAGGAAGAAATATTAGGATGATAGCAGGTTCATACGGGGAGGTATAATGGAAGGATATACGAAGTTCGTATAATACCGCTAGTGTCCTGTCATCTAAGTAATGTCGTAAAGATGACCATCATTCCCGATGAG
>CAYQFP010000076.1:0-7796 GCA_964416865.1 uncultured Methanotrichaceae archaeon
AACGTGCATATGACTTCTTTGAGATGCTCCATTAAGTATCAAGTCTAAGGTTCATAACTATAACCGGATGACGGGCCACCATGGTTATCACATCGTCTAATATTTATATCGAGATGAGTATTTACCGGCGATGAAACGCTCCAAGAATGGCTCCGATGAAGACACCATGCCAGAAGACTTTCGGACCTCAAGAACGATATAGAGGGCTGAGGAGGAGATGGAAAGGATGGTGAAAATGGAGTTTGTTCTGCACCCGAAGTCGGAGATCGACGCCAGGATAGAGAGACTTCGGCGCCATATGGGGGAGATGGCCGGGGCGATATTGTTCGGGTCCGTGAACATGTGCTACTTCTCAGGCACAGGACAGGAGGGGCTAATATACATCCCCAAGGACTCCGACGCCCAACCCGTTGTAATGATAAGAAAGAGCCTGGAAAGGGCAAAGCAGGAGTCCCCGTTGGACGTAAGTCCGCTCAAGTCCTTTAAGACCCTTAAATCTGACCTGGGGATACCTTCGGGCGCGGAAATCGGCCTGGAGCTGGACGTTCTTCCGTACAACAATTATTCAAGGGTGGAACGTGCCCTCGGGGATGCGAAGCTCGTCGATGTCTCAAAGACGATCAAGATCATACGCTCTGTGAAGTCGGAGTTCGAGATCAATTTAATCAAAGAAGCTGCAAGGATATTGGACGCGGGCATCGCATCCGTTTCGGAACACCTGGCGGTGGGGATGAGAGAAATAGAGCTTGCAGGAAAAATAGAGGCTGAGATGCGGGCATTGGGACATCAGGGCACAATATTTTTCCGCAGGTTCAACCACGTTCTCCCCATGGGCCACCTCATGTCAGGCCCGAACGCCGCAGTTCCAAGCTTCGTTGCATCTCCCACGGGCGGAAGAGGCGTCTCCCTGCTCCAGCCCCAGGGGCCAGGGTTCAGGAAGATAAGGCAAAACGAGCCTCTGCTTGTGGACTACGGAGGAGTGTACAACGGATACATCGCCGACGAGACCAGGATATTCTCCATCGGCAAACTCTCCAATGAATTGGTGGATGCACACACCGCTGCTCTGGACATTCAGGAGGCTGTGGCCAGGGAACTTGGTTCTGGGAAGACCGGACGGGATCTCTTCGACCTCTCCGAGGCCCTGGGCATCGACTACAAGGACCACCTGGGAGGTCCGCCTGATGGCAAGTGCGGATTCGTAGGCCACGGCGTCGGCCTCGAGATAGACGAATATCCGGTGCTGGGCCCCGTGGACCACCAGATTATGTCGAACATGACCATCGCCGTGGAGCCGAAGATGATCTATCCGGGCATGGGCGTTGTGGGGATAGAGGATACGTTCCATACGACCGCAGACGGGGCGCAGAGGCTGACGAAGCTCCCGCAGGAGATATAGCGGGTGTGAAGGAAAAATGGGAGACTCGGCAGGTCGATCCCGAAATACTGGTACATGATGAAGGCATCTTTGGGTAGTGATCTTGAGTTTGGTTGATGTTTTATGGGCGAATCCTTAAAGCGATCATTAGATAACGTTTTTGTTGATGATCTCGATTGAAGATGCTTCTGCCTAAAACCGTCCTCGGCATCGTATTTCTGAAAAACACCAACCTCTTGAAGACGCACTACCCGGGCGCGAGTGGAAGGGCCACCGAACCGACCCTCTCCAGCAATAGCCTTTTTATCCCCTGACCATGTAGGGCTTTGCGGCTTTGAAGAGAGAAACCTATAGAGGACGAGGAGATTCAGGAAGATGCCACAGCGAGAAGATATCAACAAAATCATGATCATAGGGTCAGGTCCCATCGTTATCGGGCAGGCCTGCGAATTTGATTATTCCGGAACTCAGGCCTGCAAGGCGCTGCGCGAGCTTGGATACGAGGTCGTGCTGGTGAACTCCAATCCGGCCACAATCATGACCGACCCTGGTACGGCAGATGTCACCTACATCGAGCCGCTGAACCTGGAAAGGGTGACCCAGATCATCGAGAAGGAGAGACCAGACGCCCTTTTGCCCAACCTGGGCGGTCAGTCCGGCCTCAATTTGAGCTATGAACTGGCCAAGGCGGGCGTTCTGGATAAGTTCGGCGTGAAGGTGATCGGCGTCGAGCTCGATGCAATCGAGCGCGGCGAGGACCGGATCGTCTTCAAAGAGATGATGGACAGCCTGGATATCGAGATGCCAAAGAGCACGGCCGTCTACAGCGTCGAGGATGCCGAAAAAGTGGCCGCGGAACTCGGGTATCCGGTCGTTGTCCGTCCGGCGTATACCATGGGCGGTACCGGCGGCGGCCTCGTTTACAACGTGGAAGAACTGCGCACCATCACAAGCCGGGGAATCTCTGCGAGCTTAATCGGCCAGGTTCTGATCGAGGAATCCGTTCTGGGCTGGGAAGAGCTGGAGCTGGAGGTTGTCCGTGACGCCAAGAACCAGAAGATCACGGTCTGCTTCATCGAGAACGTCGACGCCATGGGTGTTCACACCGGCGACTCTTATTGTACCGCACCGATGCTGACCATCGCTCCCGATCTCCAGGAAAAGCTTCAGGACTATTCGTACAGGATCGTCGAAACCATCAAGGTCATCGGAGGCACAAACGTCCAGTTCGCCCACGACCCGAAGACAGGACGCGTCGTCGTGATCGAGATCAACCCAAGGACATCTCGGTCTTCGGCGCTGGCCTCCAAGGCCACCGGTTTTCCGATTGCTCTCGTCTCGGCCAAACTGGCCAGCGGCATGACCTTGGACGAGATCCCCTACTGGCGGGACGGAACCCTGGAGAAATACACGCCCTCCGGAGAGTACGTCGTTGTGAAGTTCGCCCGATGGGCCTTTGAGAAGTTCAAGGGTGCCGAAGACAAGCTGGGCACCCAGATGAAGGCTGTGGGTGAAGCCATGAGCATCGGCAAGACCTACAAAGAGGCCTTCCAGAAGGCCATCCGCTCCCTGGAGATCGGACGGTACGGCCTCGGTTTTGCCAAGGACTTCAACCAAAAGTCGCTGCTTGAACTGATGGAGATGCTAAAGGATGCGACGAGCGAGCGGCAGTTCATCATGTACGAAGCCCTGCGTAAAGGCGCCAATATTCAGACGCTGTACGAGATCACCTACATCAAGCCCTGGTTCATCCAGCAGATGAAAGAACTGGTCGAGATGGAGGAACATATCCTGGAATACAAAGGCAAAACGCTTCCTGACGACCTTCTTAGCAGGGCCAAGAAAGACGGCTTTGCAGACAGGTACCTGGCGAAACTGCTGAACGTCCCGGAAACGGAAACCCGCAGCCGGCGCGAAGCCCTCGGCATCGTTGAGGGATGGGAACCGGTACCTGTCAGCGGGGTTGAGAACGCGGCCTACTATTACTCGACTTACAACGCGCCTGACAAGACGGAGAGCAGCGACCGGCGTAAGGTCATAGTATTGGGGGGAGGGCCAAACCGGATCGGCCAGGGGATCGAATTCGACTACTGCTGTGTTCATGCCGCTTTTGCCCTTCGTGATCTCGGCTACGAGACGATCATGGTGAACTGCAACCCGGAAACCGTCTCCACCGACTACGACACTTCCGACAAGTTGTACTTCGAGCCCCTCACCGTCGAAGACGTTCTGAGCATATACAAGAAGGAGAAGCCAGAAGGGATGATCGTCCAGTTCGGCGGTCAGACGCCGCTGAATATCGCCGGAGAGCTGGTCGACGCAGGTGTGAAAATCTTCGGGACGACGGTTGACACCATCGACCTGGCCGAGGACCGTGACCGGTTCCGAATGATGATGGAAGAGATGGGGGTTCCCATGCCGGAGTCGGGTATGGCCAGCAACCTCGAAGATGCTCTAAAAGTGGCGAATCGGATTGGTTATCCGCTCATGGTACGGCCATCCTACGTTCTGGGCGGTCGCGGCATGGAGGTTATCTATGATGAAGAGATGCTGGAGCAGTATGTTCTGACCGCCGTGGACGTTACGCCAGAGCGTCCGATCCTGATCGACCGGTTCCTGGAAAATGCCCTTGAGGCAGAAGCCGATGCCCTGTCCGATGGAACGGATACCTTTGTTCCGGCCGTGATGGAGCATATCGAACAGGCTGGCGTCCACTCAGGGGATTCTGCCTGTGTGATTCCGCCGGTGAGCATACCGGAGAAGCATCTGAAAACCATCAACGAGTACACCCGGCGAATTGCCAAGGAGCTGCATGTGGTCGGCTTGATGAATATGCAGTATGCGATTGCGAAGGATGCCGTTTATGTGCTTGAGGCGAACCCGAGAGCATCCCGCACGGTGCCGCTGGTGTCGAAAGTCTGCAACATTTCCATGGCCCGTATCGCCACCGAGCTGATGATGGGTAAAAAACTGGCAGACCTAGGACTCGAAAAGAAAAAGATACCACACTTTGGCGCCAAAGAAGCCGTATTTCCCTTCAACATGTTCCCGGAGGTCGATCCGTTACTGGGACCTGAAATGCGGTCGACCGGAGAGGTGCTAGGAATGGCCGACTCACCTGGAATGGCGTTCTACAAGGCCGAAGAAGCGGCCAAACAGATGCTTCCGAACGAGGGTGCGGTATTGATAACCGTTGCAGCCAATGGCAGGCCAGGTGTGCTGGATGTTGCCAGAGAGTTTTCCGATCTCGGTTTCACGATTAAGGCTACCCAAGGAACCCATGATTTTCTGGCGGCCAACGGGGTGAAGACCGAGTTGATCTTCAAGCTGCACGAAGGCAGACCCAATATTGATGACGCGATCAAAAACGAGGAGGTTCAGCTCGTCATCAACACACCGATCGGAAAAGCCAGCCAGCATGACGACTCCTACATCCGTAAAGCGGCGATCAAGTACAAGGTGCCATACATAACCACCATAGCCGCCGCGTCGGCGGCCGTTAAAGGGATTGCGGCATTCCGCAAGGGGAAATCAGGGATAAAATCTATTCAGGAATACCACGCCGATATCAATTAGTAGGGGAAGGGTAAATAAGAACACCCAAAAGGAGGGTGTAAATTTGGAGAGTCTGAAAGGAACCCGAACAGAAAAGAATCTCCTGACTGCTTTTGCAGGAGAATCTCAGGCAAGAAATCGCTACAACTTCTTTGCCTCGCAGGCAAAGAAAGAGGGCTACGAGCAGATTTCTGCCATATTTTCGGGCACTGCTGAGAACGAAAAGGAACATGCCAAGAGGCTCTTTAAGTTCCTCGAAGGTGGAGATGTCGAAGTTACAGCTGCATTCCCTGCAGGTGTTATTGGAGACACTAAGGATAACCTCAAAGCAGCGGCCGCTGGTGAGAACCACGAATATACACAGATGTATCCTGAGTTCGCACGCATAGCAGATGAGGAGGGCTTTCAGGAGATTGCATCAGTAATGAGAGCAATAGCAGTGGCCGAAAAGGAGCATGAAGCGAGATATCTCGCCCTTGTCGAAAATATTGAGGAAGAGAGGGTCTTCAAGCGCGACAACGTGGTTAAGTGGAGATGCAGAAACTGCGGCTATGTTCACGAAGGCACCGAGGCACCGGAGGAATGCCCTGCCTGTGCGCATCCGAGAGATTACTTTGAGCTCTTGTGCGAGAATTATTAGAGACACAAGTAAATCCTCTTTAACCTCCGACGGGGCGTTGGGCACCGAGCCCGATCGCAGATGCAGGGGGGTAGAAGGTGAGGCGCGACCTGAAGGAGTAAGGGGCCAGCTCTGCCTCTCCTAGCGCTCCATCATCTCCAGGATATCCCTCCAGTTATTCTCGCAGATTATCCACCAGCCGAGGGTCTCCTTGACCAGCTCCCTGGCCGCAGGACAGAAGGCGTCCACCGCCAGATGGTAAGGCATATCCTTCAGAGGCGGATGTAGCGGGTACCTGGTGCAGGTGAGAGGTCTCACTGGGTAGATTGTGCATTGTTTCGCATCCTGGTCGTAGAATGGACAGGGCTGCTCGAGCGCCCATACCTTGAGGCTCTTGTCGTAGTGGCAGAGCCGCTTCAGCTTTTTCATGGACCAGCCCATATGTTCGCAGATCCGTTCCATATCCTCCTTCTCCAGGCATAACCCCGCGCCCGGGGTGTAGCAACACCTCCCGCATTGGGCGCACTCGAACGTTTCCCAGAACAGCTCCACGCCCCCGGCCGTCTCCTTTGGGGTGCGCGGGTCTTTGGCGGGCAGGGGCACGACTATGTCGAAGGAGACCTTCTCGCCCCGGTCGATGGTGGCGTACTGCTCCTGGCGCCTGAGCACCGACCAGTGAGGTCTCTCCTCCAGTAACTCCAGATGGAGACCCTGGCGCTTCTGGTCGACGCAAAACGCGCTCCGGCGTTCATGACAGAGCCGCTTTGCCTCGGCCAGTCTCGATTTCGGTATGCTCATGCTGACCCTAACACCCGTTGTCCATATCGATCTCAATAGGTCTGCCCGCTACCTTCTCGATTGCCGCCCTCAGGTCATTCTCATTTCTTGCCGCCTCTTTTTCCATAATCGCGAGGCTCTTTCTGGCCCGGTCCAACTCGGCCTCGATCCTGTCGATGCGCTCACCTGCCCGGGCGAGCTCCTCTTCCAGCCGGGCAGTCTCACGCCCGCCCTCGGTGATCCCTCTCTCGATCTCTCTCATTTCCTCCGAGAGATCGGCATGTCGGGCCTTGAGGTCTTCCAGCACCTTCGTCTCCAGGAGGTGATCGATCTGTTCGAGGATCCTCTCCTTCTTCTTACTTCTAAGACCAAGGCTGTCGACGTTCGATCTCAGTTCATTCAGGGGGCCGGAGATGCTCTTCTCCAGGGCCTCGATGGGCGATGCGATGAGCTGCTCGAAGCGGCTCCGGTATCGCAGGCTGATCCGATCGCTCGAGTCCTGCATTATCAGCCGCCTGAGCGCCTTGGTCATGGGTGAGACGAGATCGATCATCTCGACCTCGACCCTCTCCAGCGCCCGGCGCCCTTTGTCCAGATCCTCTTTCAGCGTCTCTTTTCTCCGCCCCTCTTCGCTGGACTTCACTTCGTCGAGCTGTGAGAGGAGCTCCTTTTCCGAGGCCCGGTGCTGGGCGAGCTTCCCCTCCATTTCTGATATCTCGCTTTCGAGCGACCCCATCTGACGGTGGCCCTCCCGGACCCGGGTGGCCAGCTCCCTGGCCTCTTCGAACTTCCTCAGTCGGCGTTTTCTTTCATCGATCGCCTCATCGAGCTCGGCAAGCAGGCGGGTCAACTGGCTCAGATCGGCGGTTATCGTCTCCAACTCTTTGGGAAATAGGGCGGCGGTGTACCTCCGAGCCTTATCGAACTTCTGGACCGTATTTTCCAGATGTTTGAGTATGACCGAATGATACTCCTCCGCAGAATCGGTATCCGATGGCGGCTCCAGCTTCTCTGAGAGGAGTTCCATCTGCTTTCTTACGACGTCTCGAGAGGCGGTTCCCGCCTTCAATAGCCGGGGATGAGCGTCTCCAGGAGGCGAAGCTGCCTCCAGCACCTTAAGACCCCGGTCGAGACCCTTTGCCGCTTGTCCTATCTGGGCATAGAGGTCCTGGACGGTCTTCTCGAACCCCGGGTGGTGCGATCTCTTGTCCAGCCATCCCGGAAGGGCCGAGAGGGCGAGGCAGGAAACCGTATCCTCTACTTCGTCGCCTTCGTTTCTGCGAAAGATCTTCTTGAACCAGCTCAATCCGTTCTCACCTCATTCGGTATGAGAAGGACTCTGCGAGCTTATAAATTATCGCCAGCCATGCCCGGAACGTCGCGGCTCATCGTGACGTATAAGAGACATCATCCGGCCAAGTAAATGTTCGCTTACGCTCACATTTACTTGTGCACATAAAGTTATAC
>CAYQFP010000077.1:0-7774 GCA_964416865.1 uncultured Methanotrichaceae archaeon
CTTCAGAAGAAGCTCGCCAACGTCACCTGCGTGGCGCCGCCAATCGTACCGGACTTTGCCTTCCACTCCTGCGAAGGCGTTCTGAGCCGCATCTCCATCTCCAGCAGAGCCTCCTCCATGCGCTCGAACCTCATGGGCGCCTCGGCCAAGGCTGCCCGGGCGGCCTCCCTGACAACCCAGACACCCAGGGGAGCCCAGTAGCTCTCTGAGATCTCCCTCACCATTAGGACTGAGCCCTGCCTCTTCATGGCCACCAGCCGCTCTAAAAGGGCAAGACGGGCGGCATAGTAGCCTCCAGCCAGGTGGCTGTAGCCCTTCTTCCCACCAGAACCTTCACCGTCCGCCCCGATCCAGGTCTTGCCCGAAGACCAGACCGACCTGGGCAGCCAGATCTCGATCAGCTCGTAGCTGTAGACCCCAGGCGCTATGAGGACCTCGAAGTGGTTGCCCAGCCGCTCTCCCGAGTAAAGGAGATACTCGTTGACCGAGGGCATCTCCAGTACCTCTCCAATCAAGAGCTTCCCGGCCATGTCGTCGGAGGCGGTGATGGACCACCTGGTAGGCACCAGCTTTCTCTTTTTGCCCAGCAGACCCAAAGAGAGAAGACGGGATATATCGCCCACGTCCACCCCCGATGTATAAAGCTCGTGAGCGGCCTGGACCGCCTTGAGATCGTCCTCCAAGATCCTGTCCACCTTGCGAGGCACGACTGGGTTGGTGGTGATATCCAGGTCCTCGACCGTGCCTACCGGCCCGGCGGGCATGAGCATCCCATCAAAGCGAAGGACGCCCCGGGGAGGCTTGACGAAGGTGACCTCAGTTCCCACCGGGGTGGAAGACATGGCTATCTCCTGGGCCTTCTGCAGGATCTTTCCCGGCGATTTTGCCTCCTTCACCCCGACTTTGGTGCTGGTCCTCACCACAGATGACCGCAAAGCCACGATATCACCCACGTCCATCCCCAATAAGCCGGAACAATCCCGGTACAACTGGAGGTCCATATCCTGCTGGAGGGGTATCATCGGACCTGCGCTCACCACGGGATAACCCTGCCTTCCCACGAAGACCTCCGGCGGAGAAGATCCTTCAATGCTCTTGCCCAGCTTAGGCAAATTGGAGATCTCTTTGAACCGCCTTAATATGGGACAGACCGGTCTGCCGCAGAACCCCCTCCCCTTGCAGAGGATGCACTGGTCCATCCTATCCAGATACCGCTTTTATAGGATATAGGTCCTACCCTCGATCATGATCCTCAAAGATGTGCTGGTGCCAGCCATAGCCCAGGACGCGAAGACGGGGGAGGTATTGATGCTGGCCTACATGAACCAGGAGGCTCTCGACAGAACCGTGGCGACGGGAAAAGCCCACTATTGGAGCAGATCGAGGAAGAAGCTCTGGCTGAAGGGTGAATCCTCGGGTCATGTTCAGACTGTGACGAATATCAGGATCGACTGCGACGAGGATGCCATCCTCCTCTTAGTGGAACAAAATGGAGGCGCCTGCCATATGGGTTACCGGTCCTGCTTCTACAGAACCCTAGACGGCGAAGTGGTTGGAGATAAGGTCTTCGAGCCGGATGAAGTCTACAAGTAGAGCCCGGGCCCGGTACCCCCTATCTGCCAACCCCTTGCTCAAGGCGACCGCGATCGTAGAGGATGACAGGATCAAGATAGAGTCTAGCGGTCCTCTCGCGTATCTGCCCTTCATAAAGGCCGCGTCTAGGATGATGGACGGCCAGGTCCCGGCTCTCGCAGGAGATACGCTCCATCTCTCCACCTGGATCCCTCCCGTGCCCTGCAGGGCCTTCGATAGGCTGGTAAGGAGCTACCTCAAGTCGTCCCTGAGGTTAAGGACTCCAGACCAGGTCACCATATCCATAACCGAGGAGTGCCCCAATCGATGCGCCCACTGCGCGCTTCCCGACACTGGCCACCACCTGCGGCTGGAGCCAGAGCTGGTCGTAGACCTGATAGACCAGGTCCTGGACCTGGGCACCACCCTGGTGATATTCGACGGGGGCGAGCCCACCACCTACGAAGAGCTGCCGGAGCTGGTCGGCGCCGTCGACGATAGAGCCATATCTACCATCTTCACCTCAGGAGCAGGTTTCACCCCGGTGCTTGCAAAGAGGCTAAAAGCCTCCGGGCTCTACGCGGTCAATGTCAGTCTGGACAGCCCGGTGGCAGAGGAACACGATTCGATGAGGGGGCGGTGCGGAGCCTTTCATGATGCCGTAGAGGCAGCAAAAAACGCTCTGGAGGCAGGACTGTTGGTCGACCTCTACGTGGTACTCCGGCAGGGCAACGTCTATCAAATGGAAGATTTTCACCGGTTGGCCAAGGCCCTTGGTGCTCATGAGCTCACATTCTTCGAGGTAGTCCCGGTGGGCAGATGGAAGGGGAAAACAGGCGTCATCCTCTCGGAAGGAGACAAAAGATCCCTGGACCATTTTCAGAAAAATGCTCATGCCCCCCGGGTATTCTCTGTGCCATCCGCCCTCGACAAGTTCGGATGTTTCGCCGGCCGGAACTGGATGCACATAACGCCCTCAGGGGAGGTCTACCCCTGTGCATGTCTTCCCCGTGGGATGGGCAACGTCATGGAGGAACCAATAAAAAATATATGGACGCGGATGGCAAGACTCCCCTACGGGGGCCGCAAAAAATGTCCTCTTCGGCAGGGTTCGCCCGGAGTGCATAATACTAAATAATGTTACAAGTTGACCCCGTGTGCCCACGTGAATCGTTAACAAATCGCCAATCGGCGGTCGTGCAATCAATACATATATATATCCGTTAATGATGAACGATGCTCGATCGAGATGGAACTCACACAAGTACAAACAGGTATCTTAACCGCCCTGATAAATATTCAACGCAAAGAGGAGCGAGCCATCAAGGGCGAAGAGATCGCCAATATGATAGATCGCAACCCTGGGACCGTCCGAAACCAGATGCAGTCTCTGAAAGCCCTCCGATTGGTGGAAGGAGTTCCCGGACCCAAGGGTGGATACCGGGCCACAGCCGATGCCTACGAGGTGCTCGACCTAGTTACCAACGATAAAGGAGTCGACGTGCCGGTATACAAGAACGGATCAGTCGTGGAGGGCGTCTCTGCCAGCAAGATAAGCTTGGTCACGATCATGAACCCAAACACCTGTAACGGGGTCGTTAATATCATCGGGTGCGCAAAAGATTTCAGTATCGGGGACAATATCGAGATCGGCCCTACCCCGGTGAACAAGCTTTACATCCTAGGTTCGGTCGTGGGAAGAGACGACATCGCCAACCGGCTGATATTCGACATAAGCAAGATGATAGCATTCCCTAATGTGACAGTGAGAACCGTGGCCCGCCATGCGATTACCATCGACGCGGAGACCCCCCTACGGGATGCGGCTCGCACGATGCTAAACGCCAAGGCACAAGAGGCTCTGGTGGAGGACGCCGGTCTTCGCTGCGGCCTGATCAATCTGACCGACGTAGCCAGAGCGGCGATCGATGGCAGAACAAATCAAGCCGTCAAGGAGTTCATGTCCAAAGATTTCCTTCATATCGATGCCGACGATCTGGTCTACAACGCCATAAAAAAGCTATACGATGCCGGTGCGGACCAGATCGTGGTTATCGATTCTGGGGTGCCATGGGGGATCGTGAGTACCAAAGATCTGGTACGCACCTTGATCCACATCTAGGATATCTCTGTGCCTGTGTGGCCCCCCTCAAACGCTTTTTTCAAGTTTTTTGCATCCCCATAGACCACAACGGTAGGGATGGAGCTGCGCTCGATGATCTTCGCCGCCAGTGGATCCACGGGCGACCTGGACCCTGCCCGGAGCCGAGTCCCCATGGATAGGTTGACCAGCTCGGCAGGGGTCATCCGGTGAATCTTTTGTGCACCGGGGTCTATGTTTGGGTCTGCGGAATATACCCCGTCTACCGAGGTGACGACTATCAGCTTCTGGGCGTGGACGTACTCGGCCAATAAGGCGGCCACCGCGTCGGTGGTCTGGCCCGGTTGCATCCCCCCCATGACCACGATATTCCCCCCTGCGGAGAGTTCCAGAGCACGAGGATAGGTCTCTGCCGGTTCGGGTGCCGCGAACTCGCCCAGGGCGGCGATTAGGATCTTGGCGTTGAGCCTGGTGACATCGATCCCCAACAGGTCGCAAAAGGACTCTGCCGCCCCCAAGGAGCGGGCAGTTTCGATGTAATCTCTGGCGATCTTGCCACCACCCACCACCACGTAGACCTGATGGCCCCCGGCGATCTGCTTGAGAACCGCGGCAAACTTTTGGATCTGCTGGTAGAGGACAGAACCTCCCAGCGAGTATACTAGCGTCATGTCACAAAATGGCTAAAAAATATGATTGAGGGTCGTTCACAGCTTGTCAAGAGACACGGTGATCTCACCGAATATCTCTGAGATCTCACCAGCGCCGTTTATGTCGGCGATGATGCCCGCCTTGTTGTAGTAGTCTATCAGCGGCTGGGTCTGCGTCTTGTAGACCTCCAGCCTGTTGAGGATAGCCTCCTCCCGGTCGTCGTCCCTGTGGTAAAGCTTGCCGCCACAGACATCACAGACCCCTTCCTTCTTGGGGGGGTTGAACTTGAGGTGGTAGCTAACACCGCACTGGCACATCCTTCTGCCACCCAGCCTCTTTACCAGCTCGTCGTCGGGAACGTCTATGTTGACGACCACGTCGATCTTCTGGCCCAGCTCGGGAAGAATCTTATCCATCGCCTCTGCTTGGGGAGTGGTACGGGGATAGCCGTCCAGCATGTAACCTCCAGCCACATCTGGCTTGGAGAGGCGGTCCTTGATTATGCTAATTAACAGCTCGTCCGGAACAAGCTTGCCAGCATCCATGTACGCCTTCGCTTCCTTGCCCAGATCGGTGCCGCCTCTGACGTTTTCTCTCAGGATGTCACCCGTGGAGATGTGGACCACGCCATACTTCTCTGCGATCATCTTGGCCTGAGTGCCCTTTCCAGATCCTGGTGGACCGAGTAGTACTATGTTCATATTATCCCTCCGTTTTAAATAACAAGCAACGCATGGCGTCGGTATCCTGATAAGTCTCAGATTTCAGGATGGATCGTTGCTTGCGTCTTACAGAGGTTACTTCTCTGTTACGTTAAAAAACCTTTCTGCAGAGAATGGCATCCAAAGATCATATCAGAGACGCCAGGACCATCATGCCTCCTGCGCAGAGGGGGATGGAGAGGTTATCGTCGATCGACTTGCTGCGGAAGGATATGGGCACGGCATCCGCCACGGTGGCTCCTGCGGCCCCGGCCAGATAGACCGGAAAAGAGAGGCCGGTCAGCCCTGAGGACAGGTAACCCACTATGAGACAGACGCCTAATATGGTCAGCATCACCGGCAAGGGCTTGAGTCGTCTCCCGCCCTCGACACGTACGTTGGAACCTCTTATCGCCGAGCCTGCCAACCCGCTGGCCGCGTCCCCAAGAGAGAGCATGAGAAGGGAGGTCAGGGCGATCATGGGCTCGAATACGAGAACGGTGAGCAGTGCACCCAGTATGTAGTAAATATACCCTGCCACCTGGTTTTTCTCATGATCTCTCACCGCAGGCATCCTGATCTTGCCCTGCAGCCGCTCCAGTTCCAGGATTAGGCCGACTGCCAGAGCCAGGCCGACCAAAACGACGGTGATGGACCTCCCCAATAGGAGGAGGGACGCGGGTACGGTGAGGCCGGCAAGATGGATTAGCTTCCTCTCCGCCTCCGTCTTCAGGATGGAACGCCCCCCGAGATCTACGGCTATTGGTTTCATATCGGGAAGCATCATGACCGCAGAGGGTCGCCGGCCTCGCCGAACTCCAGCTCATCTCTCAGGAGGGCAGAGATCGTATCGGGCAGCTGGTCAACGCCCACCCTGACCTGGGCCATAGAATCTCGATCTCTGATGGTGACGGTCTTGTCTTCCAGGGTCTCATAATCCACGGTGATGGAGTATGGGGTGCCTACCTCGTCGTTCCGCCGGTACCTTCTGCCGATGCTTCCCGACGAATCGTACTCCACATAGATCCCCCGCGCCTTCAGCACACCGACGATCTCCTCGGCAGGAGCCATCAGCTCGTCTCTATCCATCAGGGGCAGGACCGCCACTTGGATGGGAACCACCTTCGGCCGGAGCTTGAGGACCGTCCGGCTCTCCTCATCCACCATCTCTTCGTAGCAGGAATGTTCCAATACCGTGTAGAGGATCCGGTCTATGCCAAAGGAGGGTTCTATCACATGAGGAACGATCTCCTCGCCCCGGATCGTCTCTTCCACCATCTCGAAGGATACCAGGTCTGACCCGATCTCCACAGTCTCGCCGTCCACATCCACGGAGATGGTCTCTTTTTCCAGCGCCTCCGCATCCAGAGACTTGAGGGCCTCAGCCACTGCCTTGGCCTTGTTTCTAAATAGGGGGCCGAGCTTCTTCATGTCGGGTTTGACGACCAGTTTCTCCTCTCGTCTAGGCTTGTCAAAGGGCACGAAGACCGTAAGGTTGGTCTGGCTCTGGGCCATATGCGACCGGAGATCATAATCGGTCCGGTCGGCCACCCCCACCAACTCGATCCAGCCAAAACGCTCCAGAGAAGCCTCGGCATCCCAGCAGTCTGCAGCGTAGTGAGCCATCTCGTCCTTTTTGTGCTGTCTGAACCGGAGACGATCGCGGGAAAGGCCTGCCTCCATGAGGAACTGGTAGGTGCGGGCCACGTAGTAGGCGAGGGTCTGGTGAGCGATGATCCCCTTATCCACCGCCTCCTTGATGGTCATCTCCCGAGGCTGGCCACCCTCTCTTTCCTGGTCCTCTTCCGAATAGAGGATCAGCTTCAGGTCTTCCACCTCGTCGAACCGGGGGTGAGACTTGTCCACGGGGTCGATGAATATCTCGGCCTCTGCCTGAGAGAACTCTCTTAGACGGATCACTCCCTGTCGGGGCGATATCTCGTTTCTGTATGATTTTCCTATCTGGACCGCGCCGAAGGGTAGGCGGTTACGGTAGTAGCGCAATAGCCTGGGGAAGTTTATGAACATCCCCTGGGCCGTTTCTGGACGGAGATAGCCTGCCTGCTTGGATCCGGGTCCGATGGCGGTCTTGAACATGAGGTTGAACTCGTAGATCTGAGAAAGGTCGCCGCTGCACTCGGGACAGAAGATATCATTCTCCTGGATCACGGTGTAGATCTCTTCGCCGGAAAGAGCGTCGGGCACCTCTATGATGTGTTTTATAAGATGGTCTGCCCGGTAGATCTCACCGCAGTCCTTGCATTCGGTCAGAGGATCGGAAAAACCGCTCAGATGGCCGGAGGCCATGTAGATCTCTTCCACCCCGACTGTGGGGCATTCTATCTCGCAAAAGCCCTCCCTGATGACGAAGATCTCTCTCCACAGGTCTTCGATCTTCCTCTTGAGCGGTGCCCCCAGGGGACCGTAATCATAGAAGCCCGCCGCACCGCCGTAAAGCTCGAAGGCGGGCCAGATGAAGCCCCGCCGTCTGGCGAGGGCGATTACCTTCTCGTACTTATCCATAGACCAGTCCTCGATGCATAGATCGCGGAGGATCATTTAACCTTTATCGTCTTCGAGGAGAAGATCTCCGGATAAAATATCCGGGCGACAACGTGGTCTGATGCCCGCGTGTGTTCGTCCGGGTCCATGTAGCGTAGGTCCTGGAGAACAATTGTGGCGGAAAACCGATAGAGTTTTTAAGGGGTTCTGATAAACAGCAATTAAAGGGTGTATATATGAACAGGAT
>CAYQFP010000078.1:0-7709 GCA_964416865.1 uncultured Methanotrichaceae archaeon
AAATTATTGCCATTTTTAGGAGGGGGTCCGGAATGGAAATTCTAGATAAGCGTTATATCTGAAACCCGCGAATAACATCCCATGTTCGAGAAGAGGCACGTGCTCTCCATGCGGGAGTTTTCCCGAGAGGAGATCGACGCCGTCCTCGCCTTAGCCGGCACCCTGGAACCCTACGCCTACGGCGGAAACTGCAATTCCCTCACCGGAAAGATCCTGGCCCTGCTCTTCTTCGAGCCCAGCACCCGTACCAGGATGTCCTTCGAGACCGCCATGATGCGCATGGGCGGCAAGACCCTGAACCTGGGTCCTGCGGAGGGAAGCGCCATCGCCAAGGGCGAGTCTTTGGCAGACACCATACGGGTCATCGGATGCTACGCAGACGCCCTGGTGATCAGACACCCCAAGGAAGGGTCGGCCCAGCTGGCGTCTGAGTTCTCCCCTGTCCCGGTGCTGAACGCCGGTGATGGTGCAGGTCACCACCCCACCCAGACGCTACTGGACCTCTACACCATCCGCAAGGAGAGCCATCTGGATGGACTGAGCATCACCCTTTTAGGCGACCTGAAGTACGGCAGGACCGTCCACTCGCTGGCCTACGCCTTGGCCCTCTACGGCGCAGAGATCACCCTCGTATCACCGCCGTCGCTGAGGATGCCCGACCAGATTAAGGCAGATCTGGAGGCCAAAGGAACCACCGTCCGCGAGACCGGCGACCTCAACGAAGTGATCGAAGAGATGGACGTCCTCTACGTCACCAGGATCCAAAAAGAACGGTTCCCAGACCCCCACGAATACCAGAAGGTGGCCAGAAGCTACAAGATAACCACGAACCTTCTGAAAAAGGTCAAGGACGATATGATAATCATGCACCCCCTTCCCAGGGTGGACGAGATCGACCCCGAGGTCGACGGGACGAAGCATGCGGTCTACTTCAGACAGTCCTTCTACGGGGTGCCAGTCAGGATGGCCCTGTTAAAGATGCTGATAGGCGGTGATGATATTGACTGAGATGGAGATGAAGGTAACCCCCATCAAGAACGGCACGGTCATAGACCACATATCCGCGGGCCAGGCGCTGAACGTCCTCAAGATCCTGGGGATATACCACACCACCGATGCCACCATCAGCGTTCTGATGAACGTTACCAGCAGAAACCTCGGCAAAAAGGATATCGTAAAGGTGGAGAGGAGAGAGCTGAAGGTGGGCGAGGTAAACAAGATCGCCCTGATCGCGCCCGGTGCTACCATCAACATCATCAGAGACTACGTGGTGGCGGAGAAGTACGCGGTGGATATGCCGGACCACATCGTGGGGGTGGTGAGGTGCCCCAACCACAACTGCATATCCAACACCAATGAACCCATCAAGTCTCAGTTCCTGGTTAAGAACAAGAACCCGGTGGTACTAAGGTGCCTTTACTGCGAGCAGACAATCACCGAGAATATAGCAGACTACTTAATCTAAGACAGGGACGTACAAGCGACAAACCAACCGAGGACTGATTTCAAGATGACAGTAAAAGATGGCGATTTCATCATGGTGGACTACACCGAGAGGACAAACGGGATGGTCGTATTCACCACAGACGAGAAACTGGCAACCGAGAATGACATATATGACGAACAGATCGAGTACGGATCCAGGCTCATTGTGATAGGTTCCAGAGACGTGACAGAGGGGTTCAAGGAGGAACTGATCGATAAGGAGATCGGCCATTCGGGAAGCGTGAAGGTTCCTCCCGAGAAAGCCTACGGCGCTTACGATCCAGATCAGATCGATTCCGTCCTTCTGAACAAGTTCAAGGATGAGAAGCCGGGAATTGGTATGCGCGCATCGATCGACGGCAAGATGGGCACCATCACACGCATAATCGGGAGAAAGGTCCGGGTAGACTACAACCACCCCCTGGCAGGCAAGACTATCGAGTACGATTATACCATCAAAGAGCTCATAGAAGACCGGGGGGGGAAGCTGAAAGGTCTGGTAAAGATCTTCTCCGGTATGGACCTGAATGTCGAGATCGTCGACGGTGACGTGGCAGAAGTTGACTCACCATGGGAGATGGGGCTCTATCAAAAATGGCCCATGGTCAAGCAAGGAGTGGCGAATATGGCCATGCACCTACTGGACCTCAAAGAGGTCCGCTTCATCGAGACCCACCGACCAGAGCCGCAAGTCACCTCACAGGTCATATCGCCACCCAAAAAAGATGAGGAGGAAGACGCGCCAATCGATGAGGGTGGAGAGCAGACATAGTTCACCCGACTATTTTATCGGAAGCAGTGCCGTGGGACAGCGCCGAGAACAACGCCGTCCCGGCAAAAGGTTTTATAGGGCAGTGTCTCCTTCCAGGACCTATGGAGCAAGAATCCTCAGCGTGGGATCGTTTTCTATAACACCGATGCACTGCGTGACGAACGAGTTGAAATTTTCGATACCACCCTCCGCGATGGTGAACAGACACCGGGAGTCACCCTGACGCCCGAGGAAAAGATTACCATTGCCAGGCAGCTCGACAAGCTTGGTGTGAGCACCATAGAAGCTGGTTTTCCCGTATCGTCCCGAGGCGAGTTCGAGGCGGTCAAGAATATCGCCAATGAAGGCCTGGGCGTAGATGTGTGCGGCCTGGCCAGGATCGTCAAGAAGGATATCGACCGTTGTCTCGACGCCGACGTGGACCTGGTCCATGTATTCGTCTCCACCTCGGACATCCAGATAGCCCATACCATAAAGAAGAGTCATCAGGCGATAGTGACAGCCTCTGCAGAGGCTGTCGAGTACGTAAAAGACCATGACCGATCCTGTTTATTCTCGGCCATGGACGCCACCAGGACATCTCCTGGGTTCCTGAAGGAGATCTTCGGGGCAGTCGAAGAGGTAGGCTGTGACATAATCAACATACCAGATACCGTCGGGGTGGCCATACCTTCATCGTTCTACGGGATGGTCAAAGAGATCTGCGAGAACACCAAGAATATGGTGGTAGACGTCCACTGTCACAACGACTTCGGCCTGGCGGTGGCCAACAGCCTGGCCGCCTTCGAAGCAGGCGCCAGGGAGGTCCAGGTCACGGCGAACGGCCTGGGCGAGAGGGCGGGCAACGCCAACCTGGCAGAAACCGTGATGAGCCTCCACTCCATCTACGGGGCCAAGACGGGCATAAAGACTCAGTACCTGGTGGAGACCGCGAAGCTGGTGGAGAGACTCACCAAGATCGGCATATCGCCTACAACCCCCATCGTAGGCGAGAACGCATTCTCTCACGAGAGCGGGATCCACAGCCAGGGCGTGCTGGAGCGATCCGACACATTCGAGCCGGGGATAATGACCCCGGAGATGGTGGGCCACCGGAGACGGATCGTGTTGGGCAAACACACCGGCAGGCACGCGGTGATGCAGTCTCTCAAAGATATGGGATATAGCCCCAACAAGGACCAGCTCCAGGAGATCCTGGAGAGGATCAAAGACCTGGGCGACAAAGGCAAACACATTACCGACGCCGACCTCGATACCATCGCCGAGGTGATAATCGGCGAGATCGCAAAGGACAAGCAGGCGGTAGTCTTGAAAGAGGTCTCGGTCATGACAGGAAACATGATAACCCCCACGGCCACCGTCAGGGCTGTGGTTCGCGGAGAAGAGAAGGTCCTGGCCAAGACCGGGGTAGGGCCCGTCGACGCCGCCGTGAGCGCTGTTCGCGGTCTGGTGGGCGATGATACCGCGATTACGCTCAGGGATTTCAGGATAGAAGCCATAACAGGCGGGTCTAACGCCCTGGCCGAGGTGGTCATCGGGGTAGAAAACAGCCGCCGTGGCAAGATCGTCACCGCGCGATCGGCAAGAGAGGATATCGTCATGGCATCTGTAGAAGCGCTGGTGAGCGCCATAAACCGGCTCATGCTTCTGGAGGAAGATCGGAGTTGAAAGAAAATGCATACGAGGTGATCGACTCTCACTGTCATCTCGATTTCAAGAACTTCAAGAAGGACAGAGACGAGGTCATCCAGAGGGCCAGGTCTGCCGGGGTGGTCACCATGATCAACTCCGGTATAGATCAAGTCACCAACAAGAGGACCCTGAAGCTGGCCGCGAGTCACCCGTTCATATATCCCACCCTGGGTCTGAGCCCCAACAGTCTGGGGTATATGAGCGATGACGACGTCCAGGCGGTCCTGGATCAGATCAGAGAACATTCGGCAGAGATCGTGGGCGTAGGCGAAGCAGGTCTCGACTACTATCGTTGCCCGGACCTTGCAGGACGAAAAAGACAAGTAGAAATATTTCAAAGGGTGGTCGACCTATCCAGAGAGCTGGACCTTCCCCAGGTGATACATGCCAGATCGGCCGAGGACGAATGCCTGGAGATGGTACGTCATCTGGAGAAGGTGGTATTCCACTGCTACGGCGGCAGCATGGCCACAATGAAAGAAGCCGTGGACCTGGGGTTCTACATATCTCTGGCCACGGTAGTCTGCCGCTCTGCCCATCACCAGGTTCTGGCCAGGAACGTTCCTCTAGAATCGCTACTGATCGAGACCGACAGCCCCTTCCTATCTCCCCGGCGAGGCCGGAACGAGCCCTCCTACGTCCAGGACTCCGTGGCCCTGATCGCCAGGATCAAAGAGATCTCTTTGGAGGATGTCGCTCGGGCCACGACCAAAAACGCAAAAAGGGCCTTCGACCTACGATAGGCCCACCACAAAACCGACAGACATAGGAAATTATATTAGAGATGACCGACTTTGGAGACTGTGTGATCCGATGCCCATACATTTCGAACATATCCTGAAATATCTAGGTTCTAGGAAAGAGAGGGGCAGGAAAAAGATCGGCCTACTTGTGGATGGTCCCAACATGCTCCGGAAAGAGTTCCAGATCGATCTGGAAGAGATCCGGGATATGCTGAAAGACTACGGCGACATCAAGTCTGGGATGGTCTTCCTGAACCAGTACGCCTCAGAGAAGCTGGTGGAAGCGGTGGAGAACCAGGGGTTCGAGCCGGTGATCTGCACCAGTGATGTGGACGTGAGGCTAGCGGTAGAGGGGATGGAAATGGTATACAGCCCGATAATAGACACCATCGCCTTTGTCACCCGAGATGCAGACTTCAAGCCCGTCCTCCTGAAAGCCAGGGAGAAGGGGAAAGAGACCATAATCTTCGGTGCCGAGCCCGGTTTATCCGTCGCCCTCAAGAACTCTGCCGATTATGTGATCGTGCTCAGGGACGGAGAGTACGTGATCGAGTGACCCTATCCAGCATCTATTTGTACATCCTGTTTTAGATTCAGCGCCCCGGAGAGGTGTCGTCGGCTTGAAAGGTCTTTTCGTGTACAGAGGATTGAACGCTGTCATCCTTCTGAAAGACTGGTGGAATGGATCCAATCGCGATTGTGAGGGCAGATGGAACGACCCCGACCCCTGGGAAGATGAGAGGACCTATTCACCATCCAGATCATCCCTCCCCTTGACCTTATCTGGCATAATACTGACCATATGTGTCCTCCTCTTTCTGGTGCGGTTGGCGGCGCCTTCCTTCGCCTTCAACTACCTGGCCCTGAACCCGGCATTGGTGACGGCCCGACCCTGGACGCTGATCACCCATATGTTCCTGCACGCCAACTTCAACCATCTCTTATTCAACATGATATTCTTATTCTTCTTCGGAACCGAGCTGGAACGCAGGATAGGAGAGAACCGGTTCCTCATGGTCTTCATCGTATCTGGACTGGTCGCCGCCTTCGGCCAGATGGCCGTGGTGCCCGTAGGCTTTATGCTTGGAGCAAGCGGCGCGCTCTACGGGGTGATGGGATGTCTGGCGGTGATAGCCCCGGAGATAAAGGTTTACCTCTTCTTCATGATCCCTATGAGCATAAGGGCATCGGTGGTCCTCTTCGCCTTTTTGGACTTCACCATGATGGGTAGCGCCGACAACATAGCCCACATGGCTCATATTGCCGGACTGGTGGCAGGTCTGGTATTCGGGGAGACGATGAAGAATATATACAGATAGGCTCGACTTCGGAAGAGTAAATAGGAACATGGCAAGATGAGTGATGTGGACGATCTCCTCGGTAATAGTAATCTTGGGAACGCGATCGGCATAATCGTGGGCGAGACGAGCGCTCTCAATTTCAGGTTCTTGATCGGAGATGAGACCGGCAGAGGCGCGTACGTGAAGGTGCGAGACGTCTCCGGGGGTTGGATCCTCGCCCATGTAGAAGACGTGACGCGATCCAACGCCGCCTACAACCTGAACCAGGTCGATAAGAAGAAAAATACAGTGGCCAGGGAACGGATGGTAGGAACCGCGAAGGTGATCGGTCTGGCTGCCAACGGGAAGCTCTTGATCCCCACCACCCCGCCCCGCCCGGGAGACCACGTCCTCATGGCAGATGATGCGCTGATAAAGAGGGCTTTGGGGCTGTCGAAAGGCAACCTGTACATCGGTCTTCTGGATAGGCGCAACCTCAAGGTGAAGCTGGATGCCAACACTCTCGTCCAGAAGCATTGTAGCATCCTCGCCAAGACGGGTAGCGGTAAATCTTATACCGCAGCGGTGGTGCTAGAAGAACTCCTGGAGAAGAACGTTGCCCTTCTCATAATCGATCCTCATGGTGAGTACGTCTCCATGAAGGACAAGAACAGCGAAGGGGACTTTGCCAGGTACGATATAAAACCCAGGGGTTACGATGTTACCATCTACTCTCCTGCGTATCAGGGGGTAAACCCAAATGCAGACAAGGCCTTCCGGTTCGATGGGAAAAACCTGACCGCCCGGGAGATCACCGGTTTGTTTCCCGATGACGTTACTGACAGCCAGATGGGCGTCCTTTACGAGGCCATAAAGGCCCTCGGCGTGGAGAAAGAGAACTACTATCTAGAAGACATAATATCTCAGGCGGAGAAGGACACAAGCAAGGCCAAATGGGGCCTGATCAGGCGCATGGAAGCTTTGGTGGACCTGGGCATATTCTCGGGCCGTCCTACCAAGTCGAAAGATCTCCTCCGGCGGGGGAAGGCATCGGTCATGGACATGACCGGGGTGCCGCCGGACCTCCAGGGCATGATCGTGGCCAAGCTTCTGACAGACCTCTTCGATGCCAGGAAGAGAGGACGGGTCTCACCCGGCATGGTGGTCATAGAAGAGGCTCACAACTACATACCGGAACGAGGGAGCGGCAAGGCGGCCAGCACGGGCATCATCAGGACCATCGCCGCCGAGGGCCGGAAGTTCGGGCTAGGTCTGCTGGTAATAAGCCAGAGGCCGGCCAGGGTGGACAAGAACGTGATATCTCAGTGCAACACCCAGATCATCCTCAGGGTCACCAATCCCAACGACCTCCGGGCGTTGAGCAAGGGGATCGAGGGGATGAGCGCCGATCTCGAAGAGGATATAATGAGGCTACCTCCGGGAACGGTGATGCTGGTCAGCAACGAGATCGAACGGCCGGTGACTGTCAATATCAGGCCCAGGAAGAGCAAGCACGGTGGGATCAGTCCTCCAATAATTGCCAGCGGGAATAAGTCGGACGAGGGCAAGGGTCCAAAAGAGCCACCCAAGTCCGAAAAGAAAACGGGCGGCAGCCTGCTCCGGAAGATACTGGGAAAGTAGAAGAAGCGAGTGATTCTGAGGACGCTAAACACATACTCACCCCTTATTTCAACCGCTAATGAACGCGAATGAACGCTAATATTTTCTTTTAATTCG
>CAYQFP010000079.1:0-7706 GCA_964416865.1 uncultured Methanotrichaceae archaeon
GTGCACAAGTAAATGTGAGCGTAAGCGAACATTTTCTTGGCGGAACATGCAGATGCCTTCTTTGAGATGCTCCATTAAGTATCAATCTAAGGTTCATGACTATAAATCATAATCCCCACAGCCCCACCATGCCGAACCTCACAGCTCGATCTCCATCATATCATGTCCCAGAGGCCATCTCTTGACCGCTACATCATGCGGCGGGAACAGATGGCTTATGTGGGTGAGCACCAGCTTTCTGGCGCCCAACCTCTTGCCCAGTTCCACGGCCTCGGCCGAGTTCATGTGCTTATTGAGGGTGTACCCGGGAGGCATGATCCCGTCGGCCACCATCAGGTCGGCGTCTCTCATCAGGTCCAGGCTCTCTTCGGGGATATCGATATTGGTATCTCCGGTTATCACCAGCTTCTTTCCGTCCTTTTTGACCATGACCCCCGCCGCCTCGGTGAGGGGAGGATGGTTCACCTTGAAAAGGGTGAACTCCATCCCAGCCAGACTGAAAGGCTCTCCTGCCAGAACCTCGCGACGGACAGGCTTGAGAAAATACAGGTAATTGATTATGTAGTCCAGAGTCTCCCCCAGACCGTAGACGGGGACCCGGTTCTGGACCCGGTGAAAGTCGCCGAACCCGGCGTAATGATCGTAGTGAGCATGAGTCCAGATGACGCCGTCTACATGACTGATCCCCTTCCTGATGAGCTGCCATCTCAGATCGGGACTGGTATCTATCAAGACGGTCCTGTTATCGGCCTCCACGAGCACCGAGAACCTGAGCCTGCGGCTTCTCCCCCCGCAGAGGGCATCCAGACAGGTGGGGCAGTTACATCCTATCTTTGGGGTGCCTATGGCGTCACCGGTTCCCAGAAGCGTTACGATCATCGAGCATCGCTCCGCCAGTGATCGGAGATCCTCTTGTCGAAGTCTTCTATGGCTCTCAACAGGTCCAGATGATCTATCGACTTTTGGTCGTTCAACAGGTTGTTCAGCACCGCCTCTCTCACCACCAGTCTGATATCCGACCCCGAGTAGCCCTCCATCAGCTCGGCCAGTTCGCTCGTGTTCACGGAAGCGTCGATCTTGCTCAGAACCATCTCCAGGATCTTCTGGCGCATCGCACTGTCGGGAAGGGGGAAGTTTACCACCTTATCGAACCGCCTCCAGGCAGCATAGTCCAGGAGCTGGGGATGGTTGGTGGCCGCTATAAGAAGAACTCCGTTGTCCACGAGACTGATCTCATCGATGGCCTTGAGCAGGGTATTCACCGCACGCTTGATTGCACCGTGCTCGTCAGATGTTCTAGCCTTGGCCACGAAGTCGAATTCGTCTATGAAGAGTATGCAGGGGTTGAGCCTCTTGGCCAGCTCGAAGACCTTATCGATGTTCTTGGAGGTCTCTCCTAGATACTGGCTGGTGATCATGGATAACCTCACCTCGACCAGGGGAAGGCCGAACCACCGGGAGAAAGCCCGAGACGTGGAAGTCTTGCCGGTCCCCGGCGGTCCCACGAAGAGTAGCTTTCCTATCTCACGAAGCCCCACCTCTTTGAGGTAATCTTTATACTCCAACGCCTTGGCCAGCATATCCATCTCATTCTTCTGTTCCTTGGTGAGGACCAGGTCGTCTATGTTATTTCTCACATCTTCGGGAGCCTTTATATGGACCAGGTCGAGGAGGTCCTCCGTCTTGTCGAGATCTGCCGATATCTCTCGGACCACGGCCTCGATCCATTCCCGATCTGTCAAGAGGGGAAGGTTCTTCCTCCTGGCCTCCTGGTAGCTCACCTCTAGAGAGTCGTAGTTCTCGTAAAAGTAGGCCAAGACGGGGTTCGACCTGATCTCTTCGATCGTATCTTGTTTGGCGAACCACTTTGATCCGACGTCGAAGACGGTCAACTTGAGCTGGGAACCAAACTCTTCTCTGTTGACAAAGGGCAAGGCTCGGACGAGACCTTTGACTTCACCCAAACCGTAGATCTGCTCCACGTCAGAGTCGGTTACGTAAACGGGCCGCTTGACGCTTTTGGATACGGGATCGAAGTAATGCTTCCTGATCTTCGGGGGAAGATCGTCCTCGGTCAGATCCTCTGACCTGTTGTAGATATCTACCGTAAGCAGCAGCTCAGTCACTGCCAGCTCACCAGACGTTTCTGCACCAGCACCCATCTTAGAAACTCCATAGGACTGAAGGCCACTAATGAGCCGCAGAGCGAGATAAACTTTTCCCATCGCAACGCGTCGTCAACTTTATCAATCATTAATACACTTAATCCCCGGATCGACCACTACAACTGCAATTTGGTGATTAAAAATGATGAATGCGTGGGATCGCTTTATTTGATAGCGTCCATCTGTTGGATACGACGCTTCGTGACGGTGAACAGACGCCAGGCGTATCATTGTGCCTGGATGATAAGCTAACTATCGCTCGAAACCTCGATGCCATCGGCATAGACGTGATCGAAGCAGGATCTTCGGCCACTTCGGAAGGGGAACGAATGTCCATGAAGGCCATCTCGTCCGAAAACCTAAAAGCCGAGATCTGCAGCTATGTCCGTGCCGTTACCGGTGATGTGGATCTTGCTCTGGATGGTGACGTAGACTCGATACATCTTGTCATACCGACATCAGATCTTCATATCAGAAGCAAGCTCAAATGTGACAACCCGTCGGTAGTGAGAACCGCGGTGGAGGTCACCGAGTACGCCAAGGATCATGGCCTGATCGTGGAGTTGAGTGGCGAAGATGCGAGTCGTGCCGATATTGATTTTCTCGTCACCCTCTACGAAGCAGGGATCGATGCAGGTGCAGATCGGCTCTGCTTCTGCGACACCGTGGGCGTCCTGGTACCGGAGAAGAGCTTTCAGGTCTTCGAGAGGCTATCGAGCCTCGCCGTGCCGGTCAGCGTCCACTGCCACGACGACTTCGGCCTGGCGACCTCCAATACCATCGCCGCTCTGCGCGGAGGGGCCTCACAGGCTCATGTTACCGTTAACGGTATCGGAGAGCGCTCTGGAAATGCCTGCCTGGAAGAGGTGGTGATGACCCTGGAGTCTCTCTACGATGTGACGACGAGGATCAGATGTGAGGAGCTGTACTCCCTGTCCAGGATGGTCTCTCGTCTCACCGGGATCCAAGTGGCCCCCAACAAGGCCATCGTGGGGGAGAACGCCTTCTCTCACGAGGCAGGGATACACGTTCACGGGATCCTGGCCGACAGCTCCACCTACGAGCCCATCCGACCAGAAACGGTGGGCAGGAAGAGACGATTCGTCTTGGGCAAGCATGCCGGAAGAAGTTCTGTGGAGCTGGCTCTCAGAGAGTTTGGGATCGATTGCGATAAAAACCAGATCGTGGAGATCGTGGACAGAGTCAAGGGGCTGAGCGAGAAAGGTAAACGGGTGACGGATGCAGATCTTCAGGCCATCGCCGAGATGGTGCTCTCTATCCAGATGGAACCCAAGGTCCATCTGGAGGAGGTAACCGTGGTGGGCGGTAACAAGGTCACCCCCACGGCCAGCGTGAGGATAAGGGTCAACGGATCTGATATGTTGGAGGCGGGAACCGGCACCGGACCGGTGGACGCGGCCATCAACGCTATCAAGAAGGCCGTATCTGGGGTAACGGATATCCGTCTGGAAGAGTATCACGTCGACGCCATTACCGGCGGCACCGACGCGGTAGTTGAGGTATGGGTCACCATGGCCATGGCCGATAGGAGCATCACCGCCCGGGGCGCAGGTGCGGATATAATCATGGCTTCTGTGGAGGCTGTGCTGGAAGGAATTAACAGGTTGATGCAGCTCGAGGAGGAAAAAAATGCGTAAGATGAGCGGGGCGGAGGCTATACTGGAATGCCTGAAGCTGGAAGGCGTTGAGATAATATTTGGGCTTCCGGGTGGCGTACTTCTACCCCTCTATGATGCGCTTTACGATTCTGATATAGAGCACATACTGGTGCGACACGAACAGGCAGCTGCGCATGCGGCAGATGGCTATGCCAGGGCCACGGGCCGTGTAGGAGTATGTCTGGCCACCTCTGGACCGGGGGCAACGAACCTGGTAACGGGGATAGCCACCGCCTACATGGACTCCGTTCCCCTGGTAGCCATGACCGGCCAGGTTCCGACCAACCTCATCGGTAAGGACGCCTTCCAGGAAGCAGACATAACAGGCATAACCATACCCATAACCAAACACAGCTACCTGGTAAAAGACGCCAAGGATCTGCCCCGGGTATTCAGAGAGGCGTTCCACATCGCCAGGACGGGACGACCGGGGCCGGTACTCATCGATCTGCCTAGGGACGTGACCGTGGGCGAGCTGGACTTCAGCTACCCCGATCTGGACCTGCCAGGCTACAGCCCGACCCGAGGCGTCCATAAGCTCCAGATTAAGAAGGCGGCTCAGGTTCTGATGGAAGCGAAACGTCCTGTGATCTACGCTGGCGGCGGGGTGAGGTACGCGAGCGCCAGCAAGGAACTCCTGGGTCTCGCGGAGAAGTTGAAGGCTCCGGTTACCACTACCTTGATGGGAGTAGGTTGCTTCCCCGAAGATAACTCGCTCTCCTTGGGGATGCTGGGGATGCACGGGACCAAATACGCCAACTACGCCATACAGGAGTCTGATCTGATCGTGGCGGTGGGTGCCAGGTTCGACGATCGGGTAACGGGCAAGATTGCAGGCTTCGCTCCCAGCGCGACTATCGTACACATCGACGTCGATCCTGCCGAGATCGGGAAGAACGTCAAGGTGGATGTGCCCATAGTGGGCGACGCCAAGTCCGCCCTGAAAGAGCTGATCGAAGCGGTCGAGCCAAAGCTTTGGTCTGCCTGGAACGACAAGGTTTCTACGTGGAAGAAAGATCATCCTCTCTCTTACGAGAAGAGCGAAGATGTGATCAAGCCCCAGCTGGTGATGGAGACGATATACGAACTCTGCCCGGAAGCCATTATCGTGACCGAGGTGGGGCAGAACCAGATGTGGGCCGCTCAGTTCTTCACCCACAAGGACCCACATAGGTTCATCACTTCGGGCGGGCTGGGCACCATGGGTTATGGGTTCCCTGCAGCCATAGGGGCTCAGATGGCGCGGCCCGATTCTACGGTCTTCGACATAGCAGGAGACGGCAGCTTTCAGATGAACATCCAGGAGCTGGCCACGGCGGTTCTGAATGAGATACCGGTCAAGGTGGCGGTGATGAACAACGGCGTACTGGGCATGGTAAGACAGTGGCAGACCCTATTCTACGAGAAGAGATACTCGGGTACCACTCTTGGAAACGTCCCCGACTTCGTCAAGGTGGCGGAAGCTTACGGTGCTCTGGGTCTCAGGGCGACCAAGCCCTCCGAGGTGGAGCCTGTTCTCAGGAAGGCCATAGACTCAGACCGGCCCACGGTCATCGACTTTGTCATACCACCGGACGAGATGGTCTCGCCGATGGTGCCTGCGGGGGCGTCTCTGAGTGAGATTCTGGAGCTGGAGGGGTGAGGTTTGAAGCACACCATAGCGGCAATAGTTGAGAACAAACCCGGGGTGCTGGTCAGGATCGCGGGTCTATTCAGCAGGAGAGGTTTCAACATAGACAGCCTGACCGTCGGGAAGACCGATAACCCTGCCTACTCCCGGATGACTATCACCGTGAGGGCCGATGAGGTTGTCTTGGAGCAGGTGACAAAACAGCTCAACAAGCTGGTGAACGTGATCAGGGTGAGCGAACTCAAACCGGAGAGTTCGGTGGGGAGGGAGCTGGCCATCATAAAGGTCAACGCCAAGAAGGAGACCCGGAGCGAGATAATGCAGATCGTGAGCGTATTCCGGGCCACGATCATCGACGTATCGCCCCGGTCCGTTATCGTAGAGGTTACCGGCGGCGAGGGCAAGATCGACGCCATAGAAAGGCTTCTCAGGCAGTTCGGGATAATGGAGCTGGCCAGAACAGGCAAGGTCTCGATGGTTCGTGGATCGAAGGTAATAAAGACCTGATAGTTATTTAATCTTCGGCAGGTATTCCTCGTTGTAGGAGGATTTGTAAATATGGTAAAGTTATATCATGACGAAGACGCCGATCTGGGCGTCCTGAAGGACAAGACTATAGCGGTAGTGGGATATGGAAGCCAGGGTCATGCACAGGCGCAGAATCTCCAGGATTCCGGCCTCAACGTGGTGGCGGCGGACGTAGAGGGATCTTTTGCCTGGAAGAGGGCAGAGGCCGACGGTGTGAGGGTGACCACCACCCCCGAGGCTGCCAAAGAGGCAGATATCATCCACATACTGCTTCCAGATGAGATCCATCCCATCGTATACAAGAAAGATATCGAGCCCTATCTGGAAGAGGGAAACGCCCTGGGTTTCTCCCACGGGTTCAACATCCACTTCTCTCAGATAATACCGCCCGAGAACGTCGACGTCTACATGGTAGCGCCCAAGGGGCCGGGCGATCTGGTGAGGCGGACCTATGAGGAGGGCATCGGTCTGCCCTGTCTGGTGGCCGTGAAGCAGGACTATTCCGGCAAGGCCTTCGATATTGCCATGGCCTACGCCAAGGGGATCGGCGGTACCCGGGCCGGCGTCCTGGAAACCTCCTTCGAGGAGGAGACCGAGACCGACCTATTCGGTGAGCAGGTGAACCTCTGCGGCGGCATCACGGAGTTGATCAAAGCCTCTTTCGAGACCCTGGTGATGGCAGGCTACCAGCCGGAGATCGCCTACTTCGAGACCTGTCACGAGGTGAAGCTGATCGTAGACCTGATCCACGAGGGCGGCTTGATGAGGATGTGGGAGAACGTTTCCAACACCGCCGAGTACGGCGGCCTGACTCGCGGAGACCGGATCATAAACGATCAGTCCCGCGAGGCGATGGCGGATATCCTGAACGAGATCCAGACCGGGGAGTTTGCCCGTGAGTGGATCCTGGAAAGCCAGGCCGGACTGCCGGTGAAGAGGGCGCTTGAGAACAGAGAGGCTGGCCACCTTATCGAAGAGGTGGGCGACGAGCTGCGCGCTATGATGCCCTGGCTGCAAAAAGAGTAAGATTATCTTTTGGGAGGGATATATGGCATCCTGAGGAGGCGCCTGGGTGGTGCCTGTCCTTCGGGCCGTTCTGTTTTATTTTTTTTATTAGTAGACCGTCACCCGTCTGACGCCGTCGATATCCATCAGCATCCTCACCAGCTCGCCGGGGATCTTGCCTTCGGTAATTATGGTGAGCTTGGGATGCTCCACGAAGTAAGGGTCGTCGGATACCGCCTGCCTTATGGAGAGACCGTACTCGGCCACCGCGCTGGCCACGTTGCCCAGTAGGCCAGTTTTTGTGGCGTCTACCGGGGCGATCTCGATCACGCCCAGGCCCAGAACCGGGGCCACGTCGCCCAAAAAGGTCATGGAACGTAAGTTTTTGAAGACCTTATGCATATCCTCGTCCTCGCATACCGCCGCCGCGGTGGTGTCTACGACCCTTCGATCTACCCCCAGCTCCTTGGCGATCTGGGCGTGGGGTATCTCCACCCCGCCGGATACTACCCGGGCCTGGTCGTTGATCTGGAAACCTTTCTCTAGTATGAGCTTGACTACCTTCTCCTGTGCCGGATAGCGCCTGAACTTGTCCAGAATCTCCTGCCACATAATATCCTCTTTAGGACTTTATTGTACCAAATTCAAGTAAATGCCCATGATACCAGTCTCATGCCCGAAGAATGAAAAAAGGTATAT
>CAYQFP010000080.1:0-7520 GCA_964416865.1 uncultured Methanotrichaceae archaeon
GAATACTCTGGTCGGAAATTATTGCCATTTTTAGGAGGGGGTCCGGAATGGAAAAACAAAAGAGAGAGATCACCGAGTTATGACGGCGTGTCCGTTAACATGGGATTGGTATTAACTAGTATTAACTCATGACATAATCTATCTGCCCAGTTACAGGTGATAGGATGGACGAAGAATTTAGAAAAGCTGCCGAGTTCCACGGGCATTACTGCCCCGGACTGGCGATGGGCTACCGGGTGGCCAGATACGTCAAGAACTACTACGACAAGGCAAAGGATGAGGAACTGGTGGCAATCGTAGAGAACAACTCCTGCAGCGTCGATGCGATCCAATATGTCCTCAGCTGCACCTTCGGGAAGGGCAACCTGATCTTCAAGGATCACGGCAAACACGTCTACACCTTCTACTCCAGGGACCACAAGAAGGCCTTGAGAATATACTTCAAGGGACGCAGCATATCCCAAAGCGAGATCGAAACCATGAAGGAGTACTTTGCAGGCAGGTTAACAGAAGAAGAGCAAAAAAAAGTCGAGAAAATGAGAGAGGACCATATGGAGTACATACTAAGCGCCGGCGACGACGAACTCTTCGAGGCAAGGGAGGTCGACATCCCCGCGCCTGGGAAGGCACGTATCTATCCCTCGATGAGATGCGAAGAGTGCGGGGAGGACTTCATGGAGATCAAGGGGAGGACCGCAGAGGGGAAAGTGGTCTGTAAGGACTGCTATGGGAATATGGTGGGGTAGCTTCGGTTTCCGGTGGTTATTATCTCAACGCCTGAAAGGGATTGTATCGGCAAGTCGGCGCCACACTGCGCCATACAAGACTTGGGGCCGCTGGAAGTCCCCTGACCGATAGAAAGATCTATAACTCCTCCACCCCACCACGCCCCATGGCTCTGCTGGAGATCCGGGGCGTATCCAAGCTCTTCGAGGCAAAAGGCAATACCGTCGAGGCGCTCCGAGACATCAACCTTTCCATAGGGGAGAACGAGTTCGTATGCCTCGTCGGTCCCTCCGGCTGCGGCAAGACCACCCTTCTGAGGATCATAGCCGGGCTGGACCGCCCCACCGACGGCGAGGTGCTCCTGGACGGCAAACTCATCGAGGGACCCGGCCCACTGAGGGGCATGGTCTTCCAAGAGTACTCCCTCTTCCCATGGAGGACGGTCCTGGATAACGTGGCCTTCGGCCTGGAGCTGAGAGGCGTCTCCAAGGAGGAGCGGCTCGCCCGGGCCCGCAGCTACCTGAAGACGGTGGGGCTGGAGGCCTTCGAGGCGAGCTATCCTCACGAACTCTCCGGCGGGATGAAACAGAGGGTTGCCATCGTCAGGGCCTTGGTCAACGACCCCAAGGCGCTTCTCATGGACGAGCCCTTCGGAGCCCTGGACGCCCAGACCAGAAACATCATGCAGTCGGAGCTCCTCCGGATCTGGCAGGAGAAGATGAAGACGGTGGTCTTCGTGACCCACAGCATGGACGAGGCCATCTACCTAGGAGACCGGGTCGTGATAATGTCTGCCCGGCCGGGGATGATCAACGATATCATCGATATCGACGTTGCCCGTCCCAGAAATAGAACCAGCTCCGAGGTAAACAGATATCGGGAACGTATCCTCCAAGACCTGCGCGCCCTGAGGAACCGATAGGGCAAAGGCGGGGCTCAGGAGCGTTTATATTTGTAGAAGACGACTACTACATACGACAGGTGAGATCGCTGAGCATATCTAAATGGATGGAGCTTCCACGAAGGGTAGTCGTAGGCAGCGGAGCCCTCTGTGAGGTTGCCGACCTTTCTAGAGACCTCAAGCTGGAGGGCAGGGCCCTCATCGTGACAGGCACCACGACTGGCGATGCCGTTGGCAAAGAGGTCTCTCGCCAGATGGAGGAGGGTGGCTTCGAGACCATCCTCCTGATTACCAAGCATTCAAATATGGAAGAAGTAGACCGGGCAGAAGTGGTGGCCAGGGAAGAAAACGCCGGATTTCTTCTCGGGGTCGGAGGTGGACGATGCATAGACATAGCCAAGCTGGCCTCGATGAAGGCAGGTGTGCCCTTTATAAGCGTTCCCACCGCAGCATCTCACGACGGCATCTGCTCCGCTCAGGCCTCCCTCACCGTAGACGGCGAGACGACCTCCATATCCGCACAATCACCCTTGGGGATCCTCGCCGATACCAGCATAATATCAAAAGCTCCAAAAAGACTCCTGGCTGCAGGGTGCGGCGACATAATCTCCAACTACACGGCAATATTAGACTGGAAACTCGCCAAACGGCTCCGGAACGATAGGTACAGCGAGTATGCCGCAGCGCTGTCCCAAATGACCGCCCAGATGATAGTCGACTCCGCATCCACCATAAGGCCCGGCCTGGCCGAGTCCGCCAAGATAGTGGTAACGGCCCTAATCTCCAGCGGTGTGGCCATGAGCATCGCCGGCTCTTCGAGGCCAGCTAGCGGGTCAGAACATAAGTTTGCTCACGCGCTGAACAAGATCGCACCCGGCAGCGCCCTCCACGGCGAGCTCTGCGGAGTGGGGACGATCATCATGATGTACCTCCACGGTGGCAACTGGAAGCGAATCCGAGAGGCTCTCGGCCTGTTGGACGCGCCGACCTCCGCCGCCGAAATGGGGATCGAAGACGATATCGTGATCGAGGCGCTCATCGGTGCGCGAGAGATTCGTCCAGAGCGCTACACCATACTAGGAACCGGCCTCACCAGAGAAGCTGCCAGGAAAGCCGCAAAGAAAACAAACGTAATATAATATTTATCGAGGCGTAAACATGTCAGAGGCAACTACCCAGATCACACTAATAGGAACAAGACTGGCGACCATAGGGATGGAGTTCGTATTCAACGGCCCCACCACGGAGTGCGAGACCTGCAAGCTCCGGAACACCTGCACCAACCTGGAAAGGGGGAGAAGGTACCGGGTCCTGGGGCTGCGTGGGGAGCTGATACACGAATGTCCCCTGCACGACTCAGGGGTGAAAGCCGTAGAGGTAACGGAGAGTCCCATAATAGTGGCCATCGACGTCAGGAAGGCCTTCGCCGGTTCCAAGATGATCCTGGAGCCGCCCAACTGCGAGGAGTACAACTGTAGCATGTACGAGATATGCCATCCCGTAGGCCTGAAAGAGGGCGACAGGTGCACCATCGTGGACGTCGTGGGCGAGGCTCCCGAAGAATGCCCCCAAGGACACAGTCTGAAGCTGGTTGAGCTGAGACGCTGATCCGTGCATGAAAGCCCGGCTGACCTACTCCAGGAACGTCTTCATACCGGTCACCCGCTTCTGCAGGAACAGGTGTCTCTACTGCAGCTTCCGCAGCGACGAAGGCGGGATCATCGGCAGATCGGAGGCCATCGACCTGATGGACCAGGGTGCTGAAGCGGGCTGCGCCGAGGCGCTCTTCTGCATGGGCGAGCGACCCTGGGACGTCCCCGGCTTCGAACTGGACAGCGAGGCCGTGCTTGACTACCTGATCGAACTCTGTGAACTGGCCCTGGAGAGGAACCTTCTCCCCCACACCAACGCCGGCATCCTCACCTCGGCGGAGATTAAACGGCTAGCTCCGTACAACGCCAGCATGGGCCTGATGCTGGAGACGACCGCCGAGCTGGAGGCTCACAGGCTCTCGCCGGGAAAGATGCCAGAGGTCAGGATAGAGACCCTGTCCACAGTAGGTCGGCTCAAGATACCCTTCACCACCGGCATCCTGGTGGGCATAGGAGAGAGCAGGGACGATAGGATCGAGTCACTCCGGACCATCGCCGATCTTCACAGGGCCTATGACCACATCCAAGAGGTCATCATCCAGCCCTTTGATCCCAAGCCGGGCACTCCCATGGTCTCGACCAGACCACCAGGAGATGACGAGCTTGCCGATGCCGTAAGGCTGGCCAGGGCGGTGTTGCCGCAAACGGTCGCGGTCCAGGTCCCACCCAACCTAGCCGACCCCCTACATCTGGTGGAAGCCGGTGCAGACGACCTGGGAGGGATCAGCCCCCTCACACCAGACTGGATCAACCCGGACAAGATGTGGCCCACAATCGAAGAACTGCATCGGAAATTCCGGGATCGGGAACTGCGAGAGAGGCTTCCTGTTTATCCTCGCTACATCGAGAGAGGGTGGTACGGCAGCCGGACAGGGGACCTGGTTAGGCGGCTGGCCGACCCTGATGGGCTCAGAGGTGGGTCGTAAGAGATATCTCACATCAGCTCAACATGAGGGCGATGAGCAAGAAAACGCTGGAGATCGGTGCGAGTGTAGGTCTCGTCGTCCTGATGATCGCGCTCATGGCGATGGTGCAGATGACGATGCCGGAAGAGATGCATCCGACTGGGTTCGTGGCAATCGTCCTGGCTTTCATGATACTTATGGGCGCCTTCGGCATCAAGCTGGCTAGCACGTAGGTGAGACACGACAGGTAAATCCTTCATTCGGTTTATATGCGATCAAAAAAACACCGTTCCTCGCAACAGGTGAGCATACATGAGCAGTTTATTGGACAGGTTGATGGGCAGGTCTGGTGACGAAGAGTACGTTGACATAGATCTGGGACAGTTCGAGGATGTCTCTGCAAGACCGAGCAAGACCTTTGTCAGGTTCGCGGAGCTGAGCAACCCAGAGGTCGTGCAAGAGATAAGGCAGGAGGTGCTCGATAACAACACAGTCCTAATCGACATCTCGCCGATGACGCAGGATAAATCCATGCTGGATGAGTCAATCGAAGATCTCAAGACGATCGCAGCGGAGATCAACGGCGACATAGCCGGACTGGGAGACGATCTCGTCCTGATAGTGCCCAGGGATGTGAAGATCGATCGCGAGAACGTTCTGGGAGGCGTGGATTGAAGGTCACCACCGAGGTCGAGTGTCCCCTCTGTGGATCCATTGTAAAGTTTGGCTGGAATACAACAGACATACCCCATTTCGGAGAGGCTATGGTGATCGCCGGGACCTGTGAGCGCTGTGGGTTCAAGCATACAGACACGATCCTGCTGACCCAGGGCGAGCCGACGAGGTACACCTTCGATATCAGAAGCGTCGAGGATCTGAACGTCAGGGTAATCAGGTCTACCAGCGGGACGATCAGGCTACCCGATCTGGGGGTCGACGTCGAACCGGGTGCGACGTCGGATGCTTACATAACCAACGTCGAGGGCGTCCTCCAGAAGATTAAGGGCGTGGTATCTTTCGCTACCAGATCTGCCAAAGATGCCGGCGCGGAGGAGAACGTCCGGAGGGGTGACGAGATCCTGGAGTGCATCGAGAAGGCCATGGAGGGCCGGTATCCTCTCACCCTGGTGCTGGAAGATCCCCTGGGTAACAGCGCCATAATCTCCGAAGACGCCATATCTTCCGAGCTGACCGATGAAGAGTGCGAATCGCTGAAGACTGGGATGATCATCCTGGACGGCGATGGTGATTGAGGAGCTATCTTGATCGTGCTCAGCGGAGGAACGGGGACCCCCAAGCTTCTGGTAGGGTTGAAGGAGGTCTTGGACCCTTTGGACCTGACCGTGGTGGCAAACACCGCCGACGACCTCTGGATCTCGGGGAACCTGGTATCTCCAGATCTGGACACCGTGATTTACACCCTGGCAGGTCTGGTGGACCGGGCCAGGTGGTGGGGGATCAAGAACGATTCGTTCCGCACATCGGAGTTTCTCAAGAGCTTGGGCCACGAAGAGGTCCTCACTCTGGGGGATATGGACCGAGCGGTGCATATATTCCGCTCGGACCTTATGAGGTCCGGAGCCGGGCTGAGCATGGCCACGGAAGAGCTCTGCAGGTCTTTGGGGGTGAGGGAAAGGGTGGTTCCCATGACCGACGACCCGGTATCCACGATGATATCTACCTCCCAGGGTGAGATGGACCTCCAGACCTACTGGGTGAAGAAGAAAGGCAGGCTCCCAGTCGAGGCCATAGGGTTCCAGGGAATAGAAGAGGCCAAGCCCAGCCCCGTTTTTCTGGACGCCATCTCCGGCGACGATCCAATTCTGATCGGGCCTAGCAACCCTGTCACCAGTATCGGGCCCATACTGGCCTTGAAAGGCGTCAGAGAGATGATGAATAAGAAGAATAGGGTGATCGCCGTGAGCCCCCTGATAGGAGACCGGCCGGTGAGCGGTCCCGCGGCCGAGTTCATGCGCGCCCTGGGTTACCCGGTGACCGACCAGGGGGTGGCCGATTTACTGGGATGTGTGGACCTCATGGTGGTGGGGCCAAAGAGCAGGTACAAGGGGTCGTGTGTCAGGATGAATACGACCATGAATTGCGAAGAGGACAGCGTCAGGCTGGCCAGAGATATAGTCAAGCTGATCTCATGTTCGTAGGGGTGGATCACGGGACCCGGGCGATCAGGTTCGCCAACACCGAGGGCCGGTGTTGCGTCTTGCCGAGAGCGGTGGCGAGCAGACTCTCGGCGACTGAGATAACGCAGAGGGTGGAGCGAGAGCTGGAGATCAAAAAAATCGATCTTCTGGCGCTCACCTATTCAATGGGAGACGGCATCACAGAGATCGTGAGGATCGAAGACGCGGTCAACCGCGGGGTCATCAGGCAGGATGGGGCGGGGGTTCACGTCGGCGGTGGGACGAGTGTCTTTGACGCCGTGAGAGAGGCTGGTTGGCCCGCGATACTTCTGCCCGGCATCCACCAGAAGAGTGGTACCGATCCCCGGATGAACATATTCTCTCATGGTGCCAGCCCGGAGAAGGTAGGCCTAGCCTACCGGATCTACAAGGACGGGGTATCGAGCTTCATAATATCCGATGCCAGCTCTAACGTCGTCACCATAGGCGTCGTCGACGGCAATATCGTAGGAGCCATCGACGCTCCCATATTCGCGCCCGGTCTGCTTCATGGCCCCCTGGACGTAGACGCCATCCGGCAGGTAGACTCGGGCAAGATGAGCGCCAACCAGGCTTTCACCACGGGCGGGATTCTGCGCAAGCTGGGCGTCGACTCCCTGGACGACTGCGACCAGGATAAAAAGAGACGCGCCCTGGATACCCTGGCCCTCTTCACGGCGATGGAGCTAAGCGCCATGGGCGTCCTCTTACGGGACCTGGGCGCGGCGCGACCGAGGTTGTACCTGGCAGGCGATCCTGCCTCGCTCATAGCGCCCAGGGTCTCCGAGCTTCTGGACCGGAAGGTCCGGCCCCTGGCCAGCTGCGATGCCGCCCTGGGCGGTGCTCTGATCGCCCGGGACGTCTACCGGGGCGCAGAGAGCGTGCTGGGGGTGGGAGTGGACGAGAGGGTGCGATACGATCTGCTCAACACGCGCCGGAGATAGACGAACCAGGCACCACCCAATGACTATACAGGCCCTTTTCAGGCACCACAGAAGGTATTGATTAAAACCATTATCAAGCGATTGATTCTGAGGGAGCTAAACACATACAATCTCCTTATTTCAACCGCTAATGAACGCTAATATTTTCTTTTAATTCGCGTTCATTCGCGGTTTTACCCTCCGATTTTGACGATCTGGCCGCGCTCGACCACGAT
>CAYQFP010000081.1:0-7458 GCA_964416865.1 uncultured Methanotrichaceae archaeon
TTCCCCACCACCGCATCCCATCCCGGATTCGCCTTAACCTCGCCGCCCTCAAAGAAGATCTCCGGAAACTCCAGCTCCCAGTGAAGGAAGCTCCGACTGGCGGCGATCTTTTGTGCATCATCGAACCACCGGCCGCGGGTCTTGCGCGTCCACTCCGACTCGGCCCCGCCCACGGCCCAGAACATGTCGTGGTAGACCATATCGGCGCTCTTCGTCCCCGAGGGCGTACTTCTGGGCTCGACCTCGTTTCCGAAGTAGACGGCCGCATGAACGTTGGCGATTGCCCTGGCCTTGGTGTACTCCGGCAAGGCCCGGAACTCCTCGAAGACGCTCTCCTTGAGCTTGACATCAGATAACGAGTCGTCCCCGATATCCTCGAGCTCCTTGATCTTGCCGATGAGATGTTGGACAAACCTTGGCGAGACAAACGAGGGCAAGGTCACCTGGTCATCATTCTGGTTATTGTTGCCGCCGGGATAGTACTTGAGGTCAGAGAGCCGGGCGCCAACCAGGCTGTTTCCCTGCTTGAGCCGATGGTCCAAAAAGCTCAGGGGCTTCTCCTTGGCAATCGTGGTCAGCCACAAAGAGACCTTGGCAAGCTCCACCGCCAGCTCGTTCAGATCGACACCGTAAACGCAGTGAGAGACCACCTCCCTCTTGGCCCACTCGTTGGAAAACTGGCCCTGGTCTTCGACCCAGCCCCAATCTATGTCTCTTTCCGCAGCCTCCATCAGCTTCCCGGCCAGAAACTCCACCGCGCCGACGAGGAAGTGGCCGCTTCCCATGGCAGGATCCAGGACCTTGACAGAACAGGTGGCCTCGATCAGGCTCTCTTCCTTCAACAGGGCATCTTCCCACCGTTCCTTGACCACGGGCCCGACCGTCTTCTCCACGATGTAGTTGACGATGTAGTCAGGCGTGTAATAAGAGCCTGTGGCCTTCCTCTCGCCCCGGTCCGTGGTGAGATAAAGCTCGCCGGCCTCAACGCGGTCGAACTCGTCAAACTCCTCAAAACCCTTCGTCTTCTTGCGGCCGGCGTTGAAGTTATCTAGAGAGACCCACTTGCGGTCTTTGCCGCCCTTGACCACCAGATCATCTTCTGCCACCTCCAGCCGATACTCCAAAAGACCCTCGTAGATGGACCCCAGATGCCGGATCTCCAACGTGGAGTAGTCGACAAACCCCTTCGCCCCGTCCTTTTCGTTCCTGGAGAGAAGATCGACGGCGTCTGCCAGGTAAGAGTCGCCGATGGTCCACTTCTCCAGATCAAAGTGCTTGTCCGGATCGAATAGGCCGCCGTTGTAGGCGGGGACGTGGATATGGTCCTCGATTCCCAGCTTCTCGCTGCCCCTGTTGATCAGCCTGAACAGATCCTTAAAATCGCCCCATAGCGATGTCTTGATCGGCAGATGGTGTCCGGATCTGGGGCCGTCCTCCTTTGCCGCTACCATCTTCTTGATCCGATCGAAGCTGTAAGACTCCCGGTACTGCTCGTCTTTCAGGTCCAAGAGCGACTTTCCCTCGGCGTACAACAAAAAGAGAAATCGGTAGAGCAGGATCATGGTATTCCTCTGGACCTGGGCCCTGGCGGCCGGATCGGCAGGGTCGAGCTCGTTCTCCTCCCATGCGAAGAGGCCTTCGGCGACCTTCTTCATGGCCCGGTAGACGTTCTCCTTCAAGTTGTCCCCGATCTCCTGGGCGTAATCTGCCGAGCCTTTCAAGACCACGTCTAAGAAGACCTCGCCCCTCTCGTTGGGCAAGAAGGCCTCTCTTCTGAAGAAATAATAGAAGTACTTGAAAGCACCGAGGTCTCCTTCCTCCAACATGGCCGCCAGATCGACCTCGTAGTAGACGTCCAGGGGCTTGTCCTGATGGTAGAGACGCCACCTCCGACCGTTGCTGAGCACACCCCACTTAGGCTCGGTATCGTGGAGGTAGAGCCAGACCTGAAAGCTGGGGTTCCTCCTCTTGTCGTGCCTGTTCTTGCCGAACTTGTCCAGCTCGACGTCCCACCTCTTCACCTCGCCGATGGCGAAGGCCTCCTTGAAGAAGGACGCTTCGTCTTTGTCGCTCTGGGCCCTGTCCTGAGACCCCTGGTCCGGGAAGAATGCGTAATCTGGAAACTCGTTGGTCAGTGTGGCGCCCTGGACCTCGTAATGAGACAGAATCAAACCGAAGATATCCCTGAAGAACCGATCTTCGAGCTGCGACTCGTTCAGGTTTGCCACGAAGGCGAGCTCCCGGTCGTAGATCTTCTTGATCTCATAGAAGGCTAATTCGTATTCGTGTTCCTCTTCGCCCCATTCAAGGGTCGAGGAGATCTGGTTTTCGAGATAGTAATTTGAGAAGAGATGTTTGTTGTTCACGAGATCAGAAGAGGTCTGGACCAATAGATCACCACTTACCTTGAAGATAAGCGGGCCGGAGATAAAATTATCGTTCGGTCGGCGGCAGGAAGGCCCGCTCGCCAAAGTGCCCGTGCCTGGATGGTTGCATTTTCCCTAGGCCTTGCCCCTCAGACCCTCTTTTTCCAAAATCCGCCGCAGGATCGCCAGGGAGCAGGCGTAGGTGGTCTCGATGCCTTCATGTCCGAGCCCCTTGCTGAGGAGGCTTGCCCTCTGGCTATAAGGTGTGTCGGATGCGTAATGTAGCATCCCAAAGTCGAAGGTCTCGTCTTTTTGTTGTTTGATCTGCGAGCTTTCCTGGAAGGCTGACAAATATGGTCCGGCCTCCATCTCGATGCTGTTGTAGTCGTCCCGTTTGAACTTCTCCATGACCTCTTTATTGTGCAGGAAGGTCCCCTTAACCGTCACAGCCTTCTGGTCGTCGAAGACGGCAGAATCTCTAAGATGCCTTCTTACGTCTCTCAGGGAGAAGCAGTTTTTGAAGGTGAAGAGCCGTCTGGAATGCATATCGAATACGACTCCTGGGATCATCACGTCTCCCAATCGCCCGTACATCGTTGCCGCCTTGCCCATGATGTAGACGCCTTTAAGGTCCTTCAGTTTCATCATAATCTGCGAGAGGAGATGATAGGCGGCCAGCCCCAAAGGGTAATCGACGTTCAGGATCAAAGCCCGGCTATCTTTCAGGGCTGAACCCTCCTCGAAAGAGAGGCGCACGTCCATTCGATCAGACTGAAGCTTATTGATTTCGATGATCTGGGCCTGGAGATCGACGAACCTCGACATATCGTGGCGTCTGATACCGACCTCTTCTTCTGCAGACCTGAGGGCTTGAAAGCATCTCTCGTCAGACTGGATATGGGACTGCATCGAGTAGTAAAGAAGGTTGTCTCCAAAGCCTGGCTCGTCGTCCTGCAGAAGTTCCCATCTCTTTTGGAGACGCTCGTTCTTCAATATATGGGCCAAGATATCCTCTCGGTTCTGGGCCGCAAAGCCGGAGAGGAGGTTGGCAATACTGTGATCGTTGCTCGAAACGAAGTAGACGGGCTGTTTCTCTATATCGAGATTGCGGAAATGGAAGAGAAAAACAGTCAGCCAATCGGCCATGGCCTGTCGGTATCCACCAGGGTCGTGAGAGGCCATATCAACTCTTATGTCCTTGGGACCGGCGGCGATGGCCGAGAGCTTCTCGCCCAAGGAATCTCCCCAGATCTGCCGGATCATATCCCAGTCGTCCTTGGAGAGGTGCAGGACCCTTCTGATCTCGTCTCCCGACTCCATGATCGCCCTCGGGTTCGAGGCCATCTCTCTGCCGAGATATGAGCTGGCCAGCTTCGAGTGCATCTTGTTCCATTCCATCTGAAAGCAGGTCAGGGCCGGGACGAGGTCGTCCAAATCCGATGGGCTGCATGTGTGGGCCGCAAGGATACTTTGGCCGTCGAATAGGATAAGACGACGCCGGGCCTGGGCACGAACCTGCCTGCAACGGGACGCGTCAAGGTGAAGATGACCAGATGATCTGAAGGCTTCGTTGCTCTGGCCCATCACCACCCTGCCTACCTTTGTGATGCAATCGGGAAGCCTCCTGGCCGAGTAGAGAAAGGCCGAGATGTCTACCTCGGCTGACGATGCAAGAGGATGAAGGCTCGACCCCATCCCTGCATGACCCTCCTCAAGCAACCTCACTCTCAGAGGGCCTCGCCGAAGCAAGGCGCGATATGTCTTTATATGCCTCTCGATCGGCCCGTCTTCCAATCTCATCTCTCATCCTCTTTCAATGAATGAAGCGCTCCAGGTGGATCAGCAAGAGGAGCGAGAGGATGGTCATCGCCCACATGACCAGAGAAACTTGATTTCTCTTGCCGCAGGCCAGCTTCAATAGCGTCCAGCTCAGGCAGCCCCAGATTATCCCCTGAGTTATCGAGTAGGTCAGGGGCATGAGGAACATCGCCATGAAAAAGGGGATCACATCGTCGAACCTCTCCCATCGGACGTATATGAGGGGCTTGAGCATGAAGACCCCCACCAGCACCAAAACCGGGGCCGTTGCCAGGGGCGGTACCAGGGAAAGAAGGGGCGAGAGGAACAGGAAAGGCAGAAAGAGAAGGCCCGCCACCACCGCCACAAGGCCGGTTCTGCCCCCCTCCTGGACGCCGGCCGCAGACTCGACGAAGCAGGTCGAGGGACTAGTTCCCAAGGCCGCCGACGCGATGACGCCGAGAGCGTTCACCTTGAGGCTATCGCCCAGGTTCCTCGGGTCCCCCTCCTCGTCTATGAGGTTTCCGGCCTCGCAGACCCCGACGCAGGTTGCAAGGCTATCGAAAAGACAGGATATGAAGAATACGAAGATCACAGGCCAGAAAGATAATCTCAACGATCCAAAAATGTCGAGATGCAAAAGCAGGCCGAAGTCGGGCGAGGCCCACCATCCGTTCGCGAGAGCCGGCATATCCATCCCAAGATATACCTCCATCACCCAGGCCAGGAGGGCGGTGGCCGTGATCCCCAGGATGAGGCCCCCTCGAACCCTTCTCACCGTCAGGACCGCGGTAAAGATTAAACCGGCCAAAAATGTGAGGGTGGTGGCGTTGATCTTTCCCCAGCCCAGAATTCCGCTTTCCAGAGGATCTACGAAACCCGCAGACTGAAAGCCAAGTGCAGCAATGAAAAGGCCGATCCCGCCGGCAAATCCGTAACGGAGCATCGGCGGGACCCCTTCCAAGATCAACTTTTTCCTGTCGAGAAAAGTCAGCAAAAGAAAGATCATCCCTGCCCAAAAGACGCATCCCAGAGCCGTCTCCCAGGGAACGCCCTCCACTTTCACTACGGTGTAGACAAACAGGTAGTTGATGCTCATCCCTGGAGCCACAACTATCGGGTTCTTGGCATAAAGCCCCATGAGGATGCTGGAGAATGCGCTCACCAGAACCGTGGCCGTGAGGACCGCATTGAAGGGCAGTCCCGCCTCCTGTAGCACCGCGGGGTTTACGAGTATTATGTACATCGTTGCCAGGAAGGTGGTGACGCCCGCCAAAGCTTCAGTTCCTATGTCGGTGCCGTTGTTGTAAAGGTCGAACCACCTGGATATCCTCGTTATCATGTCCAGTCCCATCCCTCAATCGGAGGCGACAGAATAGTGTTTAACGATTACGAACAGACCAAATCTCAAACTCTTACGAGTTAGAGATTTGTCCGAAAGGTATCGTTAAACACCATAATCTGATCTTCTCCTCGGAAGTTAAGACGGTTTTGGCTTCGTCGATGGTCCTTCAACAAGAGGCTAACGGAAAAATACAAAACTGGTCTCGACCTTGGAACTCGAAAAAAACAGGCTCGAGGCCGGTGAACTAGATGAAGCTTGAAGAATTGATCGCTGCAGCCCGCGGTGAGTTGGAAGTGGACCTCCTTTTGGAGGGCGCAGATATCGTGAACACCCTCTCTGGCGAGCGGTACAGATCAAACGTGGCGATCCACAAGGGCACTGTGGTGGGGTCCGACTGCTCAAGCGCGAGAGAATCCATGGACCTCTCGGGAACGGTCCTGGCACCGGGGTTCATAGACGGGCACGTCCACATCGAGTCCGCCATGGTGACGATACCCGAGTACGCCAGGGCCGTCGTCCCCAAGGGCACCACGACCGTGGTAGCCGACCCCCACGAGATCGCCAACGTCCTGGGAACGGTGGGGATCAGGTACATGTTCGACACCTCCAAACGTTTGCCTCTTTCCGTTTTCATCATGCTCCCTTCCTGCGTTCCAGCGACGCATCTGGAGACCTCGGGTGCCTGCCTCGACGCCGAAACCCTCTCGAAGCTGATCGACGAAGAGAACGTTTTGGGCATAGCCGAGGTGATGAACTACCCGGGAGTCTTATTCAGAGACCCCCAGGTTCTTGCAAAGATCAGGTCTGCGGGCGTAAAAAGGGTCGACGGCCACTCACCTCTACTCACGGGAAAGGACCTTGCAGCCTACATCGCTGCGGGGATAGGATCCGATCACGAGTGCACGTCCATCGAGGAGGCACTCGAGAAGCTCCGGCTCGGGATGAGGATCATGATCCGAGAGGGTACGGCCGCAAAGAACTTCGATGACCTTTTGCCCTTGGTGGACGAGGTCGACTCCAGGCGTTTCCTCTTCGTCTCGGACGATAGGCACCCTTCCGACATCCTTCGGGAAGGTCACATCGATTCCATGGTCAGGAGGGCCATCGAGGCAGGCCTCGACCCGATCGTGGCGATCCAGATCGCGAGCTTCAACGCTGCCGATTACTTCGGCCTTCGGGATCGAGGGGCCATCGCTCCTGGCCGGAAGGCCGACATCGTCGTTCTAGGCGACCTCGATGATGTAAACGTCCTGAAGGTTCTGAAGGACGGAAAGATTGTCGCCGAAGACGGCCACATGATCGTGCCTATCGAAAACCCCACAAGACCTGTAGCAACCTCGATGCAGGTCGGCCAGATCGATCCTGGCTCTTTCGATGTGGCGGCCAAGGGCGACCTCGTGAGGATGATCGGGGTAATCCCAAACCAGATAATAACGAGATCGCTCCTGGCCCGTCCGAAGATTGTAAACAAAAAAGTCGTCGCCGATGTCGAGAGGGACTTTCTGAAGATGGCCGTCGTCGAGAGGCACAAGGCCACCGGAAACGTCGGCCTAGGCCTCGTTTTCGGCTTCGGACTCGAAAGGGGTGCGATCGCGACCTCTGTTGCCCATGACTCCCACAACATCGCCGCCGTGGGAACCAGCTCGGAGGAGATCTTCTGGGCAGTCTCGGCGGTTAAGGATATGAAAGGAGGCCTCGTTGTCGTGGAAGATGGAGAGGTTGAGGCATCCCTGCCGCTCCCGATAGCGGGCCTTATCTCGGAAAGATCGATGGAGGTAGTGGCAGAGAAGATCGAAGAGGTGGTGGAGGCGGCAAAAGACCTCGGCTCGATCCTGGAAGACCCCTTCATGACCCTCTCCTTCCTCTGCCTTCCCGTGATCCCAGAGCTGAAGCTGACCGACCGAGGACTCGTGGACGTGAACAAGTTCGATTTCGTTCCCCTCTTCGTCG
>CAYQFP010000082.1:0-7304 GCA_964416865.1 uncultured Methanotrichaceae archaeon
ACTCTGGTCGGAAATTATTGCCATTTTTAGGAGGGGGTCCGGAATAGGAAATAAATAACGTATCTATTACCCCCGTTCTACAGAGGTTATGCCATGTGATATATAATTCATTTATATTTCACGGATAACTATTAGATGGCAGATATGTAACAATGCCAAGTTAACACAGGCACCCATAATGTCGATGTGACAGCAGAGATGGCAGTGGATCAGAACAACTTCTACACCAAGGCACTGAGATTGAACGGTGCCACGGTGGATAAATTCTCATAGGGGATACCAGCAGACATAACGAACTTATATCTGAGCATCGTTTGAGGTTCCCGAATGGATATGCGAGACTCGGGGGGTGAAGATCTATGGGGTTGTACGCTTGTGACGTGGATTACGACGATGTGAAGAAGGTCTGGCCAGGGAAGTTCTCATCGGAATCGAGGATATTTGGGAACATTCATCCAGGCGATCGGATCTTCGTTGGGACGGGATGTGGTGAGCCTCAGTACCTGCTCAGGTCTTTGGTGGATTACGTGAGGAAAGACCCCAAGGCTATCTTCGAGACCGAGCTGATCAACATCTGGACCTTGGGGATTGCTCCTTATGCCGACGAGACCTTGCAGCAGAACTTCAGGCTCGATTCCTTCTTCGTAGGGGACAGCATCAGAAATGCAGTTAATCGAGGCGCTGCAGACTATACGCCCATGTTCTTCTCAGAGGTCCCGGATCTATTCTACAGGGAGATTACGCCCATAGATGTCGCCCTGATACAGACGTCCCCACCAGATGAGCACGGTTACATGAGTTTGGGGATAAGCGTAGACATCGTCAAAGCCGCGATCGAGAAGGCATCTTTGATCATAGCCCAGGTCAATTCCTTCATGCCGAGGATACATGGTGACGGGTTCATAAACGTCGAAGAAGTGGACTTCCTGGTGCCCCACGATGAGCCTCTTATCGAGTACGATCCAGAGCCGATAAGTGATACTGCCCAGAAGATTGCGGGGTATGTGGCGAGGATAGTGGAGGATGGATCCACTATCCAGGTAGGGCACGGCTACGCTCCAAACGCCCTTCTCACTCACCTGCACAACAAAAAGCATCTGGGGGTGCATACGGAGCTTCTCACAGATGGCGTCGTGGAGCTGATGAAAAGTGGCGTTGTGGACAACTCCAGAAAGCCCATCGATCGGGGCAAAACGGTGGCATCTTTCTGCATGGGCAGGAAGGAAACTTACGATTATCTTCACGACAATCCTTCGGTGGAGTTCAAGACCATCAACTACACCAACAACCCCTTGATAATCTCCAAACTCAAGGGCATGACCGCCATAAACAGCGCCATGGAGGTCGATCTCACAGGTCAGGCCACGGCAGAATCTTTGGGAGAGACCTTCTACAGCGGGATAGGGGGGGAGGCGGATTTCATGCGAGGGTCCGTCCTCGCCCCAGGAGGAAAGTCAATCCTTGTGCTCCCGTCCACGGCTCTGGGTGGAAAGGTTTCGAGGATAGTTCCAACATTTCTTCCAGGAACTGGTGTCACCCTCACCAGGGGCGACGTTCATTATGTGGTGACCGAGTACGGGATCGCTTATCTGCACGGAAAAAACATCCGGGAGAGGGCGATGGATCTGATCTTCATCGCTCATCCGGACTTTCGGCCCTGGCTCGTCTCTGAAGCGAAGAGGTTGGGTCTCATCTACAAGGATCAGGCCTTCATACCTGGAAAGGGCGGCGAGTATCCAGATTTATTGGAGACTCACAGGACCACGTATTTGGGCCTGGAGATATTTCTCAGGCCCGTTAAGATCAGCGACGAGCCTTTGCTTAAAGATTTCTTTTACTCTCTTTCGGACGAGAGCATGTATTCTCGTTTCATCTCTGCGAGGAGGAACGTTCCGCACAAAGTGAGGCAGGGATTCGTGGTGATCGACTACACGAGGGACATGGTTATTTTGGCCGCGATCGAAGATCGAGAGACAGGGATCGAAGAGATCGTGAGCGTAGGCCAATATAGCCCCAATCGGGACATGTACATGGCCGAGGTGGCTCTGGTGACGAGGGATGATTGCCAGGGGAAGGGAATCGGCCGGGAGCTCTTGTCTTATTTGACGTATCTTGCGAAGAGGCAAGGGCTTCTTGGGTTCACAGCAGAGGTTCTTGCCGATAACAGGTCCATGCTCAGGCTCTTCAATAAGATGGGGTTCGACACCGAGAAGCGGCGCGAGGACGGCGTCTACGAGCTGAGGATGGGGTTTGCGGAAGGGTAGAACGTAAGGTTGGTAATAGACGAGAATAGTCGAGAACCAATTAGCTTGACATTGTCACATATCTACTACCTATCATAACTCCAAAAAAAAATAAAAATAAAACGCTGGTTGAACCGCTACAGGATCTCGTAGATCAGGGAAACGCCAGCGCTCACCTCGACATCACCCGGAACGATGGGCGTAGATGCTCCAAGAGCCTCAGCCTTGTAGTACATCACATCGTCACGAAGTATGGGCGAAGAACCTCCCTCGGTGATGGTCAATATCTTGCCAAGGCTCACCCCCGCTGCCCCGGAGATGACCTCCGCCTTCCTTTTGGCGTTGGCTACAGCATCTTTTAGAGCCTCTTCCATGAGCGGCGCAGGATCTCGCAGCCCGAAGGATACGCTGTTCACGGTGTTGGTGCCCGCGCTAACCGCCGCGTCCAGAACCACGCCCACATCGGTCTCATTTATGAGATCCATGGTAAAGGTGATCTGGTTGGATACCTCGAACTCCACCGTATCGGAGGGCTTGCCATCGATCCAATCTCTTCTGGGATAGATGGTGTAGCGGGTGGTCTTGATATCCTCTTTATCCACCCCCGCCCCGATCAGGGCGTCTATGGTATCTGTGGTGAGCTGTGCGTTCTGGGTCGCCGCCACACTGGCGCTCTCGTCTTTTGTCTCCACGCCCAGAACCACGGTAACCATATCCGGCGTTCCAGATGCCTCGCCGGTTCCAGAAACTATCAACTTTGATATATCGTCGTCTTCGGCCATGCAGGAGCTGGCTGATGCCAGAAGCACCACCAGTCCTAGAATAACTGCATCAAACTTATTCATAATAACCCCCATAGGTTCTAGACACCTGAGTTGATAAATAGAACGGTCGAGCCGATCATCTTGGCCGGTTTTCGAAAGAGCACCGTCTCGATATTTTTCGTCCCGACCATCAACTTTAATTTTCCTCTTTGCATGCCCCACCCCATGAACAAGACAGGAAAGGCGATCCGCATGGAGCGGATCCTGGACCGGAAGACCCGCAGGACTGTCATCGTGCCCATGGATCACGGCCTTACCGTCGGCCCAATCGAGGGGCTGATAGATCTGCAGGACGCCGTGAACAAGGTGGCCGAAGGCGGGGCCAACGCCGTTCTGGGCCACATGGGCCTCCCTCTCTACGGCCACAGAGGATACGGCAGAGACGTCGGCCTGATAATCCACCTCTCGGCCAGCTCTTCTTTGGGGCCGGACCCCAACAACAAAGTTCTGGTGACCTCGGTGGAGGACGGCATCAGGGTGGGTGCCGACGCCGTTAGCATCCACGTCAACGTGGGCGCCGATGACGAGGCCCAGATGCTGGCAGATCTGGGAAAGGTGGCCAGGACCTGCGATCTGTGGGGCATGCCCCTGCTGGCCATGATGTACCCCCGGGGCCAGAAGGTAAAATCGGAACACGACGTGGAGTACGTCAAACATGCCGCCCGGATCGGTGCCGAGCTGGGGGTGGATATCGTCAAGACCAACTACACAGGATCGCCCGAGACCTTCAAGGAGGTGATAAGGGGGTGCAGAGTTCCGGTGGTCATCGCCGGCGGCCCGAAGATGGATACCGAACACCAGGTCCTGGAAATGGTCCGAGACGCCATCGACGTCGGTGCCAGCGGTCTCTCCATAGGCAGAAACATCTTCCAGGCAGAGAACCCCACCCTATTTGTAAGACGCCTCTCCAAGATAGTCCACGAGGACTATACCGTGGAGGATGCAGAGAAGGTCGGGCTGTGAGATCCGAAGCCGTTGTCTGGATGAGCGTCGCACGAGCCGAGGTGCGATCTTTATAAATAACATCCATCGGATCGATAAAAGAACCCCCTCATGTCCCCTGGAGTGATACCTTGTTCGAGTTGTCCGTGGCGATGAAACATATCAGGGTCAAAAAGCGGCAGACTATACTCGCGGTGGGCGCGGTCGGTCTGGCGGTGGCAATTACCATCGTCTCCAGATCGCTCATGAACGGCAGCATGGAAACGTTCTTCAGCATATTCTTCGAGCTCGCCCCCCACGTCTTGGTCACCCCCAAGGGGGGCGAGGAATACATCTACCTCTACAAGACCCTCATGGAGACGATCTGGGCAATACCGGGGGTGATCGCCGTCTCACCCAGCCTCGCCACTACCGCCACTCTGGCCTACGAGGATAACGTGGACAACGTGGCCCTGCAGGGGGTCATACCTGCCGAGCTGAACAAGGTCACCAAGCTAGGAGACGAATACATGGTGGCAGGCGATCTCTATGCCATCCAGAACGGAAGGAGGGCGGTCCTCGGCCAGAAGATAGTCGATAAACTGGACGTGAAGCTGGGAGAGAACGTGAGGGCGACCTTTCCCGACGCCAAACCCCTTACCCTAGTGGTGGTGGGGATATTCGATACAGGGGTTGCCGAATGGGATGAGTCGGCCTTCGTATCGCTGGATACGGCCAGAGACTTCATGGGCGAGGGCGACGTGATATCGTACATCAACATCCATCTGGAGGACCCCAACCAGGCAGATGCCGTGGCTTCCGATATATCTGCTCTGGGGTACGAAGCCAAGAGCTGGCGGACCATGTTTCCCGATTTTCAGGAAGCCATAGACTTCGAGACCTTATCCAATGACCTGATCCTGATACTAATCATGGTGATAGCCACCTTCGGGATCGCCAACGTGATGAACATGCTGGTTTTGGAGAAGACGAAGGAGATCGGGATGTTGATGGCCATGGGCGCCAACCGGCCGAACATCATAAAGATATTCCTCGCCGAGAGCGGAATTTTGGGACTGATGGGCGGGATCTTCGGCTGCGCCCTGGGTTATCTCGTCTCGGTCTACCTCCACAGCCAGGCGTACACTATCACGGCGCCTACCGCACCGCAGCCGATAGTCATCCAGTTCCTGGTCGATCCCTGGGACCTTCTGACCTTCACCTTGATCGCCCTCTTTCTGAGCGTAATCGCCGGGGTATACCCCGCATACAAGGCATCGCAGCTTGATCCGGTGGTCGCGTTGAGAGGTTGAAGAGATGTTCGAATGGACCGTAGCGAATAGGCACATTCTTGGAAACCCCAGGATGGTCCTCTTCACCGTACTATCTGTGGCGCTCGCCGTGGCCGTTATAATGGTGTTGATGGGGCTCACGGAGGGATACAAAGAGAACCTCATCTCCAACACCGTCGAGAACAGCCCTCACATTACAGTGGACCCAAAAGAGGACGAGGACTATATCACGCTCTACAGGACCCTTTCTAGGATCATCCTGGAGCATCCCGAGGTGGAGGCGGTCTCGCCCAGGTTGATAGGAAAGGCGGCGGCGAAGTACAAGGACAACGTGGAGGGCGTCAACTTCGTTGGAGCGTATCCTCTCCAGGAGGACAAGCTGCTGAAGGTCCGGGAGGACATGATATGGGGTGACTACTATGACCTCAGGTTCAAGAGGCACTCTGCCGTGGTGGGTACGGACTTGGCGGAGGATCTGGAGCTGAAACGGGGCGACGACTTCCGCCTGATCCGACAGAACAGGTCGGTCCGGGTGACTGCGGCAGGTTTCATCGAGACCGGGACCGGTCTGGACCAGACCCTGGTCTACCTGCCCCTGGAGACGGCTCAGGACCTTCTGGGCGAGGGGGACGTGGTCTCCGAGGCGGGGGTGAGGCTCACCGACATCTACGCCGCCCCGGCCATAGCCGCCGACCTGAACCTCGAGACCCGCTACAAGGCCCAGAGCTGGCAGGAGCAGAGCAGGGACATCCTGGAACAGCTGGATACCCAGCAGGTCTACTCCTATCTATTCTACCTCTTAATCTTCATAATATCCGGGTTCGGAATAGCCAACACCATGATCATGATCATAAGCCGCCGGACAAAAGAGATCGGGATACTCATGGCCATGGGAGCGACCCGGGGATCGATCATGAAGATCTTCATTCTGGAGAGCGTGATCCTGGGGCCGCCGTCCGCGCTTCTGGGCGGGGCTCTGGCCTACGTGGCCGCGAGGGCGATCGGAACGATCGAGGTTCCCAGCGAGGTTTACATAGCCACTCATATGACCGTGGTTCTGGACCTGGAGACCTTCGCCTACGTCACCCTCTTCGCTCTCCTGGTCAACCTCGTGGCTGGGATATATCCTGCGTACAAGGCATCCAACCTGGATCCGGTGGAGGCGATCGCCAGTGAGTAACATAATCGAGATTAAGAAGCTGAGAAAGGTCTACGGGGACGGGCTGGAGGTCATGGCCTTAGACGGCGTGGATCTGATCATCGAGGTGGGGGAGTTTCTGGCCATAGTGGGCCCCAGCGGTTCGGGGAAGAGCACCCTCCTCAACATGATAGGCATCCTGGACACACCCACCAGCGGCGAGATCTGGCTGAAAGGGAAGAACATCACCAAGATCAATCCCAAGGAAAGGGCCAGGCTCAGGAACAGGGAGCTGGGTTTCGTCTTCCAGTATCATCATCTCCTGCCGGAGTTTTCTGCGGTGGAGAACGTGATGATGCCTTTGCTCATAGCCGGTGTGGACAAAAAAGAGGCCAGGGAAAGGAGCATCACGTTCCTGGAGGACGTGGGGCTGGGGGACCGGTTGGGGAACAAGCCCACCCAGCTCAGCGGCGGCCAGAACCAGAGGGTTGCCGTGGCCAGGGCGCTGGCGAACCATCCGTCGATAGTCATAGGGGACGAGCTCACGGGAAACCTGGACTCCAAGAGTTCCGATATGGTCTACGATCTTTTGAGAGAGCTCAACCGGGAGATGAACCAGACCTTCATCCTGGTTACCCACGACATGGATATGGCGGAGAAGACGGACAGGATACTGAGGCTGGTCGACGGGAAGATCGTCAGCGAGATGCTGAGGGATGGGGATGGGTTCGTCACTCATGATCTCTGCGAGCTGTAGAAAGATCATATTGAGCCTTGTGCCGTCCAGTCTTGACGATGACAACCGGATCTGAGATCCGCCACGCCTCGGCGTAGATCCCCTGATGGTGTCGCCGACCTTATAATGATCCAACTATAGTCATGAACC
>CAYQFP010000083.1:0-7268 GCA_964416865.1 uncultured Methanotrichaceae archaeon
GAGGAAGAAGACGTTTAATTTATATCATTAGTCATGAACATTAGACTCGATACTCAATGGAGCATCTCAAAGAAGTCATTTGCATGTTTCGCCAAGAAAATGTTCGCTTACGCTCACATTTACTTGCTGCCCCGTATCGGTGACGCCTTTATCTGTGGTCGGTCCAATCTCAGACCATGGAGTTCAAGCAGTGTATCGTGATCCGCGAAGATCTGAAACTATCGCCGGGCAAGCTGGCGGTACAGACCGCCCACGCCGCGATCCTCGCCCTGGAACACGCCGACAAGAAGACTATCAAAGCTTGGAAAGCAGAGGGTCAGAGGAAGATCGTGCTTAAGGTTCCTGAACTGCAGGATATGTTCAGGCTCAGAGCAGAGGCGGAGGGGGCAGGTGTGCCCTGCGCCGTAGTGATCGATGCCGGCCTGACCGAGATTCCGCCGGGAACCATAACCGCCCTGGGCATGGGGCCTGCTCCTGCAAAGGTGCTGGACAAGGTAACCAGCGACCTGAAGCTGCTCTGAGACGTCGATCCCGTGGACGATGGAGGAAAGGATGATCGCAGCACAAGAGCCCGATATATCTATCGGGGTGAAGTACTACGCCACCGATTCACCAGGATGCGGGGGAAAACTCCGCCAACACCCGGAGGACTTTCTGGTAGAAGAGCTCTGGGAAGAGCGCCCTTACGAAGGCGGACGCTACCTGGTGGTGACAGTAGAGAAAAATAACTGGGATGCCCACCATCTCATCCGGGATTTATCTCGCCGGCTGAGGATCAGCCAGAAACGGTTCGGGTGGGCCGGCACCAAGGACAAGAGAGCCATCACCAGGCAGAGGATGAGCATCATAAACCTGGATGAGAAAGAGCTGGAGCATGTATCGCTCCCCGGGGTCGAGATAAAGGTATTGGGCAGGTCCAACCGGTCCGTTTCCCTGGGCGATCTATCTGGAAATCGGTTCCAGGTCAGGATCAGGGATCTGGAGGTCGGACAAGAAGAGGCCGTCCGGCGTCTGAACAGGATCACCGCGGAAGTCGAAGATCTTGGAGGGCTTCCTAACTACTTCGGCGTCCAGCGTTTCGGTGAGGTTAGGCCGGTAACTCATCTTGTGGGCGAAGCCTTGGCCAAAGGCGACCCGAAGAAGGCGGTCTTCACCTATCTGTCCATGCCTTTTCCCGGCGAGCCCGAGGCGACCAGAGAGGCCAGGTTGGATCTGCTGGAAACAGAGGACATGACCCGGGCGTTGAGAGATTATCCTCACCACCTCCGCTACGAGCGGGCCATCCTCAACCACCTGGTAGAACACAGCGGCGAGTACGCATCATCCTTCGACGTTTTGTCCACCAACTTGAAACGTCTCTTCGTCCATGCCTATCAGTCTTACCTCTTCAACATGATCCTGAGCCGTAGGATGGAACGCGGCTTCCCCCTGGACAGGGCGGCGGAAGGAGACGTGGTCTGTTATCTCAAGGAAGGCCTCCCGAACCCGTCTCGGACCCAGCAGGTAGATCAAAACAACCTGGATGCGGTCAACCGCCTGGCCAGCCGGGGCCGAGCCTACGTCACTCTGCCTCTACTCGGCTACGAATCCCAGTTTGCGAAAGACGAACCAGGCAGGGTCGAGAGAGAGGTACTCGATGAGGCGGGCATGAGCCTCGAGGGCTTTAGGGTGGCGGCGAACCCCGGGTTGGGCTCGAAAGGAGTCCGGCGGCCCGCGCTCCTGAAGTTAGATCCCCGGGTCCAGGTGGTCGAGGGTTCGGCCCTGCTTTGTTTCACCCTGCCTCCGGGGTCTTATGCCACCGTGGTTCTGAGGGAGTATATGAAATAAGGCAAAAGAAGTCGGAATCCTTATCATCGAAGTAGTTTGAGGTGTTGCACGTGCATCTTGAAGATCCTTATGCGGTCGTCTACAAGCAGATCCATGCAATAAGCAGTCCGGAAAATGATATGGTCGAGCTTTTGGAGCGTTCCACCTGTTACGGCGGTTCGGCCTGGTCCAGGTACCATTACTCCCAGGGACCGCTGGTAATCGGCTCCCGGTCGATAGGCGAATGGTTCAGATACCTGGTCCGGTGTGGAGAGGCCGATCTGGACCTGGCATCATCCCGGAGATCAGCCGGTTTCGAGTCGGTTCTGGTGAAGGGCGACGAGGTGGAGATAACCTATGCAGGATTGGGTGGCGGCGGGGTAGGTGCCACCATCACCCGGTCCCGGGCAGGGGATGTGATCCGAAGCGAGACCAGCGCGTCGGGAGGGGGCAGGGTAGGGAGAGGGACGATAGTTCTGCCCCGGCGGGAGAGGGTGATAATCGGGGTGGACGATACCGACTCCAAGACCGAAGGCGCCACCTGGTCGTTGGTCCACAACATCTCGGCCAGGGTGGACCGGCCCGAAGCCCGGTACATATCACATTCCCTGGTCCAGCTATTTCCAGTGCCCACCAAGACCCAGAACTGCGTATCTACGGCGGCGGAATTTGCCTGTCTGCCTGGCAAGGCCGATGAGATGCTCCATGATTTCCAGGCTCTTCTAAAGCGATATAGCGTCTCTGATGAGGCCGGGATGGCGGTCTACAGGGCTTTCGATCCATCGCCACTGATGGATTACGCTCATAGATGCAGGACGGAGCGGATACCATACGATCTTGCGGTCGCCACCGCAGACGAGATGGGCGTGGAGGTGGTAATGAGCGGCCAGGGCCTGATCGGCGCGCTCGCCGCCCTCCCATTCTGTGCAAGGCCCGACGAATCGGTAAGGCCGGAGATATGACAAAAGGGGAACGGGGACGAAAGACGGGACTGGACGCCTTAGTGGATGCCGTCACCGACGTGGGCGCAGAGGTACTCCAGTACGTCCCAGGTTATCCCATAACCGAAGCTGGGCAGGCTCTCGGTGCCCAGATGGCGGTCAACGAGAAGGTGGCCTTCGAGGTGGCCTTGGGAGCATCGGCCACCGGCCAGAGGTCGATGGTCCTGGTGAAGCATCTCGGCGCAAACCTGCTCGCCGACCCTCTTTCCATATCGCCCACCCACACAATCGGCGCGGGTCTCGTGGTCCTGGTGGGCGAGGACGTGGGTCCCAAAGGTTCCCAGATCGAACTGGACACAAGACACCACGCCGCCCTCTGTGAGCTTCCACTATTGGATCCTGCGGGGCCAAAATCGCTCTATCCATCGATCATCGAGGCTTACCAATTATCTGAACTGATAAGCGCCCCGGTTATGGTGAGGATGACTTTTCGGCCTACCGAGACCTTTGAGGACGAGATTCACCGGACCGGGATATCGCCCGCATGCAAGACCTTCGATAGGGCTATCTGGGGTCTCACCGCCAAAGGTCGGCATCAGAGGTACCTTCGCAACGTGCTTGCTATCATCGCAAACGCCTCAGAGACCACATCCTTGAACTTCCTGGAATCCTCTGGTGATGTGGGCGTCATCGCCTGTGGCAGACCTGCCCATCTTGCCAGAGATCTCCAGGTCTCGCTAATGGCTCCTGGCTACGCCCACCCGCTACCCTGGAAGATGATCAAGCGGTTCATCCGGAATCACCGGAGGATCCTGGTAGCAGAGGAGCCGGGCCCCTTCGTCGAGTCTCGACTCAGGATGAGCGACAAGGTCTGTGGGAAGCTGACCGGCCACCTGCCTTTCGGCAGGCTGGAAGCTGCAGACCTGGGAAATGCGTTGGAGACCATCGACGGGCCAGGCCGCTGGAGATACGATGTAGAGGCGGCAAACGGACGGGGCGAGGGGTCCAAGACGATATGTGACGACTGTCCCTATCTCCCTCTCTACAAAGCGATCAAGAACCTGGGCGTCCCCGTGGCGGGAGACGCCGGCTGCAGCATCCGGGCGGTGAGGCCGCCTTTGGACGTGGTGGATGTGGTCTACGGGCTGGGGTCGTCGGTTGGCGTGGCCTCGGGTTTCGCCGGGAAGGGGGTCGCCCTAGTCGGGGACTATGCCCTGGCCCATACCGGGCTCCAGGGGCTTATCAACGCCTTGTATCACGGGCGAGAGGTTCTGATGGTCCTGTTAGAGAACGAAGTGGCCGCCATGACAGGAGGGCAAAGGGTACCAGATATCGTTCCCGTGGTGGAGGCCGTCGTGCTCAGGGTCGAAAGACTGAAGATGCCCGTGCCTCAGGACGAGATCGAGGCGGTGCTGAAAAGAGAGCTGGCCAGGCCCGGGATCTCCGTGGTGGTGGCATCGGGACGGTGTCCAAGAGAGCTATGAACAAGGGCTATAAAAACTGCCGGGCGCAGGTTCTGGTCTTGCTGACACACCGGTTCGTCCACCGTGGCCCGTCTTTGATCTTTGATCCTCTCTTGGCAAAGTCGTAATATCGCCAGCCGATTCTCATCTTGTCCGAGACCTCAAGCTTGTCTGGCATCACGTCAGGAATGCGCCACCCGGAGCTACCAAGCTCGAAGACATAGTAGATCCAACAGTGATCGGCGTTGTTCTTGATCCCGTCGATGGACGTCACCATGGCGCCTTCATGGCTGGCGTCCTCGGTGAGCTCGATTTCGGCGGCGTCCTTCAAGACGTCCAGGACGCTGGCTTCAGAGCAGGTTTTCACCGTATGGTGCCTGATCGAATCTTTGCCATAATTTATGTAGATGTCAACTTTGATCCCGCCCCGGTCGAAGAGCATGACGATGGAGATGAGATAATGAGGTTTAAGGTTTGGGTACGTAGACTTCCTTATTTTTGGTGCACGTCATCGAAATAGGTGTATCCCTTCAGCGCGTTTCGTAGGTCTTCCATCTCTGCTTTGTTCTGTAGACCATGCCAAGAGGCAGGATGGTAGTCGAAGACGCGGAGAACATCCTCGCAACGGTGGCCTTCGACAACTTTGGATATGCGCCACCCCTTCTCGTCGACCAGGACGTGAACCTCGTTCACCCGGCCCAGAAGGTTATGGAAGCTTCCCAGAGCATCCTGGTACGCGCCCAGAAGAAATGTGCCGAGGTAGTAGTCTTCGTCCTTCTTCAAGGTGTGGAGGGGCAGATAACTTGCGTTCACGCCAGTAAAGGACGCTATCTCTCCATCGGAGTCGCAGGTTATGTCTGCGATGGTTCCTTTCTCGGTGGGCCGTTCGCCCAACCTGTGCAAGGGTATGGTGGGAAAGATCTGGTGCACCCCCCAGATGTCGGGCGCAGACCGGAAGAGGGAGAAGTCGCCGATGTACTTCTTGCAGAGGAGCTTCTTCAGGTCTTGAAACTCTTTAGATTCGTCTCCGACTTCCTCGGCGAGGCGTGAGGCCTTTTGGCAGACATTCCAGAATAGGTTCTCTCCTTCGGCCTTCTCCTCCAGCCCGATGTTGCCCAAACTAAATGAATCGAAGAGCTCGTCTTGGTAGTGGAGGGCATCGTGGTAGTACTCGACGCGGTTCTCGGCGTTTATATTATCGAGGGCGAAACGGAGGTCTTCGACCTGGATAGAGCCGTCCCCCCCAGGCAAAACGTCGCCAAAATAAGAGTTCTTCTCGCCGATGATCTTGAAGACCAGAACGGAATGGTAGGCAGCAATGGCCCTCCCGCTCTCGGATATTATGTCGGGGCAGGAGACGCCTTCATCCTCACATACCCTCTGGAGGGTGTAGACCACGTCGTTGGTATACTCTTTCAGGCTGTAGTTGGTGCTGGTGGGAGAAGTCGTCCTGGACCCGTCGTAGTCGACGCTCAAGCCCCCGCCCACGTCGAAGTATCGGATATCGACGGTCTTTCTGACTTTGGCGTAGATCCTGGCGGCCTCGTTTACGGCGTCTTTGACGTTTCTGATATCGGTTATCTGCGATCCCAGATGAAAGTGGAGCATCTCGAGACGGTCCAGCATCTCGTTTTTGGATAGGATCTCGATCGCTTCCAGGATCTCGGTGGTGGATAGACCGAATTTGGAACGCATGCCTTTGGAGAAGAGCCGGACCCTCAGGCCCAGCCTGGGTCTGATTCCCATCTCTTCGGAGCATCTCAGAACAGAGGAGAGCTCCTCAAAGACGTCTACTACTACCACAGATTTGCGAGATCCTATGGCCAGCTTTAGGTACTGGTCGTCTTTGTAACCGTTGCAGACTATGAGGGCGTCCGGGTCCGGGTCCATGGAGAGGGCTGCCAGCATCTCGGCCTTGGTACCCACCTCCAGGCCAGCCTTCCCGCCCTCGACCACCTGCTTGATCACGGCTCTATGGGGGTTCACCTTGATTGGAAAGACGAGCCGGTAGCAGCCCTGGTAACCGAGCTCTTCTATGGAAGAGCAGAATGCCTGGTCGATCCCGGTCAGCCTGTCCTCGATGGTCTGGGGAAAGCGGAACAGGACCGGGAATGAGATGCCCTCTCGGGCGACCTCTCCGATAACCTCCATCAGGTCGGCGCTCTGCGTTTGGTTCTTTTGGGGGCAGACTTCCAGGTTGCCCTCTTCGTTTATGGAGAAATACCCTCCTCCCCAGTCATCCAGACCGTAGAGACGGCTGGAGTCATCAGTAGTCCACATCTAACCCCTGTTATCAAAATAGGATCTAAATAAGACGGCGTTCTACAGCTTCGTGGCGCTGGCCAGTTCCAGGCTGGCTGCCTGATCATTGTTGCCCTCTACCAGCACCACCAGGTTCTCGTTGGTCCAGATGTAGATGTACTTGATCTCATCATTGCGAGTGCGGTCTTTGATCTCGGTGACCTCTTTGCCGTTGACGATGGCGGTGCCGAACCGGTCCCCCTTCTTAAAAAGCGGTTTCTGGAACTTCGTCTGGTTGACATAGTTGTTGTACGCCGCCTGGGCATATTCGGGACTCTGACACTCCAGGATTGTTACTTTTGCGTTGTAATCCTTGCCCAGCTCGCCCCACTGGTATATCCCCACGGTGGCCTTGACATCTCCGATATCCTCTTCTCCTTGGAAGTCCTCTATCTCGGTCTCCATATCCACTCCCTGCGTGGATTCGTTTATGACCCCAAGAAGCTCGAACCCTTCGGGCAGGTTCTCCGTGGGTACCGAGACGTTGCCAACTCCATCGTCTCCCGATACGCATCCCGATGCCAGAAGGACCGCCGTGGCTATGAATAATAGGGCAAAGTGCTTCGATCTCATAAGAGTTGAGCATCGCCTGCGGCCAAATAAAAGCTTTGCTGGGAATAACCGAGGTCCTGGATCGACATCGAGTAAATCCTCCCTTCGGTCGGATTTACCATGGGCACACAAAGTCATATTTATGTCCATTTCCGGACCCCCCTCCAAAATCGCCAATAATAAAAGAGCAAGGTCGTGGTCGAGC
>CAYQFP010000084.1:0-7090 GCA_964416865.1 uncultured Methanotrichaceae archaeon
ACTCTGGTCGGAAATTATTGCCATTTTTAGGAGGGGGTCCGGAATAGGAAGTCTAGCTCCCCTCTACGGTATGCGAGGGGTCTGCCTCATGGGAAAGACGGCGGGCGAGGAGGAGTTCGATCAGGTGGCCGCAAACCACCTGACCGAGGCGATGGGCCGTCTTCTGGACCTGGACGTCCCACTCGAAAAACAAGAGCTGGACAAAGGTCCGGTGGACGAGGCCTATGTGGCCTACCGGTAGGCAGCAAGAACACAGGTTCGAAACTTCGCTGTTTTTGGGGGTGCGGCGGTGGCGAATCGACGTCGGGAGCCTCTCGGTATCTCGTCCACCTCTGTGCTGAGTGTGGGTGATGGGGTTCGCGTGATCGTACTGCTGGCCGGTTCCTATACGAACAAAGATAATAGGTCGGGTATCGGACCCCGGACCGATGCCACCGGGTGCTCATCGACGTTTGAACCACCCAGGATCTCGTAGGCAAAGTTGCAGATTCCATCGTGGTCGCCGTCCCTGCATCCTTCTCTAGGTTCGTCGAAGTCGCCGTAGAGGTTGCCTATCGCTCCGTCATTCCACCGGTTGGCGCCGTTGTCGTAGGCGTTACATCCGATGTTATCGATCAGGCTGTTTCTGTACAGGAGGTTATTGCCGGATTGCATCAAGAGGAGGCCGTATTCGTTGTTGCTGGCGTTGTTCACCACTATGGTGTTCTCGGAAGAATGACTCAGGCCGATGCCGACGTAGTCGTTATTGCTTGCGTTGTTGCCCACGATGCTGTTATTATCCGACCCCCATATGCCGATGCCGTCGAGGTTGCGTCCGGCGTAGTTGTCTCTTATGATGTTGTCATCGGACTCCGTAAGGCCGATGCCGTCGAGGTTGCTGCTGACAGAGTTGTCCGAGATGATGTTTCCGCTGGATGCCAGGAGGTAGATACCGTCTTCACCGTTAGCATTGGCGACGTTGTGTGTAACGACGTTGTTGCCAGAAGAGTCGAGGTAGATGCCGTCGTTGTTGTTGTTGGCGTTGTTATCCCTTAGGATGTTGTTCTTGGACCTGTAAAGGGCGATGCCGTCACAACCGTTGTTGCTGGCGGTATTATTTGCAATAATATTGTTGTTCGATAGGACCTTTATTCCAGCGGCTTCTATTTTTTCGCAGCCTTGGGATCCTGTTGCATAAAATCCATCGAGTCTGACCCCATCTGCGACTAGCGTAATCGCGCTCCGAAGTCTCTTCGCGTCTACCACCGGTGATCCGGCGCCAGTGTCCACGCCACATAGGGTGATTTGCTTGTTTACGATCACGTTCTCGTAATAGGTCCCGCTATGTACCTCTATGGTGTCGCCAGGGTTTGCGGCATCGAGGGCTTCCCATATGTGGGTGTAATCGCAGCTGTCGGGACCCACGGTGATGGTGGACGCCTCTGCGATCATAAGCAAAGCCGCCGATAATATCAGGACTAAGATCCATTTTTGGCTCATCTAATCTCCTTCCGGTCTAGGCTTTCACAACAAGGTGCTACGTTAAACACTATAAATCAACATGTCCGCCGATGAGGTCCCCCTCGGTTTCGTCTGGGTTGGGTCAGACGGCCCGCCTCGCTCACAGGCACAACATTTAAACTCCATCCCAATGGTTAGGGTTCATCAGGGAGGTGTTTTGTTGCTTGAGAGGCTTAAAAAATCTTTGCGGGAGGCGCCCATCTACAAGAGAGGCGAGTACAACTACTTCATCCACCCCATAACCGACGGGGTGCCCGAGGTCAGGCCCGATCTGATCAGAGAGGTGGTCACCCACATAATACGTACTGCCAACCTCGACGTGGATAAGATCGTCACCGTCGAGGCCATGGGTATCCACATCGGCACCGCACTATCCCTCTTCACAGACATACCCCTCGTGATCATCCGCAAGAGGAAGTACGATCTGCCAAGAGAGATCGAGGTGAGCCAGGTTACCGGTTACTCCAAAGGACATCTGTTCCTCAATGGCATATCTCCTGGAGATCGGGTCGTCGTGGTGGACGACGTCGTCAGCACCGGAGGCACCGCGTTGGCCACTCTGGGTGCTCTGGAGGCAGCAGGTGCCGAGGTGAAAGACGTTATCGCGGTGATCGAACGCGGAAAAGGTGCAGAGACGCTACGGGAGAAAGGCTACCAGATCAAGACCATGGTGAAGGTAGAGGCTGACGAGTTTGGTGTGACCATAATCGGCGAGAACGGGTGCGACACTTGAGCCTGGAGGAAGATCTCAAAGAGGAGACCGAAAAGTGGCTGCAACGTGCAGAGGGTGACCTGGACGGAATCATACTGCAAAAGGCCGGAGGCCAGCGTTTTCTCACCAACATCGCCGCCTACATCTCAGACTCTCGTTACTTTCTGGAACGAGGCGACCTGATCAGGGCCTTCGAGGCCGTGATCTGGGCCTGGGCCTGGATCGAGATCGGTCTGGATATGGGCGCCCTTGCTCGGGAAGACAACGGCTGATCAATTTGTTATTATTTCATCATTCTGTAGAAAGACTTATCCGATGAAAAAACGGTGTTGGATCGTGCCACACATAAGCCTGATCATTCCTACCCGGAACGAAGAAGAGACGATCGGTGAATGCATCCACCGTGCCAGAGCGGTATTTGAGGATATGGGTGTTGAGGGAGAGATCATAGTTGCAGATAGCTCCACCGACGCCACCCCCGAGATCGCCAGGTCGCTTGGAGCTAGGCTGGTCAGGCCCGATAAACTGGGATACGGGAACGCCTATCTGGAGGGGTTCAAGCACGCTCGTGGAAGGTACATAGTTATTCTGGACGGCGACCTAACCTACAATCCCTGTGATATGCCGAAGTTCGTCGGGCTGCTGGAAAATGGGGGGGCGGATCTCGTCATGGGCACCAGGCTCAAGGGGGAGATTAAAAAAGGGGCCATGCCCCCTCTCCACAAGCACATTGGCAACCCCCTCCTCACGTCGATCCTCAATCAATTGTTTGGTACGGATGTCTCAGACGTTCACTGCGGGATGAGAGCCATCACCAAAGAGGCCTTGGGATTGTTAAACCTCCATGCAGGGGGGATGGAGTTCGCCTCCGAGATGCTGATAGAGGCATCGAGAAAGAACCTCAGGATTGCCGAGGTTCCCATCACCTATTACCCACGCAGGGGTGCCTCGAAGTTGAGCTCCTTCTCGGACGGGTGGAGACATCTCCGGTTTATGATGCTCTACAGGCCTACGCCCTTCCTTCTCGCCCCGGGGCTGGTTGCGCTGGTTCTCGGTATAGCGCTGACCCTTTTCGTGCTGAATGGAGCGCAGACGCAGGAGATAAGGATGCATTCTCTCATCTTGGGAAGCCTGCTGCTCATAATGGGTTACCAGACGTTTCTTTCCGGAGTCTACGTGAGCGCGTTCGGGGCATCCTACGGCATATCGGAGAAGAGGGGGATGGTAAGACGCCTCATGAGCTATCATTCCCTCGAGAGAGAGTTGGTCGCAGGCGTTCTGCTGCTTGCGGCAGGGATGGCCATCGGGGTGAGTGTGATCCTAAGCTGGAAGGCGACAGGGTACGGATCGCTACAGGAGGTGCAAAAGGCGATGATCTCTCTAATCCTCTCGATACTCGGGATACAGACTGTATTCTCGGCAACTTTTATAAGTCTGCTTTTATTACGTAACGGGACGGAATCCAAAGAAGAATAAGTGATATAAGTGAAATTTATGAGGATCGCATACATCCACGACGTGATCTATCCATATACCAAAGGCGGCGCCGAGAAGAGGGTCTGGGAGATATCGAAAAGGCTGGCCAGAAGAGGCCACGAGGTTCACATATTCGGGATGAAGTACTGGGATGGCGAAGAGGTCATCGAGAAAGAGGGGGTCCATCTGCACGGCGTCTGTGAGCCTCGGAAGCTGTACGTCGATGGAAAGAGGTCGATAAGGGCGGCGGTATATTTCTCCAGGAGGGTCCTGTTATCGTTTAGAGGGGACTTCGATATCATCGACGCCCAGGAGTTCCCTTATCTTCCATGTTTTTCTGCCAAGATTCATTCGTGGTTGAGGAGAACTCCTCTGGTCATAACCTGGCACGAGGTCTGGGATGGCTATTGGTACGAGTATATGGGGTGGAAGGGTATATTTGGACGATCCGTCGAGAGATGGGCGACCAGGCTGCCCGATAAGATAATTCCGGTCTCAGAAAAGGTAAAGGCCGATCTGCTCTCCGCCGGTGTGAAGGGCGACAAGATGGAAGTGGTGGTCAACGGGGTCGACTTCCACGAGATCCGGAAGACTGGTGCTGGAGATGAGCTTTACGATGTCCTTTACGTAGGAAGGCTATCGGAACATAAGAACGTCGACCTGCTTGTGAGGGCGATAGGCCTCCTCAGAGATGGCATGCCCTCGATCAGATGCGGTATAATAGGCGATGGTCCCGAGAGAGAGACGCTATCTCGACTGGCGAAAGACCTAAAATTGGAGGGAAATGTCGTCTTTTTGGGATTTGTCGAGAGAGATGAAGACGTTATAGCGACGATGAAATCGTCTAAGGTATTCGTCCTCCCTTCAACCAGAGAAGGTTTCGGGATCGTCTTGTTAGAGGCGAACGCCTGCGGTGTTCCCGTGGTTGTAACCGATGCGAAGGATAATGCGGCGTCGGAACTGGTGATTGATGGTTTAAACGGTGTTGTTTCAGATGTATCGGACGAGAGCATGGCAAAAGAGATATCCAACCTTCTAAATGACGATTTGTACAAGAAAATGTCGGATTCGTCTATAAAAATCGCAAAAAAATACGATTGGTCTCTAATTGTAGATAAAATCGAGGATACATATGGTGAGGTACTGGGATGAGGATATACGGGCGGCCATGTGAACCGAGGAGGTCCGATGCTAAAGAGGCCCCATCCCGAAGGCAAGGAATATATTGGAAACCGTCGTAAACATGGACTACCATGAGACGGCGCGAGGAGGTGATCTGACTGTTACAGATTGAAGATCTATCGGTCAGCATAGGCGACAAAGAGATCCTGAAGGGGGTCAACGTCTCCGTGAATGACGGCGAGACCCACGCCCTCTTCGGACCCAACGGCTGCGGCAAGACGACGCTGCTCAGCACCATATCGGGCATCCCCAGGTACGAGGTGACGGGCGGGAAGATCATATTCAAGGGCGAGGACGTAACCCATATGCCAATGCACGAGCGAGCCCGGCTGGGTCTGGGGATCGCCTTCCAGCACCCGCCGACGATCAGAGGACTCAAGGTCAAGGACTTGATCAAGCTCTGCAACCCCCGGGCAGACGCCGATCTGATCCTCAAGGACCTGAACTTCGAGGAGTTCGCCGACAGGGAGGTGAACAAGGGCTTCTCCGGCGGCGAGGTGAAGCGTTCGGAGCTGGTCCAACTCCTGGCTCAGGATCCAGACTTCGTGATGCTGGACGAGCCAGATTCTGGGGTGGATCTGGAGAACATCAAGGTTATCGGGAATGCCATCAACAAGCTGACCCAGAAGGACGTGAAACCCAGCAAGAGGACCAAGTCCGGGATGATCATCACCCACTTCGGCCACATCCTGGATTATATGGAGACGGACAAGGCCCACGTGATGATCGACGGTACCATCCTCTGCTCCGGCAATCCCAGGGAGATCCTCGAACAGATAAAGGAATCCGGATACGAGGAGTGTGCTGAATGTCTATTTCCGACAGACTAGAGGACAAGGCGAAGAAGGCTAAGGAAAAGAAGGCTTCTCTGGGAACGGACATCGACCTGGAAGGCTACGGCTCGGAGTCCAGGTTCCATGGGGATATTGAGGCTCTCGATATGCTGCCCCAGGACGTCCAGACCGCGGCCCTCAGCGCCGGGGTGAGCCTGGGTGGCGAATCATCGGGAGACTACTTCCAGATGGACCAGTCGGCGGTGCACGTCGGCTCATCCCTGGAGGGGGTCGAGGTAACAGAGATAGGCGCCGCCTTGAAGAAACACAGCTACCTCAAAGACTACTTCTGGAAGCTCATCCCCATCGACACCGACAAGTACACCGCCGACGTGGGCATGCACCCCCCTGCAGGCTATTTCGTCAGGGCCAAGCCCGGCACCAGTACGGTCTTCCCTCTCAAGACCTGCCTCTACATGGGCGGGCAGAACCAGAGACAACGAGTCCACAACGTCGTGATCGCCGAGGAGGGGAGCGACCTTCGCATAATCACCGGGTGCACCACACCGGTGCACGCGGGCCGGGGCCTCCACCTGGGCGTCACCGAGATCTACGTCAAGAAGGGCGCTCACGTCAGCCTCACCATGGTCCACAACTGGGGCGAGGACGTGGAGGTGAGGCCCAGGGGCGCCAGCTACGTCGAGGAGGGCGGTTCCATATCTGAGAACTACATCACCCTCACTCCCGTCAAGACACTCCAGGCCTTCCCGACAGCCCATCTAGCAGGCGAGGGTGCCGTGGCCAGCTTCAACACCATCATGTACTCCAGCCGGGGCAAGATCGATATCGGTAACCAGACGGTGCTCAGCGCGCCCAAGACCAGCGCGGAATCGATATCCAGGGTCATCTCCACCGGCGGGGAGATCATCAACCGGGGCCGGATGGTAGGCAAGGTTCCCGATGTCAGGGCCCATCTGGAGTGTGTGGGTCTAATACTCACCGAGAAGGGGAGGATCTACTCCATCCCCGAGCTGGATGGCTGGTGCGGCGGCTTGGACATGTCACACGAGGCCGCGGTGGGCAAGATATCTCAGGTGGAGTTGGAGTACCTGATGGCCAGGGGTCTCTCCGCCAACGAGGCTACCAGCGTCATCGTGCGGGGGTTCCTGGACGTGGAGATCAAGGGACTGCCTCCGGCGCTCAAGGAGGAGATCGACAAGATCACCGAGATGGAAGAGATCTACGGTGGGTCGTGAGACCTGCTTTTTTTTTATGTACTAAAGAAACGTTAATAAGTCCTGAAATAATCAAACAAAGTGTATACGACTGATATTGGATAAGAAAGGAGTCATCTGCTACATGGCCAGCGATTTCTTGGGATGGGTACGTCTTTCTTACATTCCGCAGGTCGGGCTTTGTCACAGAAACATTTTTCCTGATAGCGATT
>CAYQFP010000085.1:0-7089 GCA_964416865.1 uncultured Methanotrichaceae archaeon
CCTGCATAGTGAAGTCCCCCGACAGTGGTTTAGGTGCCTGAGTATATTGTCTAATATAACCTGTCGATAAAATGGTAATCACCGAAAGTCATGTAGTACATGACTTTCGCGTACAACGAACGTAACTTCTGCAACGCAAGTAAATAGTAACCTTCTACAATCCAAAACTTTTAAGTCATCCACATGTTAATAAAATGCAATGGAATACAAGACGATCATTGATGGAGTGGCCATCTTCTTATCTATATTCGGCGCCATAATCATCATTTTCGGTGGCATGTGGGCGATAATTGAAATCTTGACCAAGGGAATTGGCAGGGACACCATTGATTACAAGGCCGTTAAGATGGACTTCACATCCAAAATCATGATGGGCTTAGAATTTTTTGTTGCAGGCGATCTGATAAAGAGCATTATTACGCCCAGCCTGAATGAAGTGATAATCCTGGGGATAATAGTTGCTATTAGGACGGTGGTGGGTTATTCCCTTAATCTGGAATTAAAAGAGATGGGCAAAAATGAGGGTGATAACAATAAATAAAAATAACTATTCATCTCCGTTTGTGAAAATATAGACATACGATATAGTCCATAAAAATACCTTCTCATGATAGTTACAACTGCGGAGACTGTTCCAGCAGAAGAAGTCCCGGCAGAAAGGGTTATTACCGTACGGACAAAAGACCGCCTTCTATGGCCCGTGAGACGAAAGACGAACCCGAGCATGACACCCGCCAGCGGGAGAAGAACCTGGGCCTGGTTGCGCTGGCGATCCTGTTCATCATAATCTTTTGGAACACGTACTGGTTCCTATCGAAGTTCCTCCTCCTCTTCATAATGGCCTATGTGGCCTACATGGCGCACCGCCATTTCTCCTGAAGGAAGCAGAGGAGCAGAAAGGGTTATTATCAACAAATGCCTAACCTAGATATCATGTCTCATCGTTACATATCGGGCAGATATCGACGGACACGCCAACCATGGATGAACATCCTCCTGATCCTCCTGGCCATCGTAATAGTCGCCCTGCTCTGGACGTCTCTCTGGTCTCTCTTCAAGATAATCATCTTCGTGGTGGTGGTCTACGTCGTATACCGTCTGCTCCAGGGATACATCTGAGACGCCTCCATGACCCGCCTGGCCTCTATTAGATCCTCTTTTGTGTTCACGTTAAAAAAGCTCAGCATACGAGGATCTGCAGACCTCAATCTGTCTACCGGTATCTGATTCACCCTCAGCGTCTCCAGCGGCGCGACGATCCTCCGTTCGCCATCCAAGATCGCCCTCTTGCAGGCCTCGGCCATGGGACCTGACCGATAGACGGCGTGAAGGGTCTCTAGCACCCCGTCTTCCCTTTTGGGGACCGCAGCATCGTGACCCTCGGCCAGGCGGAAGAGCACATCGAAGACCTTCGGGCTGATGAAGGGCAGATCACACCCCGTGGCCAGAGACCAATCGCCCCGGGCAGCCTCCATACCGACGGCCAAGCCTGCCACAGGGCCGTAACCGGAGATCTGGTCGCAGACGATACTCACGTCGGGGACCAGTCTCTGAATCCGTCTTCGCTGCGGCTCGTCCCTGACCACCACGACCACGTCTAAAGCGACATACCTGACCTGGTCCACCATCCTCTCGATCATGGTCCTGCCCAGAAACTCCATCGTAGCCTTATCCCCGCCGATCCGCCTCCCGGCCCCTCCTGCCAGGATTACCGCAGACTTGATACCGTCCATCCGCTCTCCTCGCAGTCCTGGCGCAGTGCCTGGCAGAGGGCGGACCTCGGATTCGGATGGGCCTCACCGATATCGATCACGGTATGATCGGGACTTATTGAGGCGGTCTCTTTCCTTATCTCTTTGAAGGCCGACCCGAAGATCGCATGGTCGAAGGAGCTCAGTTTCCCCAACCGCTCGTTGGCCAGCCGTTTGGTAATCTTGTTCCCGAGAATGACAAGGGACGTTCCACCCTCCATTTTCACCACAGCCCTGTCCTCCGAGATATCCACCAGCAGATACCTGCCGGGGGTGACGTAGATCCTCCTCCTGCGATCCGACCCAGGTGAGACCTCGGTCACCTCGCCCACCAGCACGGGACCGCGCTTCCAAACCTTATCTCTCGAGTCGGATACCAAAATTCGGGTCCCCAGTTCCTCGGCCCTCCTGACCAGCTCCTCGTCGGTCCTGATCCGGCCGTTGTATAGCTCTTCTTCCAGAGCTTCCGCCTCGCCGAAGAAGGTTATGCTGCGACGATCGCCGCCCACAATCGCACTCTCCCTGCCGGAGAATGCCATCACCAGCGACACTATCGCTTCTCCTTCTCCATCTGCATCTCTGCCGCGTCGACCGTCTGGCTCAGGAGCATAGAAACGGTCAGAGGTCCCACCCCACCGGGAACCGGGGTCACCCCTGCCGCAACTTCCCTGACCATCTCGAACTCCACGTCGCCCACAACCTTGTCACCCGCCTTGTTGATGCCTACATCGAAGACGTAAGCCCCCTCTTTGACCATATCCTTCTTTATGAGCCCGGCCACGCCTGCTGCCACCACCAGGACCTCGGCTCGCCGGGTATGCTCTGCCAGGTTGCGGGTGTAGACGTGACAGACCTGGACAGTTGCATTCCTGTTTAGCATCATCGCCGCCAGAGGCTTGCCCACCACGTTGCTGTGACCCACGATCACAACCTCTGTCCCTACCAGGTCCACTCCTAACTTCTCCAAGGCACAGATTATGCCCTTGGGGGTACAGGGCACCATCCTCTCCGCCCCGGCCAGGAGGGAACCCATGTTTTGAGGATGGAACCCGTCCACGTCCTTCTCGGGCGCGATGGCGCTCATGGCCCTGCTGGGATCGAGACCACCGGGCAGAGGAAGCTGGAGCAGTATCCCGTTGACGTCCTCTCTGGAGTTGAGGCTCTCGATCGTCTCCAGGATCATCGCTTCGTCGGCGTCTTCGGGCAGGCTCGCGTCCACCGAGCAGATCCCGACCCTGTCACAGGCAGCATGCTTGATTCTCACGTACATCTGAGACGCAGGGTTATACCCCACCAGGATCGTGGCCAGACCCGGCCCGAACCCCAGACGCTCGACCCGGGATCTGGTATCTGCTTCGACCTCTGCGGCCATCGCCTTCCCGTCTATGATCATCCCAGCTCCGGATAGAGGGGGTACCTCTGACAAAGCTCGGTCACCTCGTTTCTGACCCTCTTGATGACTTCGTCGTTCTCGATGTCTTGCAAGACGGCACCGATCATCTCGGCTATCTGAACCATCTCTGGTTCTTTCATCCCCCGGGTGGTCACCGCAGGGGTGCCGATCCTGATACCGCTGGTGATGAAGGGGCTGGTGGTGTCGAAGGGTATGGTGTTCTTGTTCAGGGTGATCCCCGCCCGTTCCAGAGCGTTCTCGGCGTCCTTGCCCGAGAACCCCATCTCGTGGAGCTTAACCAGCATCAGATGATTATCCGTACCGCCAGATACCAGAGAGAACCCTTGGTCGATCATGCTGTCGGCGATGGTCTTGGCGTTCTTCACCACCTGGAACTGGTAGTCTTTGAACTCCTGGGTGGAGGCCTCTTTGAAACCTACCGCCTTGGCAGCTATGACATGCATCAGGGGGCCGCCCTGCACTCCTGGGAAGACCGCCCGGTCAATATCCGAGGCCAGGTCCTCTTTGCACATCACTACCCCGCCCCGGGGACCTCTGAGGGTCTTGTGGGTGGTGGTGGTGACCACGTCGGCATAGGGGATGGGTGACGGATGGGCCCCTGCTGCCACCAGGCCCGCTATGTGGGCGATGTCTGCCATGAGGTAGGCGCCCACCTCGTCGGCCACCTCCCGGAGGGCCTTGAAGTCGATGGTCCGGGGATAGGCCGAGGCCCCGGTGACTATGAGCTTCGGCGAAGATTTCTTGGCGATATCTAAGATCTCGCCATAGTCCAGCGTCTCCGTATCCTTGTTTACCCCATAATGGACCGTGTTGTACATCTTGCCCGAGAAGTTGACGGGGCTGCCGTGGGATAGGTGTCCTCCGTGGGTCAGGCTCATCCCCATTATGGTCTCTTCGGGTTTGACCAGGGCCAGGTATACCGCCATGTTGGCCTGGGATCCGCTGTGGGGCTGGACGTTCACGTGCTCCGCGCCAAAGAGAGACTTGCACCGATCCAGGGCAAGGTTCTCGGCCACGTCCACGAAGGCACAGCCGCCGTAATACCGTTTGCCCGGATAACCTTCGGCATACTTGTTGGTCATCACGTTGGAGTAGGCCTCCATCACCGCCAGGCTGGTGAAGTTCTCGGCGGCGATCAGCTCCAGGCCGTTCCGCTGCCGTTCTAGTTCATCTCTGATCGCGGAGGCAATCTCGGGGTCAACAACATCTAAGAAGCTCAATCGAATCACCAGTGTCAGGTTTGCCAAAAAGAGGATCTAAAAGAGGACCTCTTAGAGGCGAAATCGGTGATGGTACCTAGAGCGTACTATATTTAAAAGGGACTCCTATGGCAGATGCATGCTGAGGCGGGCGAGGATGATAGCCGATTTCCAGTTCGGACGTGGTTCAGGGCAGGCACTCTTCCCAAAGGGTACCACCTATAGGCTCTCCAACACAAAGAGGCTGAGGTACCTCTACTCTGTCGACGAGAGGATCGCTACCGTACGGGCCAAAGACGGGCTTCTGACCTTGAGCATGCTGGGGGCGCGGCGGCTCTACGATCATCTGTCCGCGCCCAGGTACCGGGTGACCGCATCTCAAGAGGCCGCTCCATACGTAGCCAGGGGAGGGACCCTATTTTCCAAGCACGTAACCGAGGTCGACCCGGAGATCAGGGCAGGAGAGGAGGTGCTGGTGGTGGACGAGGAGGGCAGCCTCATAGCCACGGGTAAGGTGCACCTTTCGCCGGAAGAGATGATCTCGATGAACCGCGGCCCTGCGGTGAAGATCAGGAAGGGCGCCGACGAGTCTGACGAATAGATGTGGTCTTGCCACCGTCCTCGTCCCTGCCGCGGGGGCGCGGCGGGGCGTTACGGGTATGTGCTACAACTTCGTCAGAGAAACGGCAGCGGGTCTCTCTTCCGGTATACCAGCGCCTGGCAGACCGCGATCAGAACGTCTTTTTTGTTCCTGACCTCGATGTTGTAGGTGGCGGTCCTATTTGATCTGCTCATCTCTTTTGCCTCGGCGCGTAGCGTATCTCCTGGGGTGGGTGGGTTGGTGTAGGTTACGTTCATGTTGAGGGCCACCGAGACTGTGCCGTGGGAGTTCGAGGCAGTCTCGAAGGCTTCGTCTATCAGGGAGAAGATGGCTCCACCGTGGGCCATATCGAATATGTTCCCCATGTCTTCGGATAGGACCATCTCCACCAGCGAGTACCCGTGGTCCAGCTTGATAAGCCTCAGTCCCAGTTTCTGTGCGTACGGCTCTTCTTCAACCCTCTTGCGAATCGCATCAAAGGCGTCGTTATTCATCGTCATACTTCCTGACTACTTTCTGAAAGGCGAGATGGACCGGAGCTTTTCTGCCGACACTCGGATGGCTTCGGCGGCGGAGTCAGCGTCTTCGGTGGAGTTATCCCGTCCCATGGTGATCCGGAGGGATCCATGGGCCTCTTCGGGACTGAGACCTATCGCCGTCAGCACGTGGCTGGCCACGGTCTTCTTGGAGGAACAGGCAGATCCTGTGGAAACCGCTATGCCTATGGCGTCCAGATGTAGCATCAGTGCCTCGCCCTCCACGTGGAGGAATCCCAGGTTCAGGTTGTTGGGCAGCCTCTTCGTCGGGTGGCCGTTGATCCAGGCGTCTTCGACCTCTTCCAGCACGGTCTTGGCCAGCCGGTCTCTCATCGCGATGAGCCTTGCCATCTCTTTTGGCATCTCTGCTTGGGCAAGCTTTGCCGCTTTGGCCAGGCCCACGATGCCGGGAACGTTTTCCGTGCCCGGCCTGAGGCCTTGCTCGTGGCCGCCGCCCTGCGTGATGGGCTCGATCTCGGTGCCTTTTCTGATGTAGATGGCGCCCAGCCCTTTCGGGCCGTAGAGTTTGTGGGACGATATGGAGAGCAGGTCCACGTTAAGGTCGTTCACGTCTACGGGTATCTTGCCCACCGTCTGGACTGCGTCGGTATGGAAGGGGATGTCTTGGTCCCGGGCGATCGCCCCTGCCTCGGCCAAGGGCTGGATGGTTCCGATCTCGTTGTTGGCGTGCATCATGGAGATGAGGATGGTGTCTTTGCGTATGGCCGATTCCAGGTCTTCTATCCGGACGATCCCCTCTCTGGTGACCGGGAGGCGGGTGACCTCGAAGCCTTGGGATTCCAGGTAGCGGCAAGGTTCTAGGATCGCCGGGTGCTCTATGGCGGTGGTGATTATATGCAGGCCTCGGTCCCGGTTTCTCATGGCCACGCCCTTCACGGCCATGTTGTCCGACTCGGTCCCGCCGCTGGTGAAGTAGACCTCATCGACCCCGGCGCCGATGAGTTCTGCCACTGTGGCCCGGGACTCTTCCAGCGCCGCCTTCGCCTCTTGCCCGATGGAATGGAGGCTGGAAGCGTTGCCGTAGGTCTGGGTAAAACAGGTGTGCATCGCCTCTATCACCTCGTCTGCCATGGGCGTGGTGGAGGCATGATCCATGTAGATCCTCTTCATGCCGGGTCTTTAGCAGACGCATACGGTAAATAAACTACGTAGGTACGATGATAACCTATAAGTACGGACCTATCAGAGGCAAAAATATGCTTTTTCAGGACCCGTTAATCGTCGCAGGGATGATCTTGATCGCGGTGGGCATCTTCCTGACACTGGTATCGGCCCGGGCAGGGATCCTCCTCGTCGGGCTGGGTACCGTCGCGACAGGCGCATTTATGTTCATCATCGTGCCCAACGGGTTTGCTCCCTTCTCCATACTCTTCAACGGGCTGCTGGTGGTATGCGGTCTATGGATGGTAATGGTGGGCGCGAAAAAGGGGTGCGGCTGTAGATAAAGTTTATATGGGGTACGTTGCATCTACGTCTCCATCGGAGGGGCCATAGGGTAGCCTGGCATCCTACAGGACTGGGGGTCCTGTGACCGGCGTTCAAATCGCCGTGGCCCCACATTATTGTT
>CAYQFP010000086.1:0-7072 GCA_964416865.1 uncultured Methanotrichaceae archaeon
CGATCACCACGTCTTCGTTACCCTCCCCCGTTAATAATATAAAAGGCATGTGTGGATAGCTGGCACGCACGGTCTTCAGAAATGTGATGCCGTCCATCTCGGGCATCATATAGTCGGAGACGATGACGTCATAGGCTTCGGTTATCTAAAATTATCGGATCGTCGTCTACCATCAAAACGTGGATCATGGTTTTCCTCCACCGTTATCTCTTGTACAACAGTGGCACCTTTATTGAAATATGAACCCCAACACTATTAAGGCCTTCTCATGCGAACCTGACAATGTCAAGCTGCAATGGGTAGTTTTAAGTCTATGAGGCTCGGTTAGGCGTGCGGAGTCCTGCCGATGCGAATTGGAGTTTACGTATGTCATTGTGGTCTCAACATAGCAGGGGTTCTGGACCCTCAAGATCTCAGCGAGTTCGCTGGAACGCTACCTGATGTAGAGGTGGCCCGTGACATCCAGTTCACCTGCTCAGATACGGGTCAAGAGACGATCAAAGAGGATATCGCAGAGCATAAGCTGGACGGCGTTGTGGTAGCCGCCTGCTCACCCCGGCTCCATGAGCCCACCTTCCGCAAGGTGATAGCCGATGCCGGCATGAACCCCTTCCTCCTGGAGATGGCGAACATCAGGGAACAGTGCTCCTGGGTGCACATGGATGAGCCGGCCAGGGCCCAGGAGAAGGCCAAGGACCTGATAAGGATGGCCGTGGCCAAGGCGGCGCTGCTGAACCCCCTGGAGGGCGAGGTGATGCCCGTCAGCCAGGACGTCCTGGTCATAGGCGGCGGTGTGGCTGGAATCCAGGCTGCCCTGGACCTGGCCGATAGCGGCCTCCGTGTCTACCTAGTAGAGCGAAGACCTACCATTGGAGGGTACATGGCTCTCCTCAACGACGTCTTCCCCACCAACGACTGCTCGATCTGCGTCCTCGCCCCCAAGATGACCGACGTCTACAACCATCCTCTGATCACTCTGATAAGCTACGCCGAGATCCTGGACATCGAGGGGAGCGTGGGCCGATTCACTGTGAGCGGCATCAAGAAGGCCAGGTTCGTGGACGAATCCCTCTGCAAAGGCTGCATCAATGATTGTGCGACGGTCTGTCCTGTGGAGGTCCTCGACGAGTACCAGTTCGAGTTGGGGAAGAAAAAGGCTATCTACATGCCCATACCCCAGTCAGTCCCCCTGGTTGCCTGCATCGATCCTCAGGCTTGTGTGGGTTGCGGCCTCTGTGCCGAGGCCTGCCCCGTCGACGCGGTTAAGTACGATCAGGTGCCGGAGGAGTTCAAGTTCGATGTGGGTGCCATAATCGTGGCCACCGGCTGGAAGCCCTTCGATCCTACCAGAAAAGAGGAGTTCGGCTACGGCCGGTACAAAGACGTAATAACCGGCCTCCAGATGGAGAGGCTCCTAAACGCTGCAGGTCCCACCAAAGGAGAGGTGGTGAGGCCCTCTACCGGGGAGATCGCCAGGTCCATCGCCTTCATCCAGTGCGTGGGGTCGAGGGACCACACCGTGGGCAACGTCTATTGTTCTCGTGTCTGCTGCATGTACGCCCTCAAGAACGCCCAGCTCGTGAAGGAGAAGGACCCAGACGTCGATATAACCATCCACTACATCGATGTGAGGGCAGGGGGCGAGGGTTACGAAGAGTTCTACGAGCGCGCCCAGCGTCTGGGCATAAACTTCGTCCGGGGGAGGGTCTCTGAGGTCCAGGAGGCGGGCGGCGGCCTGGTCCTCACCTATGAGGACACCCTGCTGGGCAGGTTCAAGAACAGCCGGTACGATCTGGTCTGTCTATCCACCGGTCTGGAGGCGAATACGGACGCCGACGTGGTGGGGAACATCTTGGGGTTGGCCAAGCGGCCCGATGGGTTCTTCGAGATCGCTCATCCCAAGATGCGGCCCGTGGAGGCGCACATCGACGGCGTCTTCATAGCAGGTTGCGCATCCGGCCCGAAGGAGATCCAGGTCTCCATCGCACAGGGGGGCGCCGCGGCCGCGAAGGTCCTCAGGCTTCTCAGCAGAGGCGAACTTGCCCTGGATCCCGTGACCGCCATGGTGGACACCGACAAGTGCATAGGGTGCAAGCTCTGCGTGGATATCTGTCCCAGCAAGGCGATATCTGTCGAGAGGACCGCCATGGTGGACGAGGCCTCCTGCAAGGGCTGCGGGACCTGCGCTGCCGCCTGTCCCGTGGACGCTATCGACATGCGGCTCTTCTCCGACGAGCAGATCCTGGCCCAGGTAAGAGCGGCCACCGCGACCAAGAGAGAGTATCCATTCATAGTGGGGTTCCTGTGCAACTGGTGCAGCTATGCCGGAGCCGATCTGGCAGGAACGTCCCGGATACAGTATCCTCCCAACATGAGGGTGATAAGGGTGATGTGTGTAGGCAGGGTCGATCCTTCTTTCGTCATAGAGGCCTTGAGGAACGGGGCCGATGGGGTTCTCATCTCCGGATGTCGCCTGGGCGAGTGTCACTACGACGAGGGCAACCACCAGGCCTACCAGCGAGTCCAGGTGCTTCGGGGCGTACTGGCGGCGGTGGGGGTCAACCCCGGGCGAGTTAAGATAATCTGGTGCGCGGCCAGCGAGGGTGAAATATTGGCCAAAGAGGTGAGAACGTTCGTGGACGAGCTGAAGGAGATCGGTCCCATCGGCGACGAGCTGAAAGGAGGGTCGGCCTGATGGAGATCAAAAAGGAGATGGAGGTAGAAGGGTCCCGCATCAGGTGCATCCAGAGGTCTGACGAATCGGTCAAGGTGCTGGACTACGACTACAAGAGATGCAACGGCTGCGGGATATGCGTGACCCTCTGTCCGGTCGAGGCCCTGGGGCTGGGGCCTGTGGTGGAGATCGCCACGGGCCTGGATGCACCACCGGTTCTCATCGACGTTAATGCTTGCGTCTTCTGCGGGATGTGCGAGGCATTCTGCCCGGTGGGCGCCTACGAGATGAAGGTGGACGGCAAAGACTACAAGGATCTGGATGAGTATCCGCGGCTCGTCTCCAAGGCCGAGCCCAACGAAGGTTGTCTTCCTTGCTGCCTCTGCGAGCCGGTATGCCCCACCGAGGCCATAACCGTCGTCTTCTACCCCACCAGGGAGGACCTCGGCCCCCTCCGGGAGGACGTGGAAGGCGAGATCGCGGTTGATCCTGATAAGTGCAACTTCTGCGGTATCTGTGCTAAGTTCTGCGAGGCGTTCGTCCTCCTGGAGAAAGAACCGAAGCCTGCGGACCTGGTACCTTTCGAACAGCTCCTGGTAGACGAGGACCTATGTGATTACTGCGGCCTCTGCGTGGCTCTCTGTCCCGAGGAGGCCATCACCGTGGAAGGAAAGCCCCTGGAGCTGGAAGAAGAGATGGAGTTCAAGGGCGAGATCGATGTCGACCAGGAACTGTGCATCGGGTGCGGCCGGTGTCTCCTGGTCTGTCCTTACGATGCCATGGACGTGACCAGACCCTTCGAGGGAGATATCAGGCTGGTGGATAAGCAGCTGCCTCTATGCGATCCTTTGGGCTGTCACGCATGTTTCAACGTCTGTCCCGCAGACTGCTGGTACGTGGGCGAAGACGGGAAGATCGCTGTGGGTAAGGACCAGTGCATCTTCTGCGGGGCCTGTGTCAACGCATGCCACTGCTACGCCATCGAGGTGGACAGAACAAGGGTCTCTCATACTCGGGTCAAGGAGACCCCCTGGGCCGAGGAGTGGAAGGATGCCATATCCTCAATGGTCACCGGGGTCAAGAAGCGGCCAGACATCAGCGGGATCGTGTTGCCTCCTGATATCGTGAAGGTTCCTCTGCCGCCCGTGGAGGTGCTCGATCGTGATCAAGCCCTCCTCCAGCGGATCAATGAGAGGCTGGACCGGGTGGAGCTGGTCATAAACAAGCCCAAGGTGAGGTTCCTCTGGGAGAAGGACGATATCGAAGAGGCCAGCGAGAAGATCGCCTCGCGGATAAAGAGTGCGATGGATGCAAAAGCGGGTGAGGCGAAGGCGGGTGAGCGGAGATGAACGAGTTCGCCAGAGAGGTTCTGAGGTTGGCGGGCGATGAAGTCAAGACCTGCATCCAGTGCGGGACCTGCTCTGCCAGCTGTCCTACGGCCCACCTGATGGACAACAGCATCAGGAAGCTGGTCAAGTTCGTTTTGGAGGGGATGAAAGATGAGGCCCTCAATAGCCGGTCCATCTGGCTTTGCACCTCCTGCCTGGCCTGCACCGTCAGGTGCCCTCGAGGCATCAGACCGATTGCCGTGGTCTCCGCTCTGAAGCAGATCTATGAGGCGGAGGGGATGAAAAACAGAGATTCCATCCATGAGGAGATATTTAACCGCCATATAAAGGAGCGTGGCCGGGTCTCCGAGTTCTTCCTCTCGGCAGAGTATATGCTGCGCAACCCCCAATCGGCGGCCCAGATAATATCTTTCGGAGCCGAGCTCGTACCCAAGGGCAAGATCAACATCGAGCTTAGGCCGGATTCGATCGAGGGTAGAGATGAGGTGAAACGAATATTCGAAGAGCTGGGGGGAGCATGAAGCTGGCTTACTATCCTGGGTGTGTTGCCAGGGCGACGGGCAAGGAGTACGAGATATCTACGAGATCGGTCTGCTCCGCCCTGGGGATCGAGCTGGAGGAGATCGACGATTGGAACTGTTGTGGTGCAACTCACGTCTCCAACGAGCTGGTGGCAGTAGGTCTTGCGGCGAGGAACCTGGCCAGAACCGAGCTGCCGGTGATGACCGGTTGTTCCATCTGCTACAGCAAGCTGCGCTCGGCGGTGCTGAGGCTGGAGGATAACGAGATTCAAAGGAAGGTCAACTCCGTTCTGGAGAGGGAGTACACCGGCGCGGAGGTCAAGCACCTGATCGAGGTCATCATGGAGGTCCTGGAGGGCGCAGACGACGTTTTGATCGCTCCGCTGGAGGGGCTGAAGGTTGCGCCCTACTATGGGTGTCTCCTCACCCGGCCCTGCGGCGGCATCGACAGCCCGGAGAACCCTTCCGTCTTGGAGAAGCTCCTTCGGACCCTGGGTGCGGAGCCAGTGGACTTCAGGCTGAAGATGAAGTGTTGCGGTGGGCCTATCTTCATGACCGAGGAGGTCGCTGCCTCAGATACTGCCTTTGCGATACTGGAGAACGCAAAGGAGTCGGGCGCAGACGCTATCATGGTGGTATGTCCTCTCTGTCATCTGATGCTGGATGCCAACCAACACGCCATGGAGAAGAAGTTCGAGACGAAGATCGATCTTCCGGTGCTGTACGTCACCCAGCTGACGGGCCTGGCCCTGGGCCTGGGCGCCGAGGAGCTGGGGATGGGGATGAACTCCGTGTCGCCCGCGCCCGTGCTGGAGAAGCTGGAAGAGATGAGGGCAGAAGGGGAGGTGTGATACGAAGGATAGGTTGTGCTAATACCGAAGCCTTTTTGTTAGATTAGTCCAGATTTGGTGAACTGGTGGGATATGTAGTGACAGAAGCGTGGGACATAAAACTGATTAAAGCTGACATCGTAATTCTTGCGTCAGAGCACACCCCTAGCATAATGTCCCCACAATGGCTAAAGGATAAGGATATCATTACAGAAAACCATACAAATTTCATAAATACTCCTGAATTTGCCCTATTTGAGTCTAATACATATTCGTTAATCATTGATCGCCAGAGATTGCAGATAGGTATTCGTTCAAATGATAAAGATGGACACGTATTAAACTCTGTTGCGAAAATAGCAAAAAGATATGTGACCTTGCTGAACCAGATCCCCTACACATCCATGGGCTTGAACTTCACCTTGTCTCTGACGGCGAAAGAGTCCGAGAAAATACCTTCAATCGAAGTAAAAGTCGGTTCAGACAAAGGTCTAAAAGATTCTCTGACAGATCACGAGTTGAGCTATGGATGCGTCGTGAATGCCAGAAAGGATCCTTATCTCCTAAAACTCACAATTGCACCACAAGGTGAGAAGACCTTGATTTATAATTTCAATTATCACCATGAGGTGAAGGATCTCAAGGTGGATACGATATGTGAATATATAGAAAATTATGTAAGACTGTGTGCTTATTCGAGGAGTGTAGTCGAGAGGACGATTCAATAGAGGGATTTAACAAATGTGCGATGTACTAGCAACCGCAGGAATTTATCCCCACACGGGAGATCAAACAGGATCTCTACCGTTGGAATGGGATGGAAATGAATCACTACCAGTTCGGACTAGATTTGCCCCTATTATTCAGTATGTCTCCCGTGTTATTTTCTCAGATTTACCGAAAACTTCTGAAATAGAGGTTAACTACGACAAAATTAATGATTACGAGAAACTTTTTGATCGGTTAGATAGAGCATACATGGGTTCTGAAAAAATAAACCAAAAAATCGATTTTCTCAGTAAGATATATGTGTTTCGAAATTCTGGGGATGTATATGACTTTCTGGGTGATAAGAGGCAAATCGTTGGTTTGGTGGCCGAGGCACGATACAAAATCCGTGAGTACTTCCCACACGAAGAACTTTTTTTAGATATTATTACATATCCCGATTCAATCGGTGAAAATAAGTTAGTAATTAATATTAGCACAAAGCTATCACCGGATGAAGCTATCAGTAAATTAGACATGTTTGACGAAAATTGGTGGATTGATGCTTCAGAATGTTATGACACTGAATTATGTATCCAGGTGGAATACAAATAGACTTCGAGTGGACACAGTATTTAAATCTTGCGAAGAAATTGGCACAAGGTGACAACGACGAAGCTAAGTTACGTTCTTCGATCAGTAGAGCTTATTATGCCGCATTTTGTAATGCTAAAAACTACTTAGAGGACGTCGACCACCAGAGTGTCCCAAAAGATCAAGCCCACAGTTTCGTTATTAATTACTTCAAAGGCTACGATGAAGGCCTCAAAAAAAAGAGCGACAGAAGACGCAAGATTGGGTTTGATTTAGAACGCATGCGAAATAAAAGAGTCATGGCCGATTACCAAAGAGAAGCTACAAATAACTTAACAATGTTATCATATGAAGCAAATGATGTTTTGACGAGATCGGAAAGAGTTATATCCAAAT
>CAYQFP010000087.1:0-7048 GCA_964416865.1 uncultured Methanotrichaceae archaeon
ATATTTTCTTTTAATTCGCGTTAATTCGCGGTTTTACCCTCAGATTTTGACGATTTGGCCGCGCTCGACCACGATCTTGCTCTTTTATTATTGGCGATTTTGGAGGGGGGTCCGGAATGGGAAAGACAAATTGATACACGATTATTTGGGGGTAGACATAGATGCCGTCTGGGATACGGTTGAAAAGGATATTCCCGCCTTGAAAAAGAAATTGAAATAAGTGAAGAAATGAACGAGGCTCGGGACGTTATACACCATCCTACACCATCCGCGGTCCTTGTGCCGCCCAAGGTCCTCTCGCGTCGCTGATCTCCGCACCAAGTATCCTATCGATGTTGCATCCCACAGCGATCCTTACCCGACAGCGATCTCCACACATCATCATAATCTTCTTCGCGGCGGTGGCCACGGGAACTTTGATATAGTTACCGAAAGACTTTAACAGGGAGGTTTTTCTTATCAGAGAGGAGATCTGGATCGAGAAGTACAGGCCGTTTAAGCTGGACGACGTGGTGGGCCAGGATCAGATAATAAAGCGTCTCAAGTCCTACGTTGCATCGAGGAACTTGCCCCATCTGTTATTCTCCGGTCCGCCCGGGGTGGGGAAGACCGCGGCGGCCATAAGCACGGTCCGTGAACTTTTCGGGGAGAGCTGGAGAGGCAACTTCCTGGAGCTGAACGCCAGCGACGAGCGGGGCATAGACGTGGTGAGGCACAAGGTGAAAGACTTCGCCAGGATGGCTCCACTGGGCGAGGCCGAGTTCAAGGTGATATTCCTGGACGAGGCCGACGCCCTCACCAGCGATGCCCAGAGCGCCCTGAGGCGCACGATGGAGCGGTACAGCGCAAACTGCAGGTTCGTCCTATCCTGCAACTATTCCTCCAAGATAATCGAGCCCATCCAGTCCAGGTGTGCGGTCTACAGGTTCAGGTCTCTCACCGAAAAGGCGGTGAAGGATAGAATGACCTACATAGCCGCTCAGGAGAACGTCACCCTGACCGACGAGGGGCTGGCGGCCATAGTTTATGTCGCCCGTGGAGATATGAGGATCGCCATAAACGCACTTCAGGCAGCCTCGCTTATGGAGGATCTCGTCACCGACGAGGCCATATACCAGACCACGGCCACCGCCAGGCCGGAACAGATCAGGGATATGATCGACTCGGCTCTGGTGGGAGAGTTCACCAAGGCCAGGAGCTTCCTGGACGATTTGCTCCTGATCCAGGGTCTCTCCGGAGAGGATGTCATAGTCCAGACGTACCGGGAGATGATCAAGCTCATGGACGATCCCCGTTCGAGTCTGACGCAGCTACCCGAAGCTACCTGGGTGAACCTGATAGACAAGATCGGAGAGATCGACTTCAGGATGGCCGAGGGGGCGAACGAGCGGATACAGCTCGAAGCGCTCCTCGCCTACTTCACCCTCGCAGGCGCAGATCAAACATGATGATCCACTCCGAACCGTCAGCTATTTTTTGCCCCAATGACTGAGAGCAACCGATGAACCTGGAGTCATTAGCCTCCGAGCTTCGCGGGTTCGTGGGCATAACCCGCAAGAGGACCATTGGTGACCTCGTCCGGCACTTTCCGGTGGACTCGGATCGGATCATAGCCTACTCCGGCGAGGACGCGGCGGTCGTGGACGACGGCGACGAGGTCCTTCTCCTTGCGGCAGACGGCATCTGGAGCAAGCTGCTGGAGGCCGATGCCGAATGGGCGGGCTATTGCGCAGTCCTGGTGAACGTTCACGACATCGCGGCCATGGGTGGATGGCCCCTCGCCATGGTCGACGTATTTTCCGCCGACTCTCCCGAGCTGGCCGAGGACGTCCTTCGCGGTCTTAGAAAGGGTATCGAGAAGTTCGACGTCCCCATAGTAGGAGGCCACTTCCATCCTGATACACCCTACAGCTCCCTGGACGTGGCCATCCTCGGCAAGGCCAGGAAGGACGCGGTCATCCTGAGCAGCACGGCCCGGCCCGGTGACGCGGTGGTGGCGGCAGTGGATCTGGACGGCACGGTCCATCCCAAGTTCCAGATCAACTGGGATTCTACCAGCTTCAAGGACGGCGAGGTCTTGCTCCGCCAGCTCGGATCGATGCAGGAGCTAGGAGAGAGCGGCCTGGTCACCGCAGGCAAGGATATCAGCAACCCTGGGATGCTGGGCACCCTGGGGATGCTCCTGGAGTCCAGTGGTGTGGGCGCGGTGGTGGACATGGACTCGGCCCCCATGCCCGAAGAGATGGAGATGATATCCTGGCAGAAGATGTATCCGGGCATGGGGTTCGTGGTCACCGCCGCGCCCGAAGACGCAGACGAGGTGGTCGGGGTCTTCCAGAGGCGCGGACTGTCGGCGGCGAGGATCGGCGAGGTGACCGGGGGGAAACGCCTGGTGATCGTCTCCGGCGCCGATCGCGCGGTTCTCTTCGATTTCCGGCGCGACCGGATCACGGGGATAAAGTGAGGCGATTTTGTGGATGCCGAGTTCATATCCAGACTGGAAGATGCGGCCAGAACGAGGCGTGCCAGGATCGGCGTCGGCATGGACGGCGGCGGTTCTCGTCTCCTCAAAGGCATAGAGGCCGCCTCGGAGTACGCGGAGATCGTGATCGTCGGCGATCCTGGTTGCGACTGCGAGCTGGAACGGGTTGAAACTAAAAACCCACCGTCTGCGTTGGTCGACCTGCTGGCCAGAGGCGAGATCGACGGCGCCGTCAGGGGTAACACGTCCGCCACCCGGGCCGTGAAGGCTCTCGTAGACGCCTTCGAGATAAGGGTGAGACGGATCTCGCTCATGGAGCTATCTGGCTGGAGCTTTTTTCTGGCTCCAGTAGGCATCGCCGAGGGCGACTCGATATCTGACCGGCGTGACCTGGCGGTGATGGGCGCCGGGTACATCAGGGCGATGGGCGTAGATCCTGCGGTCTCTATACTCTCCGGCGGGAGGATGGAGGATCTGGGCCGGAGCAAAAGGGTGGACAGGACCCTGGCCGAGGGCGAGTTGGTGGCCAGACTGGCATCCGACGCTGGGGTCAAGGCCTGTCATCGAGGGATCCTCATCGAGACCTGTAAGGGAGACGACCTGATCGTGGCGCCGGACGGCATATCTGGAAACCTGATATTCCGCACCATGATGCTTCTCTCTGGAGTGAAAGGCTTCGGAGCCCCGGTGATAATGGACCGGGTCTTCGTGGACTCCAGCCGGGCCAGAAAAGATTTTGCAGGTCCAATCATGCTGGCCAGCGCTCTGGTGGGGGTGAAAGAATAGCTAAGAGTTCATCCCCCTTCGATTATATGTCCGACCTCCTGGTGAAGATCGACGTCCTGGTCGCGACCCTAAAAGAACTGCGCCTCCATATGGGAATACTCGACCTTCGGGTGGGCGACCGTCACTTGAACTCCCAGCTCTACTTCTCGCTGGCCAATGCCTGTCTCAGGAACAGGACCGTCCTCCTGTACGGTGGGATGGGGGCCAACAAGACTACCCTGGTGAACCTGCTGGGTAGTGCCTTTACCGGACTGGACTTCGACGATGTGGAGAATCTGATGGTCTCGGGCCATCCCGAGCAGACCGAAGAGAAGATGGTGGGCTTCATCGACCCCCGCCAGTGGTCTTCTTCGGGTGGCGAGGCCATCGAGGTTCTGTGGACCCCCTGGTCTCGGTCGAACTGGAAGGTGATCAACGAGATCAACCGCTTCCCCAGCGGGAAGCAGAACATCTTCCTGGAACTTCTCCAGAAGCGGAAGGTCAACTATGCGGGAAAAACCCTGAACGTCGGAGATACCTGCTATTTCGTTACCATGAACCCCGACTTCAGTTCCACCTATCCTTTGGACGAGGCGCTCCTGGACCGGATATCGGTCTCTGTTCCTGCCATTCAGCCTGACCTGCTGGGCGGACTGGCCCTGGCAGAACGAAACGAAGAGGTCCGGGAGCTTGCCAAGAGGCTGCCCAGGTTCGGCGCAGAGGAGTTCGAAGCACTTCCCCGGCTGGTGGCAGAGGTCGACCTGGACAGCCAGGTGGAGCTGGCGGTGGTATCTCTGGTCAGGGACTTTACCCTGTGCGAAAGGGCCCCTGGCTACGATAAGAGTCAGCTATCGGGCACCAAACCCAGCCGGGGTTTATGTGCGGGATGCCATTACTTCAACAATCCCGAGGTCTGTTGCTGGCAGGTGGACGAGGGTCTCTCCGACAGGGTGAGACAGGACCTGAGAGCCTACACAAAGTCCATGGCTCTCCTGACAGGCCTTGCCGACGCCGATACCAAGATCGATGTTCTGAGGGCGATAGCACCTTACGTGATCTGGCATCGTGTCACTCCCAACCGGTCCGTCCTGGCGAGACCTCCCTACTACGGGGCCAGACGGCTGGAGTACGTCAGAGACCTGGTGGAGAAAAGCATCAACCGGACCCTCAACGAACGGGGGGACATGAACATGATCTTCTCCAGGGCGGTGGACGGGGAGATCTCGTTCAAAGAAGCTGCGAGGGAGCTTGCCGGTTACGACGATCCCATCGCTTGTCTAGATTACATCCCGGCCCTGGAGCAGATGGGATGAGCCTCAAGGGTTTCATGAAAGACGCCTACAAGGGCAAGGCTAGAGAAAAGAGGCGTTTAAAGACGCGCGATGGCGATTTTGTCCTGGGGTTCGAGGACTTCATCCAGAAGGTAGGAGATAAGCCTACTTGGTCCGAGGTGGAGGGGCTGGCTCCATCTGACAAGAAACTCCTCTTCGGCCTGATCAAGACCGGGCCGCGGGCCAAAAAGCACGACCAGATCGTCTGGGGTTTTTTATCCAGCCTGGTTGCCGAGAGGATCCCAGAGCCGTTGATACTGCCTGCCATGGACTTTGCAGGTCTGGAGCTAAGGAAGGGGATGATCGTTCTGGACGGGGGCAGAGGCGCTCATCATGTAGGGGAGAAGATGAGCGGCGGGAGGATCGTTGTGAAGGGCGAAGCAGGCGACTATCTGGGTCAGGAGATGGCTGGCGGTGGGATCGTGGCCGGCTCTTGCGGCGACTATGCCTTTAGAAAGATGAGGGGTGGCTGGGGCGTCGTCTTGGGCAAAGCGGGTGACTATCTGGGTCTGGGCAACAGGGGGGGCAGGATCGTGGCCAAGGAGAGGGTCGGGTCCAGGACCGGCTGGTTGATGGAGGGTGGCAGGATCTGTGTGGGCGGTGACGCGGGCAGCTATCTGGGTCTTATGATGAAAGGCGGCCGGATCCTGGTGAAGGGCGGAGCCGGAACCCGGGCAGGATGGCGGATGAGGGGTGGCGCGATATATGCCAGGGGCTACGGCTCCGAGGCGGGGGCAGGAAAGGTTGGCGGAAAGATCTATCGAAGAAGAGGTCCTTGAGGTCTGGGAGAAGTCTCTCTCGAACTGGCACAGGCCTTTGCTACCCCGGCCGGTGATCGGCGAGGCCGGAAAGGGTGCGTTTCCCTTCGAGAACTACAGGATAGTCGTCGGCCGGGGTACGATCGATGAGGGACCTCTCTATATCGAGAACCTCTTCGACCACCTCATAGTTCATTATCTATTCTGCCCCCGGTCCCTGGAGATCGCGGGCCAGCTTTCCCTGGCCGCTCTGCGTGGCCTCAGCCGCAGAAACGAGTCTTTGGCCAGGGTGATGGTGAACGTCTTTTCCGAGATCGTGGTGGACACCTTCCGTCTGGAGAGGAGCGATGAGGACGAGGAGAAGGTGGTCCTGGGGTGGAGACGCCTGGCAGAAGAGAAAAAGGAGGACCTCACGCCTCTGGACCGGGCGGTTTTGGGGTTCCTGGGCAGGTACTGGGATCTTGGTCCTGGTCTGCCGTCGTCGGATCTGCCTCAGGAAGAGGAGCTCCTCCAGGTCTTCTCCTGGGGGGTCAGAGATCGGAGCCGATGGTTCAGGCAGTGCCAGCAGACCGCCAGGATCCTGGAGGGGCTTGATCCCGGGTTGCTGGGGCAAGGTGAGGTCAGGACACTGGAGATGCTGAAGGGGAACGCTCATGCGGCTCCGCTTTCCGGTCTTGCCTCGGATCTTGAACCCGAGGAGTACAGAAGAGCTCTGAAGGTTCTGGGTCTTCGGGGTGACCTGAAGAGGTGGTACCGGGACCAGAGCTATAGTATCGAGATTAGACCTTCTTCCAGGGTCAAAGAGAGCTGGTACCCCACGGGTCTGGTGAAGTGGAGGTTCTCCGACCCGCCCAGCGATCTGGATGTCCCTTATTCGTTGAGCCTCAGCCCCAGGCTGATCCCGGGGATTACCACCTACAAGCGGGAGCAGGAGTCCTGCGAGATGATGGCCGGTGCCGGGCGCGTTCCTGACTTATTGGTGGTCCTGGACTCCAGCAGGTCCATGGACGGCCACCGTGCCGGGACGAAGACCCATTCTGCTACCCTGGCTGCCTTCAAGGCCAGCCAGTTTGCATACTCCCAGGGCGCGGAGCTGGCGGCGGTCAGCTTCAGCGACCAGGTCGTCGTCCAGGGGTGGACCAGAGATCTGGACGTGGTGGAAGACGTCCTGGTCCAGTACCTGGGTTCTAGGACCCACATCCCCGGAGATATCGTGCAGGAGCTGGCCGAAGCCAGGAAGGGTTGTCTCATCCTCTGCATAACCGATACTCACATCCAGAACCTTTACAACCAGTGGGATAGTATCCAGGAAGCTGCCAAAGCGGGCAGGTTCGTGCTATTCTGCATAGACGAGACGAACAAAAACCAGCAGGTAGAGGGTGCGCTGAAGAGCTTGGGTACGGTCTATTACATCAACCGGTTGGATGATCTGATATCGCTGGTCGTCGACGCCACAAAGAACGCCTATCGAGATGGGCGCCAGCCGGACCTGGATCCCGGGTCCTGATCTCACCGGGCGCGTCCAGTCACCGCGCCGGATCGAAAGGAGCGCCTGGCGCGGGGAAAGCTTTATTATCTCAAAGTGAGTCCGATGCCACCAGTGCCGGGGTAGGGTAGGGGATATCCTTTGGGACTGTGGATCCCATGACCCGGGTTCGAATCCCGGCTCCGGCCTTCGGCGTTTTTTGGGTGTTTGATATTCGGATCGCATC
>CAYQFP010000088.1:0-7046 GCA_964416865.1 uncultured Methanotrichaceae archaeon
GTAGGAGCTGATGCATCCATTCAACTCGATGACTTTCACATCGGGAAACTCCTGGTGGAGGATTCGCTCGTACATAACATTGCCTATTTCGGCAGCGGTATCTTTGCACTCAATAGTGGCAGGTAGTGAGAGTACGTCAGTAAGAGGAAAGCGCCCCGGCGTCCAGGTTAAAGTAGCATAGCCCATGTCTGAGATCCCATCTGCTACCATATCATAACTGCCTGTCCCTTCGCCCGGGAACGTGCCGTCCAATATGGTGTAGCTTATACGACCGTCGCTTCTATCCTTCAACTCCTCGAGCATCGGTATCCAGACGGTTTGCATCTCTATGCTGTCTGGAAGATGCCACGTGCTGAACCTAATCTGTACCGTCTCACCACCAATTGCTAAATTTTGCGCAGGCTGGACCTCTTCATCATAACTGCTCACTGGTAAAAGGTCGTCAGCAGGTTGGGCAACGACAGTCACCATCGCCAGAACTAAAAGAAGGTTTATCGCAACGAGAAAAATTGTCAACTTCACCGCGTTTCGTTTCCCATCCACCATAGCATCACTACCTCAATATTTATGTTAGGTATCAGGCAATCCCCTGCCTGACTGAAGATGTGTAGCCATTTTTTGGCATAGTACATAAAGTATGGCTTTATGTGCTCAGAATAGACGTTCATGATACCCAGTCTCATGCCCGAAGAATAAAAATCGGCAGGCATAGGCAATCGAGGTCGTCATTTTCATGATAAAAATACCCATGCACACGCCGTCCTATCGACCTGGTGCTCATGAAGACGTTCTAATGGAAAAGGGTATTAGTGATTAAGAAGCTCTCGACCTGGGTGGAGGTATGTTGAAACTCGCAACCGCTCTGTTTATACTATTGATCGCCGGGACCGTCCCCGGTGCCGAAGCGAAGATGTACATCGTAGACGACGATGGCTTCTACAGTTCCATAAATGAGGCCGTCCTTGCAGCAGGCGACGATGACACGTTATACGTGAAGCCCGGCATCTACAAAGAGCATATCATTCTGGACAAGAGCCTCACCATCATGCCGCTCCGTGGCGAAGAGGGGAGTATCTTCCTGGAGTACGACGGGAACCCCTTCGGGATTAAGGTTCAGGCCGATGGCTGCGTGATAGAGGGGCTGACGATAACCAACTTCACGGGACCGGCGATCTACGTGGACTCCGACGGGAACGATATAAGAGATAACCTGTTCATCAACGATCTTCATGGTGTGTTCTTGAATAGCTCATCCCAAAACACGATCGAGGATAACCTGGCGCGCCACTGTCTCTGCGGGATCGTCCTACAAAACTCCGCCGAGAACACCATAAAGAACAATCAGGCTGAGGACGGAGTCTACAACGCAGATAGGCTGATCTCTGCAGCGATCCTGCTCCATTCCTCCGATAATAACACCATAACCGGTAACAGCGCTGCGAGATGGCACCGTGGCATTGTTATACACGTCAAGAGCAACAGCAACCTATTGGAGGACAACCTAGTATCCGACGGCGTATACGGCATCTGGATGAACGACTCTTGTGAAGATAACGAGATCAAAGGATGCAGGTTCGCAAACACCACAAAAGCCATCGAACTGAGGCAGAGCTCCAGGAATTCTATCTACAACAACCAGCTCAATGATGTTGACAATGGGATATGGATCTTGGACTCCTCATCAGCCAACGTGCTGGAGAAAAACGTCCTCACCGACGTCATGTGGGGTCTTTATGTATACGGCGACTCCGAGGATAGCTTCCAGAACCAGATCGCAGAGTCCAACACGATGGACGGAAAGCCGATCCTCTACTATTACGACCGTTCGGGTCTCTGGGTTGAGGGCCTAGAATGTGCTCAGCTCACCCTGGCCTACTGCGACAACTTCACCGTCCAGGAGAACGTTATCACCAACGACGCCCTATTCCTCTACGGCTCTAGAGATAACCTGATCCAGAACAACGATATATCAAACTGCTACGGCATGTATATTCACGACTCCAGTCATAACATGATCAAGGGAAACCTGGCCTGCGAGAACAGGTTCAGCGGGATCTTCCTGGTAGACTCCAGCTCCAACCAGATCGATGAGAACACCTTCAGTCAGAACAACAGAAGCGGGATATTGCTATCCGGATCAAACGCAAACCAAATCAGAGAAAACGTCATCGAGTCCAACCAGGATACGGGGGTCAGACTGATCACCTCCAACGAGAATGAGATCGTGGAAAACGTCATCGAGAACAACTCGTTTGGCATCTCAATCAAGGAATCTAGAGCAAATGAGGTATACCACAACAACCTGATAGATAACCTCGAACAGGCGAGCGATGACGGCTCAAATAATTCGTGGGATAAAGGTCCTCTGACAGGCGGCAACCACTGGAGCGACCACATATGCACGGGCGACCCTTGCTACGACCGCCCCCGCATGATAGGAGAAGAAACCACCGACAACTATCCGTTCCAGTCGAGGAACGGATGGCCCCTGGGCCGAAACATACTTGAAGCAGACGATATAGGTGGTGACCATGGCGAAGAAGAAGTCTGATAGCAGCGGCCTCATGTCCTCTGCAGGGCTGATGAGGTACTTCGATGCAGACGATACCGCGATAAAGCTGGATCCAAAAACGGTGGTCGCGGCCTGCGCAGCGGTGGGCGTCGGGGTTTTGGCGATGAATACATATTTTGGGCTGTGGCCCTGAAACCACAGCCACTCTCACACTCTCTCTAACCATCCAGTTTTTCGATCAGACGTTTGACGATCTCCTCAAAGCTCTTCTTAGCATCGGTGTCCTGCTCGACGAAGGTTATCCCTCTGTCGGCGAGGGGAGTTATGTCCATATCCAAAGGTATCGCGCCCAAGAAGGGTACCCCTAGCTCCTCCGAGGCCTTCTCGCCGCCCCCTGTCTTGAATATGTTCAACACCTCTCCGCAGTGAGGACAGCGAAGACCGCTCATGTTCTCTATGATACCCAGCACGGGCACGTCCATGGACTTGACCATGTTCACCGCCTTCCTGGAGTCCAGAAGAGCCACCTCCTGAGGAGTAGTGACGATTATCGCCCCGCTCAGGTCAGGTATCAGCTGGACCACGCTGAGGGGCTCGTCACTGGTTCCTGGTGGCAGATCGATTATCAGGAAGTCCAGGTCGCCCCAGGTGACGTCCGACATGAACTGCTTTATGGCCGCCATCTTCATGGGCCCGCGCCAGATCACAGCCGAATCAGGACTCGATAGGGCGAGGGCCATGGACATCACCTTCACCCCCCTGGCGTCGGTGGGCGTTATCCCCTCGGATCCTGCCAAGAGCCTATCGTTTTCCACGCCCAGTAGTTTGGGCACGCTGGGTCCGGTGATGTCCGCATCCAGCACGCCCACCGTGTAGCCCTTATCGTAGAGGGACCTGGCCAAGTTTACTGCAACTGTGCTCTTGCCCACACCACCTTTCCCGCTGGCCACCATTATCTTGTGCTTTATCTTGCCTATCCTCTCCGAGACCTTCATGGCCTGCATCTCCATATCCTTCCTCGGATCGGTACAGGCATCACTCTCGGCACAAGTGCCACACTTTCCATCACATTCGTCCATATAAACACCAGCACAATATCCCAGACAACTGTCCGGGCTCAAACTTCATGATATCACGAGGGTCGAAAGTATAGTCGATCGCCATGTTGCAGCCTCACAATCTTCTCTGCGCTTTCCATAACCTCAAGATACTTCAAGACCTCGTTCCGGTGGAGACCGGTGAGGGCGCTCAGCTCATCGAGGGTACACGGCCTCCTGGAAAGAAGCGCTAGTATATGATACTCAGTATCCCCGGCAGTCCCCCTCTTCCAATCGGCGATAACTTCCGCACCGGAGAAGACCTCTAGCATATCATTCATCTCGTCGGAGCTCAGGGGCTGGACAGGATCTGTCGGTGGCCTGACCACGGTGTTGAGCTGGACCCTATCGGGTCCGATGCGCTCGGCGGCCTCTGCGATATGATCAGCCTCCTGGTCGTTCAGTCCCTTGACCAGCATAACCTCTAGCCAGATCTCTCCTTCGAACTCCGCCCTCAGTGCCTTTAGACCCTCGATGATCCGGTCGATCCTGAGGGCCGGATGGGGGCGGTTCACCTTCTCAAAAGTTGACTGGGTTGCGGCGTCGAGAGATGGTATGATAAGATCGGCCTCGGCTACCTCACGTCTGACCACAGGACTGGTGAATAATGTGCCGTTGGTCAGAACCGCTACAGGTTTATCCACTACCTTCTTCGCCCCTTTGATTATAACGTCCAGATCCGCCTGGAGTGTTGGCTCGCCCGACCCGGCCAGGGTCAGGTAATCAAAGTCGTCCCCAGACCGAGACTCAATCTCCTGGAGCACCTCTCCTGGCGGGACGCGCACCTCCCTGGCTAGGGTAAGATCGGTGGTCCTGCCCAGCTGGCAGTAAGTGCAGTCCAAGGTACAGGTCTTGTAAGGGGCAAGGTCCACTCCCAGGGAGATACCCAGCCTCCGGGAAGGAACGGGACCGAATAGATACGTCATTATAGACTCCCCATCAACAGGTTCACGATAGGCTGTGTAATGCGATGATATACTAATAAGTTGTGCCAAAAACAAGGAGCTCTTCCCTTTGGTAGGAGTTACTCCAAGTATATAGTGTTACATTTATGTACTCAAGTAAATCCGACCGAATTGAGGATTTTCTCGCTGGGAAGGGTGAACCTGAAGGTGCTTCCTTTCCCAGGACTCGACTCGGCCCAGATCTTTCCGCCACAGGTCTCCACGATCTTCTTGGCCGTGGCCAGGCCTATGCCCGTGCCCTCGCCATCTCTCTTCAACCGGATGAAGGGCTCGAATATCCGGTCGATATAGTCCATCTCGAACCCAATCCCCTCGTCCGTGACGTAAAACTCGTATGCATCGCCCTGGTTGATGCAACCCACCTCGATCACTGGCGGCCCCTGTGCGTACTTCAAGCTGTTGCTCAGGAGGTTGGCGAAGACTTGCTTTATCCGGCTTCGCTCGCAGCTCATCACCGGGAAGTCGCCCGTGATGGTAAACTCCACCTCACCACCGCACGCTAGCGATTTTACATCCTCGTAGGCCTCCGTCACCAGATCCCGCAGGTCGACCTTCTGTGGTGGGGAGACGATCCTGCCTACCCGAGAGTAGTCCAGCAGGTCCAGGACCAGCCGGTCCATATTAGTCGATATGTCCCTGATCCGGTCCAGATACCTTCTGCCTGTCTCGTCCAGCCGGTCTCCATAGTCCTCTTGTAGCACGGTTGCAAAACCTTTGATGCCTCTAAGAGGTGCACGCAGGTCGTGGGATACTGTATAGGCGAACCTCTCCAGCTCGCTGTTCAGCGATTTCAGCTTCTGCTCGTACTCGACGCTCTGTGATATATCCCTCACTACGGCGATGATGGCCGTCTCTCTGCCGTCCTTGTCGGCGACAGGAGCAACGCTGACCGATGCGGGAAAATTGGTCCCGTCCGTGCGTATACAGGAGACCCTCCCTTGCCAGCTATTTCCCTCTATCTGGAGCCCTTCCTCAGTCTCCAGGATGAAGTCTTTATACGATCTCCCTCGCACGTCTTCCAGGTGGGCACCGTACATGCCCAGAAGGGCGGGGTTGGCAAATATCAGGCAGCCATCTCCTCCGAATATGGCGATACCGTCGTTCGAGGACTCTATAGCATCCAGGAAGAGGAACATCTGTTCTTCCAACCAACGCTTGTAAGATATGTCCCGACCAAAGGCTATTATCCTCTCGATTTCGCCGGACTCACCCCTGATAACGCTCCAGCCCCACTGGAGGTGCACCTCATCGCCCGAACTGGTGAGCACGGGCTCGTCCATATGGTCGTTCGACCTGCCTTCGGCCAGAGCTTCTATGTGATCCCGAAAGGTGGCCTTGGCCCTATCTGGTATCAGCAGGTCGAAGAAGTTCTTCCCCAGAACGTCTCCAGCCCGGTGGCCGGTGATTATCTCGCTGCCCCTGTTGAAGAGGGATATCCTGCCCTGACGATCAAAACCGACGATGAAAAAGTCGGCACCCTCGACTATGCTCCGGAAAAGCTTGCGTTCCGACCTCATCTCATCTTCAATCCTGAGATGCTCCGTTTGATCCTGGCCGGAGAGAACCAGACCGAATGCGCCACCGATGGCTAGGTTCAATCGCTCCTCGCCCTCCCTGAGCGCTTCTTCGGCACGCTTCTGCTCGGTGATGTCGATAAGGATCCCTTTGAGACCTTCCAGTCGGCCAGCCTTCTTGACCGGCCTGGCGTAGGTACGTACGAAATGGATATCGCCCTTCTTGTCGACTAGCCGAGACTCGGCGAGCTTTGGTTTACCTGCCAGAGTATTTCTCATCCTGGTCCGCATGTATGGCAGGTCGTCAGGATGAAACAAATTATATACGGACTGGCCGAGGACCTCATCTGCGGTATAGCCAGAGATCTGCTCGATCGTCGGGCTAATGTAGGTGATATTCGCCTGGGTATCGATGGCGTAGATCACACCATCGATATTCTCTACCAGCAGACTGTATCGCTCTTTTGAGGCCCGGAGCTCTTCCTCCGTCTGCTTTCTTTCGGGGTCATTATGTTGAATATCCATAGCTTTCGAGCCCTTCCGCATCGTCGTTGATCGGCCGTAGGCAGATTGCCGGTGTGTGCCGTATTATCGTATCTGTCCAGACACAATAATATATTCCGTACCATCCCACAAGAGCCTCTTTCTGAAGCCAGGTATGCTAATATGGTCAGTTTCCCCCGCCAGCTGGGAACGGTAGGCACCTTAACGGGCGCTGTGACAGATCCCTCAGGGCGGTAGAATAGGACCATCTCATCTCATTTTTAATAGTACATGACTTTCGAGTATATAGATTATAGCGACATATTAAATCAGGTCGTGTCCACTGGAGACTGAAACCTTTATATACTTTTAGCATAATTTAGACTGTGAGGGCGTAGCTTTGCAGGATGAGTTAGACCTATCGCAATTTTGGTGTTGGGACGTGGATTGCCCAGACTACGGCAAGAAAGGTCTT
>CAYQFP010000089.1:0-7044 GCA_964416865.1 uncultured Methanotrichaceae archaeon
GGTCTCCCAGACCGGGAGGCACACCCCTGGCCACGATTTCCACGATCCCGCCCAGGCTGTCGCCCCCCCGCCGGGCATCCTCCAGGGCGGAGATCATCTTTCCCGCCGCCTCGGGATCGGGACAGCGGACCGGGTTGCTCTCGGTGAGTTCTCCGAGGCGGGTGAGGTCTGCGGCGGTGACCGATGCCTTGACGCCCCCCAGCTCGATCACATAACCCAGGACCTCTACACCCACCCGGCTGAGGAGGTTCTTGGCCACCGCGCCTGCAGCAACCCGGCCCGCGGTCTCTCTGCCCGATGACCTGCCTCCGCCCCGGTGGTCCCGTATGCCGTACCTGGCGATGTACGTGTAGTCGGCGTGGCCCGGACGTGGTCGGTGCCTGAGAGCCTCGTAAGCGCCGGGCTGGGCGTCCTTGTTCCATACCAGCATCGATATCGGGGTGCCGGTGGTCCTCCCCTCGAAAACGCCGCTGAGGATCTCCACCCGGTCATCCTCCTGGCGAGCCGTAGATACTTCGCTCTGACCGGGGCGCCTTCGGTCCAGCTCTTTCTGGACGTCGTCCTCGGTTAATGATAAGCCCGCAGGGCAACCGTCCACCACCGCACCCACCGCGCGCCCGTGGCTCTCCCCCCATGTCGTGACCCTGAATAGGGCGCCGAAAGCATTGCCTGACATATGTGAAAACCGCCCGAAAATTCTAGGCATGGGGTTTGGCACTAATCTTTAAATACAATTCGCTTATGATCGATATCAGGAGATCATTCATGGGAATCATAAATGATGCTAAAAACGGAAAGACGACCGAAGAGATGAAGGCAGTGGCTCGGGAGGAGGGCGTCACCCCCGAGTTCGTCCTGCGAGGGATCACCAGCGGGAAGATCGTCATCCCCCTCAGCCCTTATCGGGAGACACGGCCGGTGGGCATAGGCAAAGGTCTCCGGACGAAGGTGAACGCCACCGTAGGCACCAGCAGCGATATCGTGGACCTGGATATGGAGATAAGAAAGACCAGGGCCGCCGAAGACGCGGGAGCCGACACCCTGATGGAGCTCTCCACCGGAGGAGACTTCACCGAGATAAGGAATAGGGTGATCGAGAACACCTCCCTGAGCGTTGGGAGCGTCCCCCTCTACCAGGCCTTCATCGAGGCCATAAGAAAGTACGGGGCCGGAGTAGACATGACCGAAGATGACCTATTCCGGGCCCACGAGGCGCAGGCGAAAGCGGGCACCAACTTCATGGCCATCCACACCGGGATCAACAGCATCTGCGTGGAGAGGCTCAAGCGCCAGGGCGGCAGGTTCGGAGGGTTGTGTAGCAGGGGCGGAGCCTTCATGGTGGCCTGGATGCTACACAACGAGAAAGAGAACCCTCTCTATAGCGAGTTCGACTACCTACTGGAGATCTTGAAGGAGCACGAGGTCACCCTGAGCACGGGCAACGGGATGAGGGCGGGGGCCGTACACGATGCCACCGACCGCACCCAGGTCCAGGAGCTGATAATAAACAGCGAGCTGGCCGATCAGGCACACGACTTCGGCGTCCAGACCATAGTGGAAGGGCCGGGACACATACCCATAGACGAGATCGAGGCAAACGTGAAGGTCATGAAGAGGCTCTCCAACGAGAAGCCCTTCTATATGCTGGGCCCCCTGGTCACGGACATCGCCCCCGGGTACGATCACCTGGTGGCGGCCATCGGTGCCAGCCTCTCCAGCGCCTACGGTGCCGATTTTATCTGCTACGTGACCCCTGCAGAGCACCTGGCGCTGCCCAACGAGTCTGACGTAAGAGAAGGGGTGATGGCATCCAGAATAGCGGCACACGTCGGCGATATGATCAAGAACGGCTCCCGGGAGAAAGACCTGGCCATGGGACGGGCCCGGCGGGACATGTACTGGGAGGAACAGTTCGATCTGGCCATAGATCCGGTGACAGCCAGAAAGGTAAGAGACGATAGATCCCCCACAGACAGCAGAGTCTGCACCATGTGCGGCGACTTCTGCGCTCACAAGATCGTCGCGGAGAACATCGATCTGAAAAAGTAATCAAAAAAAATCTATCCGGCTGCCACATTGGCTAAGAACTCAAGCAGAGTGGTGCTGGAGAGGGCCGCGGCGATCTTAAACTTCGCCTTGAAAGTCTTGCCGATGATACGGATCTCGCCGTCGTTCCGGGCCTGCTGGAAGACCTCTACCGGATCTTTCGCACAGAGGATCCTGGTGATGGCATCTTCCTTCCCTTCAATCACGACGGTGGGAGAATCCATCTCTCCTTCAACCGCTTTCACCACCAAGGCATTCTCCATATACAGCCCGGCAACCAGGATCGTGCCGTTCACCCTGATGATATTGATCTCGATTTTTTCATCGCCTAGAAGGCTCTTCACCATATCGGGCGCGTTTTCGATGCTGACGTTGTAAACCTCGACCGCATGCTGGATGAGTTCGAAGTCGATGGAGGTGCCCGAGGTACCCGAGGCGGTCGAGACAGCCGCGCTCGATACGGTGACGACCAAGATCAGCGCGACAACAGATACAAAACACCTCATATAACCGTAGATTGTGGGGGCGGCATATATATTTTGTGACTATTTATCTTTTCGGTGACTAGAGAATTGTTTAAGTACGTTCCTCACGGATAGGTCAAACTATGGACCTTCTGGTGCTCTGCATCGACAGAGACGACGACCTGGGAAAGAAGGCAGGGATCGATAGTCCTGTAGTGGGGCGGGTGGCCAACGCCGAAGCGGCTCTGACCATGGGGATCGCCGATCCGGAGGACTCGGACCTCAATACAATATTCGGCGGGATTAAGGCCTATGACGAGTTCATGGCAGAGGGCAAGGACGTGGAGATCGTCACCCTGACGGGCGATACCAACGTCGGCTTGGTCTCTGACAAAAAGATAGCCGAGCAGCTCGATATCCTCATCGAGCGTTTCCACCCCGTGGGGGTGATAGTCGTCTCCGATGGTGCCGAGGACGAGGCCCTTCTCCCCATAATCCTGTCGCGGGTCAAGGTCAACGGTGTACGGCGGGTATTGGTGAAGCAGAGCCACAACCTGGAAAGCACCTACTACCTGCTCAAGAAATTATTCGAGGAACCGAAGATCAGCCATCCACTCTTCCTCCTCATGAGTCTCCCGCTTCTCATATACACCATATTCAGCATCCTCGGCAGGTCTGAGCTGGCCGTAGTCGCCATCACCGGTGCAGTGGGGATATACTTCTTCTCCAGGTGGCTGGGGCTGGACGACTTCATCGATGATACCAAACAGACGTTCACGGGTTCTCTCTACCGAGGTAGGGTCGCCTTCGTCACCTATGTCTTGGCCGCGGTCTTGATGGTGATCGCCACCATCCAGGGTGCCACCAGGTTCTGGGATTACTATACGGGGGATATCTGGTACGGCTACATCACGCTGGTCATGATCTTCATCAACGCCAGCGTATGGTGGTACGTGGCCGCAGGGATCTGTGTTAACCTGGGCAAAATCTTGGACTTTTACCTCGAAGGCGTCGGCGACGAGCGCACTTATTCCTATCCCTTCTTTATATTCTCCACAGGACTGATCTTCTGGAGCGCCAGCGTCTTCATCCTGGCCAACAACACCGATCTGGCCTTCCCCGGGCAGAGCGCCAAATACTTGGCAGCCTCGGCGATCCTGGCCATACTGATCGCCCTGGCAGGGGTCAAGTTATCCGGACGGATAGCAGAGAAGAGACGGACCTCATGATGGTGATCTTTTGATAGAGATCGAGGCTTCGGGAGAAGACTGCCTCTGCGATTTCACCTTCGATTTTTACTGGCAGCACCAAGGGTCGAGGTTAGATCCCCTTCAGAATGTGGGCGGTTCTAGCTACAAAGAGATGGTGGAAGGCCTCAAACGTGGTGAGACTGTCCTGATCAGAGGCGATGTCGGTGGTCGATTGGGGTCGAGCCTTGGCGTCGATCTGGTGAAACTCGGGGGTGAAGGCGTTCCAATCGAAGGAACTGGTTACATTATCGTGGACGGCGACGTGGGCCGCCGCCTGGGCATCAGCATGCTGCGAGGTGTGGTCTACGTCAGCGGCGAGGTGGCCTCACCCGTGGGGAACGTAGTCGAGGTGGAGACCGACAAGACCGGATATAAAAAGTACGTTTCCGTTACCGAGGTCTTGGAACGGGGCGGCACCATCCTCCAGCCCAACCACCTGGACGAAGGAGACCTAATCCTGGCGGACGGACTGGTCAGAGAGACCCTGGCCGCCAGGAACGCCGTGGACAAAATCGTCCGGGTAAAAGGAGATGCAGGGATGAGCGCCGGTATACTGATGCGCTCAGGATCGCTGGACGTTCGTGGAAATGCGGGCAGGAACACGGGGGTTCTGATGAGGGGCGGAAGGTTGGTGGTCCGGGGAAGATGCGAGGACTTCACCGGTACCGAGATGCGGGGTGGCGAGATCTTCGTCCAGGGCGACGCAGGCGGATACATCTGTCCCCGGATGAAGGGCGGGGTGATCTTTGCCCGGGACGGCAAGCCCGTACCACCGGCCAGGGCGCATACCCTTAAGGGCGACGAAGCCGGCCTCGTGGCCAGAGTGTTGGGGATCAACAACATCCAGGCCATGATGTACAGAAGGTTCTCTCTCTGACCAAACCGCAGCGCCGTGTAATACCTAAACCGAAAAGTTTAATACCAAGTGATATCTATAGGTAGTGTGTGGCGTGTTCGCCAGATCGTGACCTCGTTGGCAACACGCCACCGATGTGGTGGAAAACATGGCATTACCATCGTCTTCCTGACAACGGTGCTCGGGCTCGGGCCTGGGCACTCTCTTCTGCCTTTCCATACTCGGTCAGGTATCAGGTCGGATCAGATATGGCGCCCGTCGCCGTTGAGAGGCCTCACAGGCACCACGTAGGGCCGGTCCAGGCTGTTTATCACCACCGCTTCTACCCCGAAGATGATCTTTATGTTATCCTCGGTGAGCAGGGTCTCGGGGTCGCCTCTGGCGTAAACCCTCCCGTCCTTCAGCATCACCAGGGTATCGGAGTACCTGGCGGCGAGGTTGAGGTCGTGGATGGCCATGACCGCGGAGATCCCGGTCTTCTTGACCAGAGTGGTTACGATATCCATTACCTCCAGCTGGTGTTTCACGTCCAGGTTGGAGGTGGGCTCGTCCAACAGAAGGACCTCCGGCTCCTGGCAGAGTGCCCGGGCGATGAGGGCCCTCTGTTTCTGGCCGCCGCTCAGCTCGTTGAAGTCCTTCAGCGCGAACTCTTCGACATGGAGGAGCTTCATGATCTTCACCACGTGGTCTATGTCTTCGTCGCCCACCCGCCAGCCCATGTGGGGCTTTCTGCCCATGAGTATGGTGTCGAAGACGGTGGTGGAGAGAACCGACGAAGAAGACTGGGGCACGTAGCCGATGTATTTGGCCACCTCTCTTAAGCTCATGGACCGGATATCTCTGCCCCCGTCCAGGAGGATGCGGCCTTCGGGCTTGAGGATGCGGTCGATGCACTTGATCAGGGTGGTCTTACCCGATCCGTTCGGTCCCACCAGGCTCAGGATTTCCGAGTCGCCCACAACGATGTCGAGGCCGTCCAGGATCTTGTTGCTGCCGTAACTGAAAGATAGGCCCTCTATAGTGATCTTTACCAATACCCTTTCCTCCTCTTCATGAACAGGTAGATGAAGAACGGAACGCCCAAAAACGCGGTCATGATACCCACCGGCAGGATTACCGGAGCGATGATGGTTCTGGCCACGGTGTCTGCACCCAGGAGTAGGATCGCGCCCACCAACCCGGAGGCGGGTATAAGGAACCTATGATCGCCTCCGACGATCATCCTGGTTATGTGGGGGGCCACCAGACCGATGAAACCGATGGTCCCGGTGAAACAGATTATGCTGGCGGTTATCAGCGAGGCCAGTACCATGCAGGTGACCCTGACCACCTCCACGTTGACTCCCAGGCTCTTGGCAGTCTCGTCACCGGCGCCCAGGGCGTTGATGTCCCAGGATAATTTCATCAGGATCAGGGCGCATACACCGGTAACCAGGGCGATGATCCCGACCTTGTCCCAGGACGACCGGCCGAGGCTACCCATCATCCAGAAGACCACCTCGTGCACCTCTTCTGACTCTCCCACGTATTGGAGGAATGAGGTCATGGCGGAGAAGAGGTACATGATGGCGATGCCCGCCAGGATCATGGTCTCGGGGGTGATCCCCCGGTACTTAGCCAGACCGTAGACTATCATCGAGGCCAGCATGGTGAAGACGAAGGCGTTTCCCACGATGAGATACTGGCCTCCGACGAACCCGGCGCCCAGGATTATGGCCAGCGAGGCTCCGAAGGTGGCTGCGGAGGCGATTCCCAAGGTGAAGGGGCTGGCCAGGGGGTTCTTGAGGATGCCCTGCATGGCGGTTCCTGCTATGGCAAGACCCATCCCGGCGAATATGGCCATCAGGACCCGGTGAAGGCGAAGCTGCCAGACGATGGTATCTATGAATTCTGTGGTCTGGAACTGACCGGGCAGGAACCTGGCCAGTATGGCCGAGTAGACCTCGGCAGGGCTGATATCCGCCGACCCCAGGGTGGTTGCGATCCCCATCAGCAGCACGATCCCCAGAAGAGATGCTAGCATTATCAGCAGCTTCCGGCCGACGAACTGGGTGTACTCCTCTCTCAGTTCTGATATTTCGATCGCGTCTTCCTGTGGCATCATACCCTCAAGTCTGGCTGAATGTGACTTTAGTTGATTAAATGACTACCATACACCCGAAAATAACCGATAGTGATCTGTGATATCGGACGTATAACGGGCGCTATTTTATCCAACAATCTGTACTAACTAGTCATAACTTACGACCGATTCATATTAATTATTTGTTCTTTGGAATAACCTCACACTAATTGATAAGGATATCGGTTACGAGACGCTCGTGTACAATCTCTGGCTTCGGTGATGGTTGGGTTGTGGATGGGTCTGGCATATAGTCCTGAACGCTAAGTTTGACACTTATCCGATACGCAAGACGATCCCAGCCCA
>CAYQFP010000090.1:0-6976 GCA_964416865.1 uncultured Methanotrichaceae archaeon
AGTATATTGTCTAATCTAACCTGTCGATAAAATGGTAATCACCGAAAGTCATGTAGTACAGCCATTGACATCAGGATGAACAAACCAAGTCTCGTTTTCATGAATTTTTAAATGAGGTTATCGTATTTATAACCGACATTCAGCAGTAACATCCACATCACCGTAGATTTTCCAAGATTCCATTCAAAACCTTTTTTAATTAGTGCCCCATCCAATGATTTGGAAGGGTGTAGCAAATCCGACCAAATAGAGGATTTACTTGTATCACGTCGACCAAGTTGGTAAGGTAAAGGAGGAATCCAGAAAATTGAGGCTCTACATAATTCGCGGCCCGGCTCTCTCCGGCAAAACCGAACGTCTTCTTTTAGAGATGCAAAGAGCACACCGTCACGACCCGCTATCTTACACCTTCCTCGGTCCATCGGGCATTTTCGTGAAGGAGTTCTCGGACTGGTTTGCACACCGGCTGGAGTCGTCCGTTGCCCGGGGCAACTTCATGGTGATAGACCAGTTCGCCGTCGAGCTCTATTGGGCCGAACATCCAGGACAGATCCACGTGGACGAAGGCCTAACAGCCCTCTTCATCGCAGAGATCGTCCATTCTCTGGACGAGAAGACCCTCGGCAACTTATATCCGATCAGAGACTCGCCCAGGCTGGTCAGGTTCGTTGCCGAGGCCGTCAAGGATGCCAGGGACAACGGCGAACCAGAGCTTATCGGGCGGCTTGCCAACGACGAATCCAAGAACCTGATCCGGACTGTCTTGGATCAACTGAAGCTCCGATACGGCGACGGCGCCTTCGACACATTCGACGCTTATCTGCGGCTAGATCGCAACGATGTGGAAGACCGCATCGGCTCACGGTTCGGAAGAACGCTCTTCATCGACGGGTTCATGAACCTGTCCAAGGCTCATACGACCTTTCTCGTCGAGATCGTTTCGGCCTTTGACGAGGTCTTCATCAGTTTGGATACGTCCGTCTCAGACAAAAACGCCTGGAACGAGTTCGAAGAGACGTTACGATCCAGATCCGTCGAGATCATAGAAGAGACGCTGCCGCCAAGAGACGGTTCAGAGGCTCTGGAGGCCTTCGTCAAAGACGAAGATGGTCGAAAGATCAATTCTGTAAAACGCCTCATGTACAAGGATCCTGAAGAGGAACTGACCCAGGTATGCCGAGAGATCAAGAGACGTATCGTCGGCGAGGGTCTAGAGCCAGGCAATATCGCCATAGTCTTGAACAACTTTTCCCAGCGGGCCAGGGAATTTTCCAACAAGCTGGCCGAATACGGTGTTCCTGCCAGGACCTTTGGCGACGAACCAGTCTCCGGCAGCATTGCCGTCCAACTCCTGACACTGCCTTTCAAAACGGCCCTCTCAAGTTATCCTCCCGAGAGGATCATATCCATGCTGGACCACGGTATGGGCCTCTTGGCTCCGGCAGATTTCGAGATCGAAGAGCTGGAATGTCTGGCCGCCTGTGCAGGGCTGTACATATCTTCTCGAGATACCTCTTTAGAAGATCGCAGCGATGAATGGAGAGAGAAGCTGAATGATCACGTCTCGGCCTTGGAAACGAAGCTGAAGATCCTGTCAAGAGACGAGAGCGTCTTCGAGAGCGATCTTGCAGAGCTGAAAGACGACATCCGGCTGAGCCGGGAGATCAGAAGATGTGCTGACGAAATCTTCGAATCTCTTGCCGGTATAGAAGATGCTCGGACCACCGGCGCCGACCTGGGTTGGTACGCGGAGGAATTTGAGACCTGGATGGCCCCTCTGAAGAACAAGATCTCGGATTGCCCGATGCTCGAAGACGAAGCGATGGCTCTCGATAAAGTCGAAGCGGTCCTCCACCGGCTGCGAGTCGCTATGAAAATGACGGGGAAAGCCGGGCTGAAGCTCGACGAGTTCATGGCGCTCCTCGATATTCTGCTCGACTCCGAAGAGTACAGACCCTCCCTTGCAACGGCCAACCGGGTCGAGATCCTCTCGCTATCCTCGGCGAGGTTCAGGCACCGATCCCTCAAGTTCGTCGTCAACTTCAACGACGGAGTATTTCCCGTCCGCAGAATCAACCCCCTATATTCGCCAGACGGCCCGAACAAGAACTACGGCGACGAGAAGGAGAGGGAACAAAGAGAGGACCTGTATTCGTGCCTTTGTACCTGCACCGAGACGATCATAACCTATCCCGAAGCCTCCAGAGAGGGTGAACCGCAGGTACCATCCCTCTGGCTCGATAGGTTGGGCGAAGGCCAGAAAGCCGTTTTGAACAAACAGCCCATGAGCATAAAAGAGCTGAAGGCCGAACATGGTTTTTGTCTTGCCAGGGGAAAGACGCCAAAGGTGTCTCAAGAAGTTCAAGATATGGTAGAGCCATTGAACCGCTGGAAAGATGGAACCAGCTTCTCCTGGAAAATCGAGGATAAAGCCGTACTGAAAGCTCTCGTTGGGAACGGTTTCAGTTACAGCAAGCTGGCAGACTTCAAGAACTGTCCATTCGTCTTCTTCCTTCGACGCATCATGGGCCTGGACCGGCCGGAAGATGATGGTTACAACCTGTCACCCCTCGAACGGGGCTCGGCTTACCACAGCGCCCTCCAGATACTATACGACTGGGGACAAGAAGTGGGTGGAGAGGAAGAAGAAAGAAGGATACTTCGCCTGGCCGATGAAGAGAGCAAGGTTCGGGAAGTGACCGAAGCCGTACTGGAACAGTTTGTAGTGGCCAACAAGGTCCGATCGCTTCCCGCCGTCAAGAACTCCATGATCGACGACGTCTCGAGCGCGTTACAAAGGTACCTGGAGTTCGAGATGAAGAAGAGCGGCAAAGCCTGTATCGGCGAGAAGACGTTGACGGAGCTATCTTTCCGCCTATCTCTGAGAGATATGGCAAGGATGGCGCCGCGGTCTGCAGAACGATATGGCGATCTGGTTCTGAGAGGCAGGATAGACCGGGTCGACCTCAACGTCGCCGAGAAGAAGAGAGCATTCGACATAGTGGTCTCGGATTATAAATCTGGCAGCGCTGGGGACTGGGACCAGTTGAAACTGTATTCGATGGTGCTGCTGAATATGAGAGACTCTGGACTTCCCGAAGACCCGAGGCTGATGAAGGGCTTCTTCAGGCTAATAAAAGGAGCAAAGACGGCGAAGAACCTGGAGTTTTATCCTGCCGAAGCCAGGATGGAGCTGTACTCCAGGCCCAAGTCGACCCTGAGCTTCGCCGATCTGGACGACGAGCTCTTACAGACCTTTGATGAGATCTTCGAGAAGAGAGAGTTCATGCCAGGATCAATCACCGGCCGAAAGGCTAACTGCTACTTCTGCGATTTCAACCTCGAATGTGAAGGGTTGATCGAGCGGGCGGGAAGGTGTTAGGCATGGACACTGACAGGTTCGTATACGCCAGCGCGGGAACGGGCAAGACCCACAAAATATCGTCCACCTACGTCGAGATATTCGATCGGTCTTTCGGGTCTGGAGAAGATATGGACGTGAACAACGTCGTGGCCATAACCTTCACCAAGAAGGCCGCCGCCGAGATGAAGTCCAGGATCCTGAAGATGATCGACGAGCGCAAGGACGCCGATCCCGCATGGTCGAATCTTCGGTCGACGATGACCTTCGCCTGGATTTGCACCGTCGACGCCTTTGCCAAACGCATCCTGACCGAGGCGGGACTCTTCGCAGGATCAAACCCCGGCCTCCAGATCGGATCCGGAACGGTCATCCAGACCATCCTCGACAAGGTGATCGTCTTGAACCTGTACCAGAACGGCGATCTCCTCGAACCCCTCCTCGGTATCTATTCTCTGGACGAAGTAAGATATGCTCTCGCCGAAGCGGTTCTACAGAGTAGGTACAACATGATCAGGTCCAGGGCGGCGGGTCGGGTTGAGTCGGGACTTCCCCTTCACGCCGATCCTGCCGCCGCCGAAGAGCTCGTCGCAGCCACCGAGAGGTTCAAGCTCCTCTTCGATCGGGTCTACTACGACTTCCTGGCCGAGATGAAACGCGAGAATGTCACCGACTTCACCGGAGTGGTAATCGCCCTTCACGACATACTGTCATCAGAAGAACACCGCTGGATCAAAGATAGGTACAGCAAGCAGTTCAAGTACATCATCGTCGACGAGTTCCAGGATACCGATTCTCTCCAGAAAGGGGTCATCGACCTGCTCCGGAGCGAAGACAACCACGTGATCTACGTGGGTGACGCCAAACAGTCGATATACAGGTTCAGAGGCGCCGAGGTGGAGGTCTTCTCCGAGGCCAGGGCCGACGTTCGGGCCAGGAACGGGAAGATCGACCGGCTCGATACCAACTATCGGTCTCATCCCGACATCCTGAGGTTCTGTAACGCCTTCTACCCCAAGATCTTCGACGGGTCTGCCAAACCTTACTCCCAGAGTTATGAGAGTGTGACGCCTTTGCCCGTCGAGGGCGAGACGGCCTGGAGACCGCGGGTGAAGATCCTCTTCGATCCAAATGGCGATGAGGCCGACGCTGCCGCCAGGTTTGTGGCAAGCATCGTGGGCAGGAAGTTCGATTTCGCAGAACGAAAGGTCGACGGCGACGGCGCTGTGAAGCTTGTCGTGGACAATAGACCCATCGAGTTTCGGGATATCGTTATACTGCTCAGAAAGTTGCGGCCTTCCAAGGGAAAGGAGTACATGAGAGCCCTGGACCGGTACGGCATACCTTACTACACCGTCGGAGAGAGCGGCCTCTTCGACATGCCGGAGATCACCGGGATTCTGGCCACCCTCAAAGTCCTGTCCAACCCGAAGGACGATACGTCAATGACCACCGCCCTCATGTCTCCGGTGGCAGGCTTGGACGTCAACGACCTATCGATCCTGAGGTACAAGGCGAAGGCCGCAGATGAGTCGATCTACGGAGCCTTCGACCTTCTGGATGGATCCGAGTTCTCGCCGGCGAAGATGGAGAGGTTCGAGAAGTTTTCAGAAGCGCTGCGCCGGTATCTGCCCATCAAGACCCTGATCAAGCCCAGCGAGCTTGTAGAAAGGGTAGTAGACGAGCTGGAGTACGAGGCTTACCTGGCCACCGAAGATCCCACGGGTCGCAAGACGGCGAACCTCAGGAAGCTGATCATAACCGCCAGAGAGCTCGACGAAGCCGGTCTCTCGTTGAGAGAGCTGGTGAGGGTGTTGAACAAGGTAGGTTTAGACGACGAGGAACAGGCTTCCATCGAGAGCGAGGAGACCGATGCCGTCAAGATCATGACCGTCCACAAGGCCAAAGGCCTGGAATTTCCCGTCGTGATAGTGGGGGATACATCCTGGACGGATCGTAACTCTGCGGGTAAGTTGCTCTTCAACAAGGACGGTGATGGCCTATCTTTCACCCTCAACCGGAAGGATGACGAAGGCGAATCTCTGTTGACCAGGTTGGTCGAGGAGGAAAAAGACAGAGACTTCGAGGAGGAGAAGCGGTCCCTTTACGTTGCCACCACCCGGGCCTCGGACATGCTGGTTCTGACATTCTCCAACGGCGGCAGGGGCCGAAGGCCTTGGAGACAGATGCTCCAGGACAACCTGGCAATCGTCCAGGAGGACGGGATCGAACCGGCCCCGGGTCTCGAAGACGTGGTGGAGGTCGTCACCCCGCCCCAGGATGTCGCTCCTCATCGGTACGAGACCTCGGCGGCAGCGGCGGCCCGGCTCGATGCCAGTTACGTCAACCCGGTAGATGCGGAGACCTACAAAGAGTACGTGACGGCCACGGATCTCATGAAGATCGACGATGAATCGTGGGCCGAATCTGCGACGACGACCGAGGAAGCCGCCCAGGATCTGCGATCGAGAGATCTGGGTATCCTGGCCCACAAGATCATGGAGTCGGTAGGAAGCGAGAGGTTGGCGGACCTTGGAAGCTGCGAAGATCCGTGGGTCCCTCCTGCGATGGCGGCGGGTTTCAGCCAGGATAGGGCGAGGGAGGTCTGGAGTCATCTCGACCGGCTGAAGGACCATCACCTGGTAAAGGAGATCGAGTCGTCCCGATCCAGCCGGGACGAGTACGAGATCACAAGACCCTTTGGAAGGTACATCCTGTATGGTCGGCCGGACAAGCTGATCAGGACGGAAGATGGCTGGAAGATCGTTGACTTCAAGTTCGCAGGGTCAAGATCGCATGGCAAAGCCTACGAGTTTCAGATGAAGTTTTACCTCTACCTGGCCAGGGAGATATTCAAGCCAATGGCCGGAGCCGCGTTGTTCTACCTGAAGGATGGGGAAGAGATGGTAGTAAGCCTGGAGGAAGACGAAGTCCAGGGGTTTGAGGTGGAGTTGGAAGAGATGATAAAAAGATACCCGAGGGTGTTGGGTGGTAGCGAGTAAAAAAAAATATTGGTCGAATTTCACCGGATCTATTTGGTTCGTTCCAGACTACCCACATCGATAAATGGTATGGCCGATGAGCCGGTGAACTGAGGCATTCTCCCGTTCCACTTGTCGGTGGCCTTGGATTGTACCTCGATCTTTCGGAGTTCGATTAGTTCTGGTGTTACTGCCCCCTTCTGCAATCTCAAGGTTTCAGCTTCGGCTTTTGCCTGTTCAACTTGCATCTGAGCCTCGACTACCACCCTCTTCAGGTCCATATCTTTTCCATTCCGGACCCCCTCCTAAAAATGGCAATAATTTCCGACCTGAGTATTCCCTGGCGAACCAGGGTCATTATAGTCCTGAACGCTAAGTTTGACACTTATCCGATGCGCAAGACGCTCCCAGCCCAAGAAAACACTGGCCTTGTAGCAGATGACTTATCTATTGTAGGAGTTACGCAGTTGACGGGCGACCTGTGAATCAAATACATAATAATTATCATCGAGTTGGATGGATTGAGTTTTTAGGCACCATTATGAGATGTTTGCTCAAGATATTCCACGTTTCGCAATCCAACTGCGTAAGTCCTATATTGATTAAAACCATTATCAAGCGATTGATTATGAGG
>CAYQFP010000091.1:0-6969 GCA_964416865.1 uncultured Methanotrichaceae archaeon
GATCTGGCCGCGCTCGACCACGACCTTGCTCTTTTATTATTGGCGATTTTGGAGGTCTCGACTGGCCCGGTCAGGACCCCAGCAGCCTGTCAACCAGCCAGTCCGGATCGAACTTGACCAGGTCAGGATAGTCCTGTCCTGTGCCCAGGAACAACACAGGCTTGCCGGTTATGTGAGCGATAGATATGGCGGCGCCGCCTTTGGCGTCGGCGTCGGTCTTGGTGAGGATGGTTCCATCTATGGGCACCGCCTCGTTGAACTGCTTGGCCCTCTCCACGGCGTCGTTTCCGGCTATGGCCTCGTCCACAAAGATCAACAGGTTCGGCTTCGTTACCCTTACGATCTTCTTCATCTGGTCCATCAGGTTGATGTTGGTGTGCAGCCTTCCTGCGGTATCGGCCAAAACCACGTCCTTGTGGTGAGCCTTGGCGTACTCTACGGCATCAAAGATCACCGCTGCCGGGTCCCCGCCGGTATTGTGCTTTATCAGCTTGACTTCCAGGTTGTTGGCATGAACTTCGATCTGCTCTATGGCCCCCGCCCTGAAGGTATCTCCTGCAGCGATCACCACCGAGTACTCCCGATCCATGAGGTACCTGGCCACCTTGGAGATGCTGGTGGTCTTACCCGTCCCGTTCACCCCTACGAAGACTATCTTCACCGGCTTTTTGGCATTCTCTATGTAATCGTCGATGTCGAAGGTGTTCTCGGAGAGAACCTTCAGCAGAGCTGATCTCAGGGCCTCCTCGGCGATGCTTCCCGTATCTGCCAGGACCTTCTTCTTTTGGCCCACTAGATCTTCTTTGACAGAGCTGACGATCGTCTCTGCCACGGGCAGCGCCACGTCGCTTTCCAATAGGGCGAGTTCCAGCTCCCAGAGGGGGTCTTCCAGGTCATTCTCGTCCAGAACCACCACCTGCTCAAATATCAGAGACTTGGCCCTCGAAGCCAGGCCCAAACGATTCGCTTTTGCAGGTCTGGCCGTCTCTTGAGTTTTTTCTGTTTTTGTAGTATCTGCCTCCGCCTCTGGCACGACCGTGTCTGCTTCGACCGTCTTGGTCTTTTCCTGGATCTTGCCGGTTACGGCTTCCTTGAAATCGGCAAGCCTTTCCTTGAACCTATTGAACAACCATCTCGCTCCCAGCGGCTGCCCCTTTCTCGTACTCGGAGAGCACGGACTGGATCTTTGCCATTCCCTGATCGATCTTCATGAGGGTCTCGTTCATCTTATTTGCCCCCTCGACCAGCTGGGCTTTCCTGGCGGTCAGGTCATCTTCGGCCTCGGAGGTGGTCTTCTCGATGCAGACCCCGGCACCGACGCCCAGGATCACCTTGTCTTTGGACTCGATCCGGGCGTGGATGAAAGAGCCCTCTCCGATGGAGACCAGCATCTTCTGGCCTTCTTCTGCGGATCCCATGGCTTTTATGGTGCTGAGAGCCTTATCGCAACCTTCGGTAGATCGCTGGATCAATCCCAGCTGATGGACGATGGCATCGGCCTCGGCCTGGTACTGCTGCTGAGCCTGCAGCAGCTGCCCGATCTCCTCTTCGCTATGAGCCTCATTCAATAGGTTTCACCTCATCTATCTTTACGAGGTTTCTCTTTACGCCTTGCTCGCTCCCTAGGAGCGATAAGACCTTCTCTACGGCGTTTTTCTCATTCTGGCTCTCAAGGACCTTGGAGAATTTCTGCCAGATGTTTCCAACCTTAAATTTTCCCTGGATCTCAAATTCACTCATAAGACTACCCCACAAAACCCAGTGCATCTTCGATGCGGCCCAGCTCCGGACCGGTGGTCTCTTCGCCTGCTACGTACCCTTTGCTGTTGGCCAGTATCCCCGATCCTACCAGAGGTGACCCGAAGTTGACCGTGCCCACGTCCACGGGAAGCTCGAACAGATCTTCCAGATCGGCGAGTTCGGTCTCGGTCAGCCTGGGATGGGCCAGAACGCCCTGATTGGTGGCCACCGCGGTCATGCCCACAGTCTTGAGTCCCCCGATGGTTCCTTGCCTCACCGGCACCCCCAGGGTTTTGGAGACGACTGCACAGGCCTTGGCAGATAGGTCTGGGTGAGCCAAAGCGGCGTTGTCGTTGGCCAGTATGACGTTACCCGCAGCGCTGATCTTGCCCGGAAGCCTGGCCACCCTGCCGTAAGGAACCAGGTCCTTCATATCTTTCACGCTGGCCCTGGAGGTTAGCACGAACCCGGTGCTGTTCCCGCAGACCAGAGACCCCAAGACCGAGCTTCCTCCCATCCAGGTGGTGACCGGGGTTACCCCTAGATGTCGTTTTAGGCCCTCGATCACCTCTGGCTTGGTCACCGGTGGGACCAGCAAGACATCCTCGGTGCACCTGGCAAAGACGCCCACGACCGGGCTTCCTACTATATTCAGACGTCTATCTCCGTCGTTCGCCTGCAAACTCTGCTTCAACCCCGCCATCCTCGAACTTGACCGCTCGCACCCTGATCTTCATAGGTGGTTTCTGGCTGCCCCGGGACCAGATCATCTCGTTGAGGCTACGATCGAGTTTTATCTTCTCCGGAGGAGTCTTCATGTGTCTAGCCAGGTAATTTCTGACCTCGACTATCGCTTTCTTGCTCCTCTTCCATCGGGGGGTCTTTTTTACCGCCCTCAGGGGAATGGTGTATACCTGTTCTACTTCCATCTTTGAACACCTTACTCTATACTACTCCGCCTCCAATGGCGTCTCTTGGGATGATTTACCACGTTTCGCATGGTCTTCATAATCACCCACCCCGGGACTCTCCTGTTCTGTCCGAATGCTTTAGCAAATCTGATCTTCTTGCCTTTTGATCTATTACTCAAGGTCCTTCCTCCTGATAATTTTAGAGTGTTTATGATTGGCAGGAAATATTTTTGTCACCGTGTCCGGTCCCTTCAGTTTTTCCAGTGCCAGCCTCAGCCCCACTTCGAAGTCGGAGGCAGGATAAAGCTCGCTGGGGAGCACCTCAAACTCCAGGTAGCGCGAGGCAAGAGCGTTTATAGCCTTGCTCCCGTAACCAGCCAAGGGCCTGATATAGTGGGTTTCCAGCCGGTCCTCCAGGCTGCGGATCTCGTCGAGACCCATCACGGGGGCCCGATCTTCTCTCTTCGTCCCGTCCGCCACGAAATCGCACTCCTGTGCCAGGATCTCTACAGCTTGTTGGTGAACATAGTTCAAGGCGTCACTGGGATAACCCGCGGCCAGGAGCATAGTCATCGCCCTATCCAGAACGTCTTTCTCGAAGAGGACCGTCCGATGCGGGATTTCCAGCACCTTCGCTGCCTCTTCGCCCGCTTTCCAGGAGGTGTCTTGATCGTAACCGAAGGTTACCAACTCCACCTCGAAGAAAGGCTTCAGGAGGATCGAAGTAAGCGCGCTGTCCTTACCACCACTAAAGAGAACTAAGATTTTCATTATATATAATGTATAACATTGTATGTTCTGAGCGAATCCAACAGAATGGAGGATTTCCTCATCGTCTCGTAATGGAGATCTCCCGTTTCTTGGGCTGAGCCTGCTTGAGTATGGCCTTGAGCTGCTCGTCGGTGATGGCGCTCTGTAGCCGACCTCCCTGGGCCAGCATCACCAGCTGCGCCTCGATCTGGACCACAAACTCGGGTCGTGTCATGCGTATGCTGCTCAGCCGTTCCCTGGCCTCCGGCGTCAAGATGCGTCTCAGAACAGCCTGTTTGCGGGATTCCATCTCTTGCTGCATCTGTTCTTTCTGGGCATGTTGGGAATCATACATCTGAGACTCTGTCTGCTGCCTCTGGAGATCCTCCAGCTTCCTGCGTCTCAGATCGGCAAGCTCATCATCCGCTCCCATCTTCTAATACCTCTTGAGTTCTGGAACCGACTCTTGAATCTCCAACTTGACCTGGTGGGCGGTGTTGTCTAAGAAAGATTGGCCAGTGTGAGTTATCTTTCTTCCTTTCTTTATCTTCGTCACGTATCCTGCTTTTTCGAGCTGTTGCAGAACCTCTCTCAGTATGGATCCGCTTCCTTTGACGAAGCTCGAACCTGCAGTGGTTCTCCGGTACTTTCCTCCGTAAAAGGTCCTGAGACGGGATACACCTACGGGTCCGTCAAGGTATATACGGCGAAGCACCGAGGCGCTTCTCACGTACCACCAGTCGGGGTTGACGGGAGGCATCACTTTGTGGACGCCTGTCTTCACGTATCTTGACCACTCGGGGGGTTCAACCGTGTCGCCAGTCTTTAGCTCATCTGCTACTGCGTCTATGAGTTTATTGGGTGGTACATCATAAACAGTTGTCACGTCATTCGATCCTCCAACGGTAATAAGCGATAGATCAGAGTTCCTAGGACAAACCAAGTATAAATGCTTTTTCGGCTATCACTCTTCATTCAGCACCTCGCGGCCATATCGTCACCGAGGTGCATCCCCGAGCGAATTCTGCCCTCTCACCACCGTTCCATCCCTCTATTGGCAAGTCCCAGGATGTTCAAGAGGCCCAAGAGGTTCTCCTTAGAGAGACTGCCGTCTGAGACCCGCCTTAGGATATCCTTAGCATTGAAGGCCACGCCCAGACCGGCGTTCTGGATCATTAAGCAGTCGTTGGCCCCATCGCCCACGGCTACGATGCTGTCAGGGCTGATATTTTCCAGCTCGGCGAGGCGGTTGACGATCAGTCCCTTGGCCGTGGCGTCGATTATGTCTCCATTGATCTCACCGGTAAGTACCCCATCCACCACCACCAGCTCGTTGGCGAAGGTGTAGTCGAAGCCCAGCCTATCCTTGAGCACGTTTGTGAAGTATGTGAAACCGCCGCTTATCAGAGCTACCTTGTACCCCATCTGCCTGAGGTGATGGATCAACTCCTCGGAACCGGGGGTGAATTGCATGTTATTGACTATATCTTTCAGATAGCTGATCGGTGTTCCTTTCAAGAGGCGTACCCTCTTCCTCAGAGCCGCCTCGAAGTCCAGCTCGCCCCTCATGGCCTGTTCGGTTATCTCTCTGACCTCGTCGTCCACGCCCGCAAACTGAGCCATCTCATTTATGGTCTCGAAGTCGACTATCGTGGAGTCCATATCGAAGACGATGAGACGCTTTTCCTTCCTGAACTTGTCCAGATCCTGCACCACCACGTCCAGACCCAGTTTCTCGCAGTCTGACCGCAGCATCACTCGTGCCTGGTCAGCGTCTTTTTCGGGGAAGGCCATAATGAACTCGATGGATATCAGCTCGCCTCTGGCGGTGACCGAAGCTTTCTCGATGTTGATACCCCGATCTGCCGCGGCTGAGGCCACGCTGTAGATGATCCCCACCCGATCTCTTGCAAGTATGGTTACCACCTGAAGATCCTTTCTGGACTTCTGCCAGCCATCGTACCGACCCAAGGGACGGAGACTTATCTCCACCTCCAGTGAACGGCCCCGTTCCTGGAGTTGCTGCTCCAGCACCTCTGGAGTCGCGGTGGCTTTCTCCAGGTCTGCCACCAGAGACATGATGAATAGGTCTCGGAGAATCCTCTGGTCCAGGTCCACGATATTGACGTTCATCTTTGCGGGCGTCTCCAGAAGGTCACGTATGATCCCTGGCCGGTCTTTGCCCAGAGCGGAGATCACCCACAGGTCGGATCCCGATGGCGGCGTCTTTGGTTCTCTTTCTTGCATTGGTCTAACCGCGTGAGAGTAATCATCCCATACTAAATAGTTTTTCAACCCAGGCGGGCCTGCTGGGGAACGTCGCGGGTCATATATATGGCATAAAGTGTAAAGTCTCGGAAAATAGCATATCTCATCATCTTTCATTCCTGGGAGCAGACATATCGTGTGCTTGTTGTACACAAAGTATAACTTTGTGTGCTCAAGTAAATGCCCATGATACCAGTCTCATGCCCGAAGAATGAAAATCGGCAGGCATAGGCAATCGAGGTCGTCATTTTCATGGCAAATGTAAGGGGGGGGTGCAGGTTATGAATAAGAAAGGGTCGTACGAATTATGGGGTGTTCTGGCGGCGTTTATTCTGGCCTTCCTATCGAGAATGGCGCCCGCGAGAAACGCGCTAGTTGACGGTAATATACTCTTTTACGGTTACGATTCCTTCTACCACATGCGCCGGATCCTTTACACCGTCGATAATTTCCCTAACACGCTCTGGTTCGACTCTTATCTCAACTACCCCCACGGCCTGGATCTGACGTGGCCCCCTCTCTTCGATCAGCTGATCGCAGGAATAGCTCTGGCAGCCGGCGCGGGCAACCAGCATTCTGTGGAGCTGGTAGCAGCTCTAGTGCCGCCGATCCTCGGAGCCGCGACCGTTCTCGTCCTCTACCTCCTGGCCAGGGAGCTATTCGGCCGTCGGGTGGCCTTGCTCTCTGCTTTCATGCTGGCGATAGCGCCTGTACATGTTGCGAGGTCTTGTTTCGGCTATACAGATCATCATGTGCTGGAGGTCCTTCTTATCCTGGGGTCGATCCTCTCGATGGTCTTCGCCCTCTCCGGGAGGAAACGCCGGCTCTGGTTCGCGGTCCTGGCAGGTGTCTTGACGGCCGCCCTCGCCTATTCATGGATCGGTGCATCGATCTATCTGGGAGCGTTTCTCGTCTACGCGGTGGTGCAGGTTACCCTCGACGTACGCGACGGGGTCTCGTCGAAGGATATGATCGTTCCCTTTCTGATCGCCTTTTTGATCGCTCTGCTTCTTCTCTTGCCTTTCGGGAGCGAACCGTGGCTTCGCCCATCGATCTTTTCTGTGGTCGGCATCTTGGTGGTCGCATCTCTCCTATACGCCCTTTCTCGTATCTTTCTGGAGACGAAAGTTTCATGGATGATATTCCCACCGGCGATGGTAGTTTTGGGGTACTGCTTTGTTATACTGGTGTACGTCCTCGGCCAGAGTCGCGGCATCTATTCTACGCTCCGGTCGGGGTTGGCTTATCTCTTCGGAGGCGAGCTGGCCGGAAAGGTGATGGAAGCCACGCCGATCTACGT
>CAYQFP010000092.1:0-6951 GCA_964416865.1 uncultured Methanotrichaceae archaeon
ACCAGGAAGGGCTTAATCGTGGTCAACACCCCTGGCGGGAACACCATCTCTGCGGCGGAACATACCATCGCCATGATGCTGTCCCTGGCCCGAAATATACCCCAGGCCAACAGCTCTCTGAAGGGCGGGGAGTGGAACCGCAAGATGTACACCGGCGTGGAGGTATACAACAAGACCCTGGGAATAATTGGTCTGGGCCGAATCGGCGTCGAGATCACCGCCCGAATGAAGGCCTTCGGGATGCACATACTGGCCTACGACCCCTTCATCACCGAGGAGAAAGCCGCCGATATGGGGATAAAGCTGACCTCTCTGGATGAGATATTCAAGAATAGCGACTTCATAACTGTCCATACCCCTCTCACCGAAGATACCAGGAACCTCATCGACGAGAATGAGTTCGATATCATGAAGCCCGGCGTCCGGCTGATCAACTGTGCCCGTGGCGGGATCATAAATGAAGCCGCTCTGGCCGTGGCCGTGGCAGAGGGCAAGGTGGCCGGAGCGGCAGTTGACGTATTCACCAAGGAGCCACCCACCGACAACCCCATACTGGAGCAAAAGGGCATAATCGTCACCCCTCACCTGGGCGCGTCCACCGCCGAGGCTCAGGTTAACGTGGCCGTAGCGGTGGCGGACCAGATCCTGGCGGTGAACAGAGGCGAGCTGCCCCCCAACACCCTGAACATGCCCGCCATATCGCCGGAGGTCCTGGCGGTCATGGAGCCTTATATGACATTGGCGGAGAAGATGGGACGGCTGGTCGGCCAGCTGGGCAGGGACGGATACGATAAGCTGGAGATAATTTACGGCGGCACCGTGGTCGAGAAAGACTCTAACCCGGTGACGATATCTGCGGCCAAGGGGTTCCTGGACGCAATCGGGCACAAGGTCAACTTCGTGAACGCTCTGATCAACCTAAAAGAGCACGGGATAACCCTCACCGAGAGCAAGACCGAAGCCATCAACGGATACAGCAACCTCATAACCCTGAAGCTGGAGGGCCAGAAAGAGACCACATCGGTCTATGGTACGGTATACGGCAAGAAAGAAGGCCGTATCGTCCAGATCAACGAGTACCGGGTCTACGTACCCACCGAAGGCCACATGATCCTGGTAACTCACGAGGACAAGCCGAACGTCATAGGTCCCTGCTGCACCGTCTTGGGCGAGAAAGGGATAAACATCGGAGGGATGCACGTAGGTCGAGCCGGCAAAGAGCAGCTGATGGTTCTGAACGTGGACCACCCAGTGTCCGAAGAGACCCTGGAGATGCTGACCAAGGTGCCGGGCGTCCTAAAGTCCCTGTTGATTAAGTTATAAAACTTTTCAGGAGAGGTCGGCCTTCATCTTCCTGACCAACTCCTCCTTTATGCCGTCTCTGCGGTCTCCGCCGCATACGGCACCTCTCACCCCGATTATGTCGGGGGAGATCATCTTCAGAAGCTCCAGGTCCCCGAACCCTATGTTGCCTGCGAGAGCCACCTCCATCTTGCCCTCTCTACCGACCGAGACGAACTCTGCAAGCTGGCTCTCGTTCATGAACTCGAAGGCGGTCTTTCCGTCCTTGACCGCGGTATCTATCATGATCACGTCGACCCCGCAGCTCGCCGCCACCGGGGATAGGTCCATGGGAGATATTGAACCGACCCTATTATAATCGGCATACGCCGCCGCCACCAGCTTCGTTGCTTTGTTGTAGTCCTTGACCGACCTCACCACCTTTCCCAGCATATCCTCGGCTTCTTCCTGGGTCTCGATCCCCAGAAGCCCCACCTTGATGTAATTGGCACCTGATACCGCCGCGCCCAGGGCGGCAAGGCTCGCCGTTCCCGGCTTGTAATCGAAGTCACCTATGGCAGCACTCACCGGGACTTTGCCATCGGCCAGATCGACAACGGACCGTATGGTCCAGGGAAAGTTCGCGCCAAGAGATCCTTCTTTCGGGTTCTTGACATCCAGTATATCGGCTCCGCCTACCATCGCGGCCTTCGCCTCTTCAACGCTCATCGGACTAACCAACAGTTTCATATCGATCCATCCTGATTAAATAAGATCATGACGCGCTGCGTCTTCGTTCTCGATCTATTTAACGGTGCGGTAGTCCACGCACACCGCGGCGAGAGAGAAACGTATGAGCCGATCGAAAAGAGCAGCTCTCTGGTGCAAACCTCGGATCCGCTCCAGATCTTGGAACTTCTGAAACCGCGAGAGATCTATGTGGCAGACCTGGACAGAATCACCGGGTCCGGCCACAACCTGGACCTGATCGAGGAGATGTCCCATAGGTCCAGCACCATGGTCGACTGGGGCATATCGTCTCTAGCCGATATCGATCTTCTCCCCGATGGATGCAGACCGGTCCTGGGCACCGAGACTGCGAGCCTGGACCTGATCAGGAGGTCATCGAGGTCCAGGAAGATCGTGGTGAGCATAGACATGTCCAGAAGAGAGGTTCTTGCGAGGGACCCCCGCCTCCAGATCCCTCCCCTGGCCCTGATCAGAGAGCTGGATGAGCTCGACCTGGAAGGCATAATCCTCCTGGAGCTGGATCTGGTGGGCACATCTGCGGGGATCGACGAAGATTTCCTGGAGGAAGCAGTATCCCTGAGCAGTCATGACCTCATACATGGCGGCGGGGTGAAGGACTCGCGCGACCTGTTGAGGCTCGAAGAGCTGGGGATCGAAGGAGCGTTGGTGGCCACCGCAGTCCACCAGGGCGCTATCCCGGTGGAGTCCATACGGTAAAATACGGTAAAAGATCGCCTTCACCTCTCAGCTCGACGAGGTTATCTTATGACTTATGATCATGGTCCTCATGCCGGGAACGCCGGAGATGTCTGGAAACACCTGATCTTGGCCGAGACCGCAGATCACCTATTCCAGGACGAGATGTGGATCTATGTGGAGAGCCACGTCGGGTTTCCCGAGTACCGGCTCAGTCGGGGTGGTGAACGGGGAAGAGGCGTAGGCAGATGCGGGTATAAGTTGGAGAGCCTTTCGACATTTCCTTACTTCCAGAAGGTGAACTTTCATCTGGGTGATGGCCTTTTTGGGGCGATGGAACTGGCGGGAAAACGCGATTTTGCTCTACTTTTGATCGATCCACCCTATATCGATGAAAATGACGCCAACGCCGCGGAGGATCTGCTCAACGCGGCCGTAAAAGCAGGATGGGTGGCCCTCTGCTGGTATATGACCGATCTAAACGAGCCGCCACAGCCGTCTATCCCTTTTGAGACGTTCAATCTGAGGTTCAAAGATGCGGGGCTAGAGGGCGGGCGGTGGGATGGTGCGGCGGTGATAGTGGCGGGCGGTGATGGGGCCCTGATAGGATGGCTGGAGAGGCGAACGAGAGAGTTTCTGGAGGTCCTGACCGGTGCGACGTCACAATCTTTTTAAAATGTTTCGATATAACCCTGTCAGGGGTCGTCTTCGCTTGTCCAGAATACTCAGACTGTCTATCGCCATAGTTTTGCCGGTAGTGCTTTACAGCCTGATCTTCATGCTCCTGATGTGGCATGAGGATCAGATGGAGAACGCGAACCTGGTCACGGCCGTCTACTGGGTAATAATAACCATGACCACCGTGGGATACGGCGAGCTGGTCTTCGTCAGCCCCGCTGGGATGATGTTCAGCGTTCTGGTGAGCGTCTCCGGGATAGTAATCTTCTTCGCCGTGGCCCTGCCCGCGGTGGTCACCCCCTGGTTCGAGCGCCTGGGCAGGTCTCTGCCAACCAAGGTACCTTCGAATATGAAGGATCACATCATAATCTGTGGCTACAACCCCATCGTGGAAACCCTGTCCGGGAGTTTTGATAGGCAGGATATACCCTTCGTGGTGGTGGAGCGGTCGGAGGAGGTGGTCAGGAGCATATATCGCAAGTACCCGGCAGTCTGGGGCGATCCCTCTGAGAAAGAGGTTCTGCTCAACTCCAATATCCTCTCCGCCAGGCTCCTGATAGCCAACGAGAAAGACGAGAGGAACGCAGACATAGCTCTCACCGCGAGAGAGATCTCAGACCTAGAAGTGGTGGCTCTGGTAGAAGACCTGGCAAGGTCCCGGTTCCTCGCCTACGCAGGCGCCTCCAGGATAATATCGCCCAAGACCCTTCTGGGCACCTTCGTCGCCCAGATCACCTCGCGCCCAAGAAAGGGCGTCTTTCCCGGCGCGGTCAAGATATTCGGAGGGCTTCTGGTGGAGTTTCCCATCCATCCGGGAAGTCCTCTCATAGGCAAGAAGGTACATGACCCGATCCTCGGAGAAACCGGAGCGGGGGTGGTGGGGATCTGGCAGAAAGGAAGGTTCGTACCCACGCCGGGCCAAGAGGAGATCGCATCCCACTCTGTGCTGATGGCGGTGGGAACATCGGACACTCTCACCCGCCTGAGAGACCTCACCACCGGAAAAAAGAGAAAAGGATCCTTGATCATTATCGGCTACGGCGACGTGGGCAAGCGCATAGTCAAGGTTCTCTTTGAGAGCGGCATCGAACCCATGATAATAGACAAGCGCGAGGTCTGCCCCCATCAGGTGGTCGGCGACGGCACCGTCGAGGAGGTCTTGGAAGAGGCCGGGGTGAAGGACGCCGTGGCGATCCTGGTAATGCTAAACAACGATACCGACGTGGTCTTCGCCACCCTCCTTGCCAGAAACCTGAACCGGGACGCCTTCATCGTGGCCCGGGCTAACCGTGCCATATCCGCGGAGAAGATCTACCGGGCAGGAGCCGACTATGTGGCCTCGGTGCCCATCGTGGCCAGCCACATGCTGACCAAGATAGCCCAGTCCCATGAGGAAGAGCTGACCATGATCTACGAGGAGCTGGAGCTGATCAGGTTGCGGGTGAGGAAGTGGTCGGGGCTCGATGGAAAAACCCTGAGAAAGGTGAACCTCCTCGGTCGGATGGAATGCATCGTGGTGGCCATCGAACGCGATGGTGAGGGGGTGCTGGTTGTCGATCGCGATATGGTGTTGAAAGAAGGCGACCTCCTGGCCATAATCGGCAGCCCAGAGAGCATAGAAAAGTTCGGACGCGCTTACGGAGAACGGTTCGCGTTCTGGAAGAGGTTCTGGGACCCGCGCCATATCTTCTGGCGGGCGAGATGAACTTCTAGGCCCCTTCGCGTCTTCGCGTCTTCGCGTGCCCCCCTACTTTCTGACTCACGCGAAGACGCGAAGACGCGAAGACGCGAAGTCCTGATGTTTGTTATCATATATAATGTATAACATTATATGCTCACGTAAACGACCATGATCCTCCGTCTCATGCCCATCAACGTGAATTGCACCTATGTATGTCGGTTACCATCCGACAAGATGCAAAGCGCGCCAAAAATGCACAGAAATAACACAGTACCTGCATAACCTCGCCCGCAGGTCGAGCGCATAGGCCCATGTCGGACCCATGGGAAATCAAACTCAGATTATACCGCGCTGCCTCAAGGCCAGCTTGATATCAGCCATCTCGCTGTCGATCCTCTCAAACCTGCCCTTCATGTAGCTTTTCAGATCGTATCTGACCCCACGAACTTCTTCGACCATAACATCCTGTTTCTCGATCATCGTATCCTGCTTATCGAGCATGTGTCTTCCAATGGCTATGTTCTCCTTGCCGAGTTTGACACTCTCTTCGCCAAGCTCAACGCTTCGATACAACAATGCCACCACAAAATCAAACCTCTCGGATAACTCCTCTCTCCAATCTCCCCTGATTACCTTAAAATACTCAAACTCGCAGGTTGCATCGCCCCATTCGACGTCCAGCTCCTTGACAAAGATCGGATATCGCCCTATCTTTATCGCTTCTATGAACTGCTTTAGTTTATTTTTATCACCCTCGGCGATCATCCTGACATCATATGGCTCTATATTCTGGACACAACCAGCGATCGCCAGATCTCTGGCGATCTTCAGGACTCTATCCCTGTAGCCAACACGCTGGACATCACCCTTTGCAGTGATCATTGCCCTCTGCATACCTCAACCTGAGTATATCACTCAATAAAATGGCTCTTCGCTATTTCCCGTGGGTGGGATGGGACTACAGAAAATTGCTTCACCAGTGATGTGTGCTTTGGGAACCTCAGCGATCCGACCTGAAACCACTACGCATCACAGATAATTGGTTTTAGAGAAGGACCGGATAAGACCAGATGAGTATCACGAGTGACTTGACTAGTGCTAAGGTCACCCATACAAGATAGCGAAGAGCCTAAAAATAGTTGGGTGTGATCTCTGCAGTTTTCGAGATCACATCTAGATGCAAGGCAGCCAGTCTACCTCGACAGCACCGCAGGACTCGTTACCCCAGAGCTGGATGAACTTCTCGATTGAGAATACACCAGTGAGATCTTCAACGCTGCGACCGTACTCGGGGTGGCGTCCCTTCTGCAGGTTCGCCGTATCCTTGGACAGCCAGCCGATGTGAGCAACACCGATCACGTCAGACTTGAAGTTGGCCTCAAGAGCGCCCATGCAACATCCGCAAGTCGGCTCAGGGCCCGCACAGTCCTTCCTGGTCTTCACCTCGGTGTTCTTCTGCAGGTGTTCCGCGTGAGTGTACATTTCCACGACGACAGCGCCGATATAATAGTTCTGGACGCAGAGCTTCTCGATCCACTTCTGGTCGTACCTGCCGGTCTGATAGCTCACAGGCATGTACTCGAACTCAGCTTCCTTGGTGAAGTTGATGTGGTCAGGACAACAGTCGCGCATATTAATAGTACCATCCACTTCGCAGACGCGCCACGTGCAGGCATCGTATGGATCGGTCTTATGGACGTCCCTCTCGGCCTCGATCTCCGTCTTCTCGATGATCACGTTGCCGCTTCCAGACTCCTTCTCGACAAGCTTGTTGCCATCGAGTCCGTACTGGGTCTGGATTATGGTCTCAACGTATCCTCTCCAAACCAGAGGGTAACTCGAAGAAGTATAAGAATACTGAATTC
>CAYQFP010000093.1:0-6949 GCA_964416865.1 uncultured Methanotrichaceae archaeon
ACGACCTTGCTCTTTTATTATTGGCGATTTTGGAGGGGGGTCCGGAATGGGAATTGTACTGGATGTAATAGTATATAACCTCAACTCACTGCAAGAGCACTACCCGATTTCTCCAACGTCTCCAGCGCCTCGGCAGCCCTGGGATCGCCGATCATCAATTCACAAAAATAAGAGGCCTCCGCGCCGCCTGGCCAACACCGAGAGCAGGATGTAGAAGGCTGTCTCGGTGAGGATGCAGAAGGCTGCGGGTATGCCCGCCTTGGGACCGAATAAGAGGAGCGCCACCGTGGCGGTCAGGCCGAGGTTCTTGAAGGAGCCCAACAGGGTGTAGGTGATCCTCTGCGAGTAGTCGACGCCTGCCAGAGCTGCTGCTAGGTACACCATCGCGCCCAAGAAGAAGGTCCGGGCGACCGCTATGAAGGCCACGCCAGGAAGCTCGCCGGTGATGGCACCGCTGTTCAGCCCCACGACTATGTAGGTGACAACGAAGAGCCCGGCGTTGATCGGCAGGACGGGATCGATCTTCAGTCGGTCGATGTGCCTCGATGCCAGTATGGGGAGAACTATCAAGAGCAATACGACCTTCACCGTATCCCAAACACCCACGCCGGCCTTGCTGGTGAAGAAGAATATGATAGCCGGCATCAGAAGCAGCGAGGCCAGGTAGGATAGGGCCTCCGAGTATAGGGCGAGCCCAACGTCGCCGTCCAGAAGCTTCGCCAGCGGGACTATGGCGACCGCCGGCGGGACCGCGGCCATGACCACGAAGCCCTGGCGGAGAGGCTCCTGCTCCAAGATATAAGAGAGCGCCAGGATGAATCCCGAAAGAAGGAGGTAGTTCAGCAAAAACCCGATCACGGCACTTCTCGGCCTTGGAACCTGGAGGTCGATCCCGGCCATGGAGAAGGCCATCATCATGAAGAGCGCCGGGATTATCAAACAATCGTACCGGCAAGCGGGACCCGGGATGAATAAACCCAGAACGACGGCCAGGGTCAGCACGACAGCGGAATTTCTCAGGAGGTTCATGCGCGATACGTTATAACTACGCCATAACGGGGATATAGGTATGCTTCTACATCGGCCGGGCGGGTGCACCCCAGCGAAAGGGTATATATGCTCACAGGATATAGACCCTCAACAGTCTAAATATTCATATTTACATTTGCAGGTGAGTTAGTCTTGAAGATAGCAATCGTGGATTACGGGGTAGGAAACCTCTTCAGCATCTACAACGCCCTCCACCATGTCGGCGGCCACCCCGAGAGGATCAGCGATCCAGAAGAACTGTCCCAGGCGGCCGGCGTGGTGGTCCCCGGGGTCGGGTCCTTCGGACGGTGTATGCAGCGTCTCGCCCCCTTCAGGCAATCTCTAATCGAAGTCCTGGAGAGAGGGACCCCGATGCTGGGCATATGTGTGGGGATGCAGGTCCTCTTCGAGAGGAGCGAGGAAAGCCCCGAAGAGGGGTTCGGATGGATCGACGGTCGGGTTGTGCGACTGCCAGATACCCTCGCCCTTCTGGTGCCCCAGATGGGCTGGAACGAGATTCGCATCAAGAAAGACGCGGAGATCTTAGACGGTATCTCCAACAAAGATCGCTTCTATTTCGTCCATTCCTACTACTGCGTGCCCCAGGACCAGTCTGTGGTGGCCGCCACCACAGACTACGGTCTGGAGATGACCGCGGCCATTTCCAGAGACAACCTCTCTGCGGTCCAGTTTCATCCTGAAAAGTCGGGACAAAAGGGTCTCACCATACTGGAAAACTTTGTGAGGTTGACAAGATGCTAGCCAGAAGGATAATCCCCTGTCTCGACTGCGACCTGGGCATTCCCCGGGGTAGGGTGGTGAAGGGGATCGAGTTCAAATCGATCAGGTACGCCGGCATACCCTGGGAGCTGGCCTATCGTTACTACAAAGAAGGTGCCGATGAGATAATCTTCCTGGATATAACCGCATCTCATGAGCGTCGAGAGACCATGGTCAACGTGATCAGAGAGACCGCGGAGAAGGTTTTCGTGCCTCTGGCCGTCGGCGGCGGGATAAAGACGGTAGAGGACGCCAGGAATATCTTCAACGCCGGTGCTGACAAGGTCACGGTGAACACCACCGCCCTGGAGCAACCGGAGATCATCACCGAGATCGCCGACGAGTACGGAAGCCAGGCCTGTGTGGTCGCCATAGACGCCAAGCGTAGGCCCGGGCGAGAGGAGGGTCGGATCATGGTCGACACACCCGAAGGAGAGTGCTGGTTCGAGTGCTCATTCTACGGCGGCAGGGAGTTCACGGGGATCGATGCCATCGCCTGGGCGCAGAAGGTAGAGGAGCTGGGCGCGGGCGAGATTATGCTCACCAGCATGGACAGGGATGGTACCTACGACGGTTTTGACATACCTCTGACCGACGCAGTTTCTCGCAAGATCAGGATACCGGTGATCGCCTCAGGCGGATGTGGCAATGTGGATCACATGCAAGAGGTATTCCAGAAGACTAGGGCCTCTGCCGCTCTGGCGGCCAGCATCTTCCACTACGACGAGCAAAATATCGGTTCTGTCAAGAGGCGCTTGGCAGACGAGGGTATCGAGATGAGGCTGTGATCCCAGCTGGATAGATGGCTTTATGGATTTCTACTATTGAATAAGAGACCAGCCAATTGGCACCTGGCCATACAAAAAGAAGGTCCTCACCTGAATGAATATTCAGGTGGATATGAGGTCCTTCAATTTCTGGATGCTCTCCATCGTATGGGCAGATTCCTGCTGCTTCTCCTCCTCGAAGTGCCTTATTATATTATCTATCTGAGTTTGCAGGGTGTAGACCTTCATGGGTCTGCCTTTGCCCCCTCTCTTGACCTCTTTCTCGTTAACCCATTCGTTCTCGCGGAGAGTGCGCATCGCTATGCTCACTTCGGGCTGTCTCAGGTCGGAACCCATCTCGATCTCTCTCGAAGATGCCTCATCCACGTTTGCTAGGTACGTTATGAGGATGGCAACGTTACGCTGCACGCCCAAGCTCCGCAGAGTTTCGGCGAACTCCAAATCCTTATCATCCAGAACTTTTACTGTGCTCTCTTTCATCCATATCACCACGTTATTATTTGAATTTTAATCATGGTAAATCTTAATCCTATAAATAATTTATTGTAACTATTCAGACACATTTCATCCCTTGGATACGAGAGATATTCGGTATTAAATGCTCCAATAAAAAAGCTCAATGCTTATTATAGATCGTGATCCTGGATAGGGTGTTGAATACCGAGACCTCCGCCCCGGAGGTCATGATCTAACCGTTTATATCGCTGGGCAGTCCACCTGTCAGACACTCTATCCTCTGTTCTGCCCTGTCCAAACTGGCGCTGCAGACCCTAACCAGAGATATGCCCCGCTCGAAGACCTCCAGGCTCTCATCCAGGGAGAGGTTGCCTTTTTCCAGAACCTGGACGATCTGCTCCAGCTCATCGAAAGCAGACTCCAGATCGAGACCATCATCCATCGAAACCATCCATATCACCTCTAACCACGAACTTCCCTCACAATGACTCTACAGACCAGTTTACCGTCCTGGAAGACGACCTCGATCTCCTCGCCAAGCCGGGCGTCTGCTGCCCTGGAGACCAGACCCTCTTCTGACCTGACCATGGTATACCCCCGGGACAGGGTGGCAAGGGGGCTCACCGAGGATAGACGTCCCTCTTTTATCACCAGGTCGGCATGAAAACGCTCCCATCTTTGCCACATGGCAGAGACGATACGTTCGGAAACCCTGTCCATTCGCTGCCTTTGCTCCCTGAGCAGGCCCTTCATCATCCGGCCGGATAGACGCTTCTCCAGATAGACGAGACGGTCTTGTCTCCGTTTCAGGCTGGCGGCCAAGGCCCGGGCCATCCGACCTTCGGTCTTGATCAGATCCTGCCCGATCAAGGATAGGTCCGGCCTCACCAGCTCCGCCGCAGCCGACGGCGTGGGAGCCCTCTCGTCCGCCACGAAATCGACGAGGGTCACGTCAGTCTCATGACCTACCGCGGTGACCACGGGAGAGTCAGACTGGGATACCGCCCGGGCCACCATCTCGGTATTGAAGGGCCAGAGGTCTTCTGCAGACCCGCCGCCCCGGCAGACTATCGTCACCTCCACCTTCCCCCTGAGGTCTCTGATGGCGGCGGCGATGGACTCGGAGGCTGAGTCTCCCTGTACCTGGGCTGGAGATAAGACTATCTTGGCCGGATAGGGACCAAGAACCCGGAGCACGTCCCTGAGGGCGGCACCGTCCGGTGAAGTCACCACACCGATCCTGTGCGGATAGGGGGGGAGCCGCCTCTTCCGGTCCTGGTCGAATAAACCCTCTGCAGCGAGCTTCTTCTTCAGCATCTCCAGCTCCAGGTGTTTGTCGCCAACGCCGGAATCGAGCCTCACCGCCCTGACCAGGATCTGAATCTGACCCCGGGGCCGGTAGAACTCCAGATCGCCGAAGACCAAGACGTTCAGTCCGTCCTTCAGATCGAACCTCAGGTTCCGACCGTGGTTCCGGAAGAGAACACAAGATATCTGGGACTCCCTGTCCCTTAGGGTGAAATAACGATGACCTGATCGGTGGTTTACCACATCCGAGAGTTCGCCCCGGGCCCAAAGGTCGCAGAGACGCCCGTCGGTGACCAGGCGGTCCCTGATCCGGGCGTTCAGCTCGCTCACCTCGAATACGCGGTTCAAAGTAGATCAATACCGTATCGCACCATATTTAAGGGCTGCCTGTCATCGTTGTAGTTTTACATAAAGTTATGATGCATGACGACTAAGAATTTAAACCTCATTATATTTACAAAAAGAAGTCATCTGCTACAAGGCCAGCGTTTTCTTGGGCTGGGATCGTCTTGCGCAATGAGATAATGTGATGACCTGAATATGCCGGACCTCGATCAGCTTCGTCATCTCCGTGGAGAAGATCATCACGGCGTCTTACATCTCTACGCCTATGGATCTGGAGGGATGAATAGGTGTGAGCGGGTAGGGGAGTGGGGGTTAGTAAAAACGAGTAATACCCGCTCGCACACCAATTATCTATTTGATTGCATATATAGTTTTCCACCGATCATTCTAAGACAATTTTTACATATTTCGTTTTCTGACACAATTGCCGGCGACGTTTGCGGCGAAGGCTCCTGCCACGAAACCTGCATCGATGTTCACAACCGCCATGACCGAACAGGACTGGAGCATGGAGAGAAGCGCGGCCTGGCCCTCGCCACCCGCACCATAGCCCGTGGATACCGGCAGCCCTATCACGGGGACCTCCACCAGGCCGGCCACCACCGTCGGCAAGGTGCCTTCCCGACCGGCCGCTACCACCAAGACATCTGAGTCCATGACTCTCTCCAGAGACGGAAAGAGTCTGTGGATACCGGCCACGCCCAGATCGTACTCAGTCACTACCTCGCAGCCCATCACCTCTGCGGTGACCTTTGCTTCCTCTGCTATCGGTATATCTGCAGTTCCCGCGGAAAGTACCCCCACCTTGCCCCCTGACCTTTGCACCTTCTTCGAGCTTAGCACTACCATCCTGGCCCTCTCCTCCCACCTGAACCCGGCTCCATGTGGAAGGTCGAGTTCCCGGAGGACCTGGAGCTGGGGGTCGGAGACGCGGGTGATGAGCGCAAGACCCGCCGCATCCAGCTGGCTGAGTGCGATTCTGGCCAGGTCGGCCTCCTCCTTGCCCTCCGCCAAGATGGCCTCGGGTACACCAATCCGGTCGGCCCTGTGGTGGTCTATTTTTGCCATCTCGCCCACAGATCTGTAGCTGACTAGCCTGATCTGGCGGAGAACCTCATCCTGGGTGACCTCGCCCCGAGCGTAGCTTTCCAGAAGGTCTCTTAGGTCGACTGACACAATAAGAGGACTCATCACCACAGCATAAAGGGTTTATCTTGGAGTGGACCTCGAACAAGCAGATGAGGACAAACCTCGACCTCCACATTCACTCCAGGTATTCTGCAGCCACCTCCAATAGGATGGACCTTCCCACCATCGCCAGGGAAGGAGCTCGGAAAGGCATAAATATCATGGCCACCGGCGACTGTCTCCACCCCAGGTGGATGTCGGAGGTGAGACGGCTCCGCGAACAAAACGGCCTGTTCTTCCTCGACGATACCGGTTTCGTTCTGACCACCGAGGTGGAGGACGCAAAGAGGGTGCACCATCTGATACTGGTCCCGGATCTTTCCAAGGCCACGGAGCTGAGTGTGGCGTTATCGTCCCGGTCCGCCAACCTGGAGACCGATGGTAGGCCCGCCCTGCACATGACCCCCCCTGAGATCGCTGACGTGGCTCTGGAAGCTGGTTGCATGATAGGGCCCGCCCACGCTTTCACCCCCTGGACAGGCATGTACGCCCATTACTCCTCACTCGGAGATTGTTACGGCGACCTGGCAGGAAAGGTCCTCTATGTCGAGCTGGGGCTGAGCGCCGACTCAGATTATGCAGACAGGATACCGGAGCTGAGAGAAAAGACCTTCCTGACCAACTCCGACGCCCACTCGCCATGGTCAGACAAGCTGGGCCGGGAGTTCAACCAGATGGAGCTGAAGGACCTCAGCTTCGAAGAGCTGAAGAAGGCCATCGAACGCGAATGTGGCCGGGGTCCAACCCTCAATGTGGGCTTCTACCCGGATGAAGGAAAGTATAACAGGACCGCTTGCACCCGATGTTATCGCCAGTATTCTCCAGAGGAGATGAAGGATCGAGCGGGCCGGTGCGAGTGTGGAGGACGCATAAAGCTGGGGGTGAAAGACAGGGTGGAGATGCTGGGCGATCCGGAGCCGGTCCACCCCGACCACCGCCCGCCTTATCTACATATCATGCCCCTGGCAGAGATAATAGCTATGGCCATCGGTCACAAGAGCGCTCACACCGCCGGGGTGCAGAAGGTATGGAACAAGCTTATCGCAGGTAAGAAC
>CAYQFP010000094.1:0-6928 GCA_964416865.1 uncultured Methanotrichaceae archaeon
GCAAAGGCGTCCAGGAGCTCGTTCAGGCCGAAATTTTCGAGGCCTTCTGCGCTGCGCCAGAAGACGCCCCCGGGGTAATTCCAGGCCATGCGCTTCGCCGCCACCGAGGCCAGGACCGACTTCCCGATTCCGCCTTGGCCCGTGAGCACCACCAGCGTCTCCTGGTCGAGAAGCGCGCGGGTCGTCCGGGCGAGGAGCCCCTTCCGCCCTCGAGGGGGCTGGCCGAAGATGTACTCGCCGACGAAGCCGTACTCCGGCACGCCGAAGATCTTCTCATTCTCCATGGAGATTCTGCCGGGTGTCGGGTGGTCGACGATCCGGGCGGCGGTTCCTTCGCCCTCCAAAACAGGGATATCCCGCGCAGGAGTTCCTGTCTCCCTGTCAGGAGGCTCCCCTCTCAGCGCCAAAAGTGCCATATCGAACGCCTCGGAGATGGTCTTTCCTGCTCCCAGGGCGGCGTAGAATGTCTGGGAAAAGGCGACCGTCACGTCCACCCGGACCGTCTCCTTCATCCCCAGAACTGCGGGAACGCCGCTCTGCCTCAGGGCTGCAGAGACGCTGCCGTCTTTGCCCTGGGCCGATTGGCAGGCGCTCAGAACGACCAGCTTCGTATCTCCGGGCGCGGCCTGTAGCAGTTCTGCCAGCTTCTCGGCGGCCAGGGCCTCCTGGGTCCCGTCTTCCGTCTCGAAAGATAGGTAGGACCCAGGCTTCACGCCGTCGAGAACCGCGCCGCATCGCTCGCACTTGTTCTTGTCGGGAAAACTCAGGTGCCCGCAGTTCTGACAGCAAACCGCGCTGGCAGAGCCGTGCCCGTCGAAGTGGACGATATCGTAGCCGCGCAAGATCTCGGTGCGCAACAGGTCGATCGTCGGCGGGCGGAGAACGTGCAGATGCGCATGAGCTTGCACCGCCGACAGTCCCCTTTGCAAGGCCCACAGGTCGGCGACATCGGGCAGGTCGGGCACATCCAGGGGCCGGGCTGCGATGACCAGGACACGGAAGGCGGCATCCTCGGGCGAAGAGGGACTGGGCATGGAGATCGAGATCTTCAGGAGGTCGAAGACGAGATCGGGCGCGAAAAATAGATCCGGGCTCAGGCGATCTTCTCGCCTGCGCCCGGTCCTCCGGCAGCTTCGTAGATGCCCGTGATATTCATGATGACGGCGGCCTTCGCGGGGAGCTTCTCGTTCACCCCATGGACCCATTTGAGCATATCGTCGAAGATCTCGCCTTCCTTGTAGACCTCGATGTTGCCCTTGATCTGGAAGGACTTCTTGGCCTCGGAATCGTAGCAGACCACAGCCATCTTGGGGTTCGCCTCCAGGTTTGCGGCGGTCTTCAGAAAGAAGTTGTCCGAGATCATCAGGGTCTCATCGTCCAGAACCTTCAGAAAGCTCACATAGACCACGTTGGGCGTACCCGAGGCGTCTGCGGTGGCTATGGGGGTGGGTTTCTGCTTCTCCAGGGTTTCCCGTACTTCTGCTGGCATCTTAACCATTTATATCGCCATTATACAAAAGGAACGGCAGTATATTTATTCTTTGCGTTGGCTGGTCGGTGCCATGAGATGGGAACGGAGACCGCGCCCGAGATGGGCATTAGGTGCCGAATGACACAAATTGACGACAGGATCTACGAAGATCGCCGGACCACTGAAAAAAAAACACACGGGATAGCACATCAGGCGATCCTGTCGCCTGCAGTTGGTCCCGAGCTCGCCTCGTAGATCTCCTCGATCTTCATTATGGCCGCCCGCTTTACCTTGACTTTGGGGTTTCGCTTGCGGACAACCTCCACGATATCGTCGAAGATCTCGCCCTCGTCTTGGAAAGTCACCTTCCCCTTGATCTGGTAAGACCTCTTCGGGTCTTTGGTCCAGCAGACTATAGACGCCCAAGGGTTCTCTTCCAAGTTTGTGGCGGTTTTCAGAAAAAAGTTGTCAGCCAGGGCCAGGGTCTCGTCGTCCAGGACCTTCAGTATCCCTATGTAGACCACGTTCGGTTTACCCTCGGGGCTGGCGGTAGCCAGAGGATGAGGCCACTGTTTTTCCAGGGTTTCACGCACCTCTGCAGGCATATCGACCATTGTAGCTCACCATAACCCAAATCAATAACAGTCTATTTATCTCTTCTCCCATCTCTCGCCTCACGTGAGGCCTGGATGAAACGCCGGGGAAAGTCCCGGTAAGAGGCGGCGTGAAAATGGGTATAGGACGCCAGCATATTTCCCTCAACCACGCCGTCAAAACCCCTCTCGATCCCGGTGCCTCTATCGAGCTCGATGGCGTAATCCACCTTCTCCTCCAGAACCAGTTCAGAATGGTGGAACTCGTGGCCCAGGAAATGCGCCCCCTCGGCGCCCATGGGGCAGTCCTGGGTGAACTTGCCGCTCACATAACTCACTATCCGCCGATCACCCATGCGAGACCTTCCCGGCACCAGCCCCACCATGGGATGGGACCTTCCCTGGTACTCGATCTCCCTTGAAAGGTACATCAGCCCGCCACACTCGGCGAAGATGGGCATGCCATAGTCATGGGCATGCCTGACGGACGCGACCATGGACCTGTTCCCGGAGAGCTCTTCTGCGTAGAGCTCCGGGTATCCCCCGCCGATGTAGAGACCGTCGATGTGCGGCAGCGAGCCGTCGTGGACCAGGCTCACAGGGACCACCTCTGCCCCGGCCAGCTCCATCAGCTCGATATTGTCCCTGTAGTAGAAGTTGAAGGCCTCGTCCAGGGCGACCCCCAACCGCACGCCTTCGCCAAAGTCCTCTTTCCTGTAGAGGTCTGGTCCGGGGGGGTCCAGAGGTTCGGCCTCTGCCGCAATCTCCAGGATGCGGTCGATATCGAGCCCCTCCTCGACCACCCTCTTGATCTCTTCCAGCCGGTCCAGAAAGCCCCGGTGCCTTTTCTCCCCTTCCATCATGGGGACCAGTCCCAGGTGGCGCATGGAAAGGTGCATGGCGTCGTCTCTTTGTATCACCCCTACCACCTCCACCCCGGCATGATCCTCTATGGCGGCGACTGCCTTTCTGGCATGCCTCTCCCCGCCGATCTTGTTCAGGATCACGCCCCTTATGTTCACATTGGGGTCGAAATCCATGTAACCTTTAACCAGAGCCGCCGCGCTCCTGGTGATGCTCCTGGCGTCGACCACCAGGATCACCGGCGTTTTCAGCATCTTGGCTATCTGGGCGGTGCTCCCCCGGTCGCCCTCGTAACCCTCGTAGAGACCGCGCACCCCTTCGATCACGGCCACGTCTGCTCCCTCGGCCGCGTGGGCGTAGATCTCGCGAAGCGTCCTCTCCGACATCAGATGACCGTCCAGGTTGCGGCACCACCTCCCCGTGATCCAGGTGTGGTAGCTGGGATCTATATAATCCAGGGCCACCTTGTAAGACTGGACCTGGTGGTGGTTCCTGTCACGAAGGGCGGCGAGAAGCCCGGCAACGATGGTGGTCTTCCCGCAGGAACTCCTGTCCCCCGCCAGGAGGACCCTGGGAATGAACCTCCTTTGGTCCTCCCCTGCCCCGGCTGGCGCTATATTCTGAGCGGTGTGGACCCTGCCGGTCTCGCCTCTGTTGCATATCGCAAGATGCTTAACCTGTGACACGAATAACCTCCGCCCACTTCAACCCATGCCATGGGATATACAGGTTATCCAACAGGTAATCCAGGCGGTTCTTAGCATGACATCTGAGAAGACAGCCATACTCCTGAAGACCGCGGCCTTGCTGATCGTCGTCCACTTCCTGGTGACGGCGGTCGGGGGTCAGGTGCCAGAAATCCTGGTAAGAGGCCATCCCAGTGCAGGCGAAGGGATCTGGAACTCAGAAGATTTCGGCTGGTTCTACTACGATCTGGATGAGGGCGTAGGCGGGGAGTGCCTGCAGATCGTGACCGAAGACCGCCACGTGGACGAGGGCCAGATCGTATATTCCAACCGGATCTGGACCGAGAGGTTCGATCATGAGGAATGGGGAAGCTATCAGGCCGTGGCCTTCCTGGGAAGACGTTACCTGGCAGGCTACCCAGAGAGCGATCTCACCCATCGGGTCAGCTCTATCGAGGACGGCGAGCTAAGAGAGGTCCTGATCGACGACGGCGGGACCTATACCATCACCTCGGAGAGGCCCCTGGTTCTGGGCGACGGCTACCTGATGACCGTGGCGGGGGTCTCATCCGACGGGAACGAGGCGTACCTCGTGCTCCAAAAGAACCAGGAGATCGTAGACGAGGTGGTGGTGGGGGTCGGGGATACCTACGTCTACGAGGTAGGCGAAGACGACCTGCCGGTCCTCCTCGTCCGCGTATCAAGGGCCTTTGGCGGCAGGGGCAGCGAGATCGTCGACGTGGACGGGATATTCCAGGTGCAGGACCCTCCTATGATCCACCTGGAGACGGGCGAGGTCCTGGACTCGATGGAGGTGACGGTTCTATCGAACCAGATGATCGAGCTGGAGAACCACGAGGGTTTGATCTTGCGCAGGAACAGCAACATCACCCTTATAGACGGCCTGATGCTGAGGGTGAGGGACAAGTCGTCGCTGGAATACTATCCTGTGGGATCGATCTCACGGTACGGGGTCCAGCAGATAAGAGGTCCGATCTACACGGAGAACTCTCTTTTGCAGTTTCTCTACTATGACGGGTCCATCGGTTATGCAGAGGCGAAATGGAACTACCGGGACTTCTCAGGGTTCTATTTTGGCGATGAGACATATACGGGCTCAGAGTCGCTGACGCTGTACATAACAGATAACAGGATCATAAGCCCGATATACGAGTTCATCATGAACGGTACCCGTCTCGGATACGGTCTGAAATACAACTCTTATGTAGAACCCGTAGAGTTCGAGTACGATGACTGGGGCACTTATGATGTGATCTGCCTATTTAGCCAGCTCTGGTTTGTCGGTTATGGGCCTGGTACCGGCCCGGATATCGGCAGGGTTAGCATGCTGGAGTACGATATGATCGGCCAGGTGCTCATCGATACCGACCTGATGGACAAGGCGCTTGCGGGCGAGGTCTACTTCCTGAAGGACGGGTACGAACTCTACATCCGTGATCTGGTGAAGGGAGACGTGGAGGAAGACAAGATCTTCGTCGAGCTTGTGAAGAGCGGCGAGGTGCTGGACAGCGCGGTCATCGGGTCGAATTCCACTTACGTCTACGAGAAGGACGTGGGAGATGTGGACGATCTGCCCATCATCGTAGTGCGGGTGGGGAGCATCTTCAGCGATGAGAGGGAGCAGTTTGCCGTAATAGAAGGTCTCTTCCAGGTCTCAGACCGTCTATTTTTGTCGGTTGAGCGGAACAACGATTTTGGAGAGGTGACCGTTCTGGCGGTGACGCCAGACTACATAATCATGGGAAACCCCGACTGGATCGAGCTCAAGCGCGACTCAGACGTCGGCATCTGGCCGGGGATGTACATCGCGGTCGCCGACAACGATACCCTCAGGTACCGCCTCTACACCAATGAGTACGTCGTGCCGCCTCCTAGGATCATGAGCGTGGCCCTCCCCCCAGAAGCGGTTTTACCATCGCGCCCGGCCAACTTCAGCATGGCCGTCCTGGGTGGCGATATCAAGCGCGCCTCTGCAGAGATCCTCGATTCTGATGGCCGGAGCATATTATTGGCAGACCTGACCTCGGCGGGGCTAGGATCGGAAGATAGATGGTTATACTTCTGGCAGTGGGACGCCACCATGCTGGCCCTCAGCGATGACGGGAGCCTGCTTCCCATCACCCCGGTTCACATGGGCGTATTATACCCGAACGAGTCCAGCAGCCCGGTTCAGGTCTTGGTCCAGTTCGGTCCGGCAGAGAGGATCGACCTGATCCAGGACCTGAGCGATGTCATCTATTACATCTCGCCTTCTGCCTATGAGAGTGCAGGCTTCCAGGTGGGCTACGATCAGATGCTGGAGGACGATGCGATCCGGCACAGGTACGTCAAGATCGAGTCGGGCGTCAGCAAGATCAGGTTCTACGATATCGTCGACGGCAATGCCGTACTGCGCGAGAATAACCATACTCTCGGAGGAGACCTGGCCTCGATAGAACCGCATCTGGTATGGGTTGATGCGCCTTCTGGCAGGTACGAGCTCAGGCTGAATGTGGAGAACGTCATGGGGTCTGCCAGGGCAACAGGCATCTATTTCGATGGGGCAGGGGCCGATGGGCGATCGATCTTTGTCGGATCGGGCACCGTCGAGATGGGCGGGACCGTCGCCGTGCCCCTGGAAATGGGGCTGGCAGAAGGGGTTAAAGGGGTGGAGATAACCTACGATCCGGAAGTTCTGAAGGCAGGCTTCATCTCGGGCGAGTGTCCCGTCCAGTCTCATGTTGACGACCAGGGGGGCAGGATCAGCCTGGAGGTTCCCGGAGATTGCCGGTACGTCAACATCACCTTCGTGGCAAGAGAGATCACCACCACCACCACCACTGAGATCGGGATTGCAAAGGTAGTGGGCATCGAGGTGGACGAGGTGATCAACGGCACGGTCATCGTCCTCGCCGAAGAAGGCGAAAGGTCAGAAGAGCAAGGAGAAAAGAGTTGTGGGCCATCGGCGCTCGTGGCGCTCATGGCTCTGGGACTGGTTGCAGGGCTGGTCGGCCGGAGGCGCTGACCCAATCGGCCTCCTGCTCGTATTTGTCATCGGGTCGGCCGCGATGAGGGGCTGGGGGCGCGATCGACCTCTCCCTGACGGCAGGATGCACCCGGATCTCGCCGAAGTGGTGGCAGGGGCGGTGTACAAAGGACGGAAGGAGGGGACTTCGCCGCGCTTCGGCTTTGCGTCTTGATTTTTAGCACCACTTTCTTAGAATCGGATGCGATCAAACATAATCTACCGTAGCAACACGTCCACTTATTTCAATGAAATTCCTATTCCGGACCCCCCTCCAAAATCGCCAATA
>CAYQFP010000095.1:0-6740 GCA_964416865.1 uncultured Methanotrichaceae archaeon
CCCCGATCAGCTCCACCAGGTAGAGTCCCTCACCGACCAGAAGCTGCAGCGAGCAATCGAGATCCCATCCCACATCGATGCCCACCAACCCCTGGCGCCCCAGGCGACAGCCTTGGCCGACACCTGTGCCCTCACTTCCGCCGAGTGGCAGACCCTGCCCCTCCTGATCAACCCCCCATCCCTCAACTTCATCGCCGTCGCCCTCCTGGCCGAACTCCACGGCCGCTGCGGCTACTTCCCCGCCCACCTACGCTTGCGGCCGGTTCAGGGATCCACACCACTTCAGTATGAGGTCGCCGAGGTGCTCAATCTTCAGGAAATTAGAGACCAAGCCAGAACCAAACGATGTTGAAAAGGATCGATTCCCATGTATGCCCTGTCCTCCATATCCCGCGCCGCCGACCAGACCCTCCTTGCGAAAGACCGGGAGAGCCTCCGCCGCGGCAGAAGTGCCCCGCAAAAGATCGGAAGCGCCAAGCCCAGTTACAAGCTGACCAATCTGGCGCAGCAGGAGGTAACCAGTGTCGCTTTCTGATGCAGAGCTAAACGCCGTTTTACACGATCTGGCAAAACGTTATGCTGCGGCTGCCCGAAAGGCCTTGGGAGGCCAGCTGGTCTCGATAGCCCTCTACGGCTCCGTGGCTCGCGGGCAGGCGGGGCCAGGATCCGACATCGACCTATTCGTCGTGCTCCAGCAGGCCCTTTCAGGCATGCTGGCCCGGCGCCGTCTGCTCGACCCCGTGCGAGAATCCCTGACGCCAGAGCTGGAGGAACTCTGGGGGCAGGGCATCTACGCCGATTTCATCGAGGTGATCCGCACCCAGGCCGAGGCCCGACGGTTCCATCCACTCTATCTGGATATGTCTCGGGAAGCGGTCCTGCTCTACGACAGGGACCAGTTTCTGGAAACCTTGCTTGAGAACGTCAGGGAACACCTGGAGAGAGGAGGAGCAGAGCGCCACGTCATGGGAAGCTTCTGGTACTGGGACCTGAAGGAGGCATCCATTCTAGGGGAGGTCGTAGAACTGTGAATACTGGCAATGCTGTAGAACGAATGATCTCGCAGGCCTTGATCATCGTCGAGGAAGCGGAGTATCTGCAGGAAAAAAGGGCCTGGAACATGGTGGTGCGACGTTCTCAGGAGGCGGTAGAGCTGGCGCTCAAGGCCGCTCTATACCGGGCGCAGATCGAGGTGCCGCGCATTCACGACGTGGGGCCTGTCTTGAAGCAGCATGCCGACCGTTATCCAGAGCTCTTTCAGCGCCAGATACCCCATCTGTCCTCCATCTCCCGGCAGCTGAGGGCAGAACGCGAGATCAGCTTTTACGGGGATGAGCAAAGCGGTGTGCCGCCTGAGAGCCTCTATACCCGGGAAGATGCCCAGGAGGCTCTCTCGAAGGCGCGCGAAGTGCTGAGCGCCTGTCAAAATCTTATCGAGACGACGGAGGGTGCACATTGAGCAAAGATTTAGAGATGCTATGGATGCATCATGACCAGATGCTGTTGGTAGAGATGATAGGACGGCTACCCGATATCGGAAAACACTTCGATTTACCAATTGTTACTGCTGCAAAACGTGGCGTCGAAGTCAGCCCCACAAGAAAATCCTCCATTCGGTCGGATTTACTTGAGCACATAAAGTTATCTTTATGTATAATCAAAAAGATGCATATTGATGGCCAGGAGGTCCTACATGGCTGATCTCACCTTCGTATCCCAGGCCGCTGACCAGGCTCTCCAAATCTGGGGCCTCGACCGCGCGGCCAGCTCGGAGGAAATCGCCCGCCTGGTATCCGACGGTACAACTTACTGGCAGCAGGACTTGCATGACGGCTCTCACCTATCTCTGATCCGTCTCTTCTCGCCAGTGGTCCGGCGCGAGGAGGTCTTCCTGGGCAACGTCCTGCTGAATGACTTTCTAAGCAAAACCCTGATCCGGGCGGCGGAGAATGGTGGCACTGGCAGGATGGCGCTTCTGGCCAATGACCTGGAGAGCTACTACTACATCTACCACGGCCGGTCCACGCTGGCTGATATCCGGGAATGCCTCCGTCAGGAGATATCTGCCAGCCTGCCCGACCTTTACTTCGGCGAAGAGGACCCGGCCAGGGGCATCTTTGGAAACACCGGCAGAATGCTGACCTTCTACAAGAGCAATATCGAGCCTTTTCCGGCCTTCACGGTTCCTAGGGCGCTTCTGCCATCACTGCTGGATAAGGCCAACGAGAACCTGCGCCAGCTGGCAGCCGATAAAGAGACGAACATCAACGTCATCCTGGCCATCCTGAGCTTCTTCTACGCCAAGAATGGGGCAGAGATGCAAAGTGTCTATGCTTTTCTCAACCGGGCAATGGGCGAGGATTATTTTTCAGCAGACAAGATACGAGCCGTCTTCGCACTAGACCAGGGCGAGGACTTCGATAAGAAGACATTCATGGAGCGTAAGAAGGGAGATGTAATCGATCGTGACCAGCTCCAAGAAGCCATAGAAGTGTTCCTGGCCAGGATACAGGAGGAGATAGAACAAGGCCATGCCGAGAGCGTTGCTGCAAACCTGGCGAACAAGATGACTGCTTTGAGCATAGATGAGGCTGCTAATGTGCTATCTCAAGGAGTACTGCTCGGGTTCCTGCCGCTGGGTGATATGAGAGAAAATATTGGAAAGTTGCCATGTCGCTTCTGCGGAACCGATGAAGCAATTATCGTGGAGAAGAATATCACGGGTGGGTTTGGTGCAGGCCGTTTCTATAACCAATCACCAAAGATAAAGCCTTTCGAGCAAGCTCTATGTGGTCGATGTGGTATCAGCAGCTACCTGGAGACCAAGTTGTTGGGAATGCAGATAGCAAGACCACAGCCCAAGTCGAAAGATTACCCTGTTCCTAAGCAGTACAACATCGTCTTCCACTACGGCCGCCATGACGAAGCAGAGGCGCAACAGCTCAAGAAGACGATAGATGATCTCTTCGATTTGATTAATGAGTACCGACGAAGAGCCTCAGAAGAAGAGCATACATTCTCGCTGGAATATATGAGGGAGGAAATTGCCAACAGGGCGGCTGAGCGCAAGGTCGGTGATGCCGAACTCCCCAGCGCAGAGGATGCCATTGCTGCACTAATAGCCGATGATGATGTGATACCTGGCCTGGAAATTTTGGTCCAGACGCCACAGGGTGAGGAAACACAGGTACTGCCCCTCGGCCTGGGTGACTACCAACTGCTGGTCTTCATAATTCCTCGTCTGCGGCCCGGCCGGAGTGAAGCACTGGATTTTGTCAATCGGCGCTTGTCCCGCAGCCGCCTGGCAGCTTTCACCTTGCTCGCCCTCCTTCGCAAGCTCTGCAGTTGCGATGGCCCGTATTACTTCCAATCAGTACCCACCCTGTCACCGGGTGGTTTCGATTGCAACACCTTCTATGTTCAGGGCAATGCTGAGAACGCCGACGAGGTTATAAAGCGCTACAGTGCCATCGTCAACTTCGCCAGAAGAGTGTCCAAATACCGGGACGGACACTCGCTATTAGCTGATTGGATCCTCCTTGCTGAACAGCTGGAAGAGGATCCACTAGGCAAGTTTTCTGACGTCCTTCGGGACTCTCCATTACGTGGTGGGGATGACCTACGTGGTGCCAAGTACAGGCGTCTCTCTAACAGTTTTGTAAAAGGGACGGCGATGATTGACGGGATAGAATATTTGAAGATGATAAACCAGCTAAGCCAACTCTGATGAAAGGAGGGACATTATGCCAAAAAAAGTAGACACACAAAAATTGAATGAGTTCTGTGGACTGCTCTTCCGCGCCTTGGACCGCCTTGGCGGGAGTCGTGATAGAGATCTTTTGCCTTTCTTCCTCAATGAGAGACCGACAAGCTACGAGAAGTACCCACGTCTGCTCCTGGGACACATCCGCTATTACAACGACGTGGAAGCGGGCTTCGAGGAGTGGAAGAGCAAGGTGCTGCGCGATGCCAGCGACTACCGGCGTGAGGAAGAGTACCCCGAGCTACTGACATTGAAGAACTGGCTTCTGGACAACCGTGAGCTCTTCGAGAACCGCAAAGATAACATGAATCACCTGAAGCGAAGCCTCTATGCCCGGGCCTATGAGTACCTCTACCCCAGACGTCTCCTAACAGGTGCCTATGCAGAGGCCAATCGAGGAAATCCAAATGCACTTAAGGAAGATGCCATACGGGCTGGATTTCGTCATGAGGTCCAGCCCCATATCGATAAGCTTACTGGGGTCTATGGAGATGACGAGAGACTTCAGACGATTGTTGACGAGGCAGAGGAGTTCTTAATCGCCAACCGCAAACGATACGTCTGGAAGCTTAAGGAGCGCGAGGCTGCAGAGGCTGCCGGGACTACCTAGGATATTGGAGCTTTAAATAAAATATGCTTTGCCCATACAACAAATGCTCGGATCAGATGGCGCAGAGCTTCTGAAACTATAAAAATGTAAGGAGGAAAATACATTGAGTCAGATCGAAGACCTTAAGAATCAGATGGCTGCTGCCAGTACCCTGATTCCGAGAAAGGTCAATAAGCGGTATGTAGCACAACCAATCTACACCCGCGGGGTGGTAACCATCGCCGGTGTTAAAACTGCCAAGTCTCGCTTTCTACCAGTCTCTCACGAGGGATACGGTAATGAGACTTACGTGGACAAGCTGGAACTGATAGGCAGAACACGCGCCGAGTTCATCAGCCGAAAGCTCAAAGGCATCGAACGTCGGGCCCATATGAGTCTCTTCAGGGAGATGATAGAGCAGAATGGTCAGAGCTGGCAGGAATACTTCAAAGCTAAGTTCGGTAAGGAATGCACCATTCCAGATAGCCTCTGTATCGCCTGCTGGAACTGTTCCCTGTTCGGCGGATTAGAGGCTGGGGTAGGTGCTACCTTCTCTCGAATCCGGTACTTCGATACCTATTCTGTAGAGGATGCAGGTGACTGTATCGCTATGGAGGGTAGTGAGGAAGGGATGGGAATAGGCAACCAGGTATATGAGGACGTAAACAAGGCCAGAGGATCGGAGACTTACCACCTCTACGAGTACGTCAAAGCTGGCACCCGCTTTCCCTTCATCACCATCATCGAGAGCCCCACTCTGCTGGATGTTGCAGGCTACCTTCGCGCCGTTCGCAGAGCCGACGAGCACGGATACGGGAAATACTCGGCAAATCACGGCAAGTTCGATACAGACTTTCTGGTGGTGGCTACAGGGTACCCACGCTTTTCGGTGTTGGACATGCTAAAGTGGGGAGATGCAGAAACTCTCGATAGCCAATTCGATGAACAGACGATAAAGTTCGACGATCTAAGCGGGAGCGTTGCTCTCTTCGGAGATGATATCGAAGCGCTGGCGGGCCAGTTACAGAGCGCCTTCGACGAGTATTACCAGGCGCTAAATAGCGGGTGATCGGCAATGCTCTACGCGAGAGCCATCACCCTCAGGAACTGCGGCCGGTTCACGGTTGTGGCCTCGGACTTTGGCTCGGATTATCGGACTCACACCCATGTGACGAGCGAGGCTCTCTACGCCAGCCTGACCAGAGGCGCCACCTGGCGCCCACATCTGATCGACATGAAGAATGACCCGTACACATTCACCGAAGCCTATGATGTCGCAGAGATGCCCATATGGTTTCTTCCGGGCCTGTTCGTGGTCGAGGGGAACTATCGCCTTCCCGATTCCCACCTGGACACCACCACTTTTAACGTGGTAAGCGAGGTCTATCCAAGCACAAGCCGGTGCTATGTCTTCAAGAAGGGCAGCCTGAAGGAGAAAGGACGACCTTATCACGTTCCTACTTATGGCACAATACAGGCTGTCAAACCTGACAGAAGACTGGAAACCTATGTCATCTCGCCCGAAAAGGAGCTTTTGGATGGCTTTGCAGAGGGACAGACGTTCTTGCTGGGCAAGAAGCGAACGATGTTCCAGATCGTTGATCAGTCTCCGGTAACCGAGGGATTGTGGAAGAAGGGTGAGTGCACAACAGCCTGGTTGGAGCTACCGCCTGATTACGGCGGCCACTTCCGGCAGTTTCAGATCCTTACTGCAACGATGCGGTACATAATCTTGCGAGGATTGACACAAGAAGATATCGACTATGTGGAGTTCCCTCTGCCTGATGGCACTATCTGCCTGCCGGATTTTTACTGGGAGCTCGTTTCAAAAATGATAGGGAAGTAATTATCTCAAGGGTTCTCAAGGGTATAAGTGCGGGTGGCGGGGCTTCCTAACCACATTACATCTCTACAGAGATACAGATCCTATGCGCCGCCGGCAGAGAGAATATCTGAAGAGGAGGATGGCTCAATGGTCATCAGACGAGAAGCTATAGAGGAACGCCTGAAAGAGCTGGACGAGGTCCTCCAGGAGCTTGCCAACTATCGGGATCTCGCATGCCTGGTTCTTTCTGAGCACCACCGTGCCGCCGCACGCGTGCGAGGCGAGGCGAGGAAGGCACGCGCCGGAGCCTTCGGCTCCGGATGGCGGCGCCGGATCGGGCGCGGTCCTGGCATTTTGGCCGCAGGGAAGGATGAGGCGATGGGAGGAAGCTGCGGGGAGCTCGAGAGGTGTACGGACGAAGAAGGGCGCCGGGGTGGGCATGGGGCCTTCTCTTGCGGGCTGCGGATGGCCTGGCATTTCGGTTGCGGTGGGTCGTCTATCCGCACCGCTTTCGCCAGGGTTTATATACCCACATGCATCCATACCCCTGGCGAAGAGACCCC
>CAYQFP010000096.1:0-6482 GCA_964416865.1 uncultured Methanotrichaceae archaeon
CAGAGTACGCAGACTACCTGGTCTGGCCGAGGGAGTACCTGAACACCCAGTAAACTTTTGATGGTGGAATAAATGAGATGGACTTTGTCCTTGATGATGGTGCTTTTTGCATCAACGGTGCTGATGGCGATATCGCCTGCTGCCGCAGATGAGGGTTACCCAAGAACGATTACTGATATGGCCGGAAGAGTTGTGACGATAGAGGGGCCGATAGAGCGGATCATCACCACCAACCCGGACAACTCCAGAACGATCATCGCACTGGGCGATGGCGACAAGATCGTTGGGACCGACGAGGCCACGATCGGCAGCTGTATCTGCCCCAAAAATGGGAGCGAAGAGATCTGTCCAAGCTGTTGGGATAACGTCTGCGGCGGCGAGCTTGCAGACATCCCTGAAACGAGCACCCGGCATACTGTAAATTATGAACTGACAGCATCACTGGAGCCCGACGTCATATTCGAAACGATGTTCTGGTCTGATCGGGCCGATGAGATGGAGGAGAAGGTGGGAGCTCCGGTAGTATGCGTTGGAACCGACTTCGATTTTGAGACCGTCTCAGATCAGATCGAGCTCATAGGCGATGTTCTGGACAGACGAGACGAAGCCGAAGAGCTGATCGACTTCATCGACTCCGAGGTCGAGATGGTGAGGTCGGTCACGGAAAATTTGGACGAAAGCGAGAAGCCTACGGTCTACTTTGCGCCAAGGGGCAGCTCCAAGGGCTTTTACGATCCCAAAGAAGGGCGCGACTTTACGCGTACGGTAACCTTCTATGAGCCGCTAAGGGTCGCAGGCGGAAGAAACGTGGCCGCAGAATGCGGACAGACCGACTTCGAGGGCAGCGCCATCAACGTCGGAATTGAGCAGATAATCGCCTGGGATCCCGAGTATATCTTCTCGGCCGACGACGTGGAGACGATCGTGGTTCTGAGGTCAGCCGCCGATCTCGAGTCTATAAGGGCGGTCCATAACGAGAACGTCTACAACTGTTTCTATCCGTACTGCAGAGGCATGCCGATCGACAGAAGCCTGCTGAACATGATCTACCTGGCCAAAGTGCTCCATCCGGAGGAGTTCGAATATATGGACCTGGAGGAAGAGGGCAACAAGATCATGAAGGCGTTTCTTGGGGTTGACGGCGTCTTCACAGAGTATGCCGAGTACCTCGTGTGGCCTCAGGATAGTTTTGGCTCAGAATAGACCAAAATTATGGAGGGAAAAGAGCTGACCGGCATTATAAACTGGAACGAGCTTCGAAAGGCGATGATGTCTGAGGGGCACAGAAGAAGGGGTCGCGAAAACCCCGGAGAAATTTGGGATAAGAGGGCGCAGGAGTTCAACAGGTCGACGAAGGAGCGCAATGAGCGCACAGAAAGGCAGGTGGCAAGCTTCAGGCTCGATCCAGATTATACTGTCCTGGACGTGGGCGCCGGAACCGGCCGCCTCTCGGTTCCTATCGCCAATAGTGTGAGATCAGTAACCGCGATAGATCAGTCGAGAGGGATGCTCAACTGTCTTGAGGAGAACATGGCTGAGGAGGGATTCTCTAACTACCAGTCCATCCAAAAAAGGTGGGAAGACGTCCGGTTAGGGGTCGATATCGAGCCTCACGACGTCGTCATAGCCTCTCATTCTCTGGGGATGTTCGACCTTCAGGAGGCCGTGGCGAAGATGGACGCTGCGGCGAAGAGGTATGTTTACATCCTCACCTCCGCTGGCAAGTGGTTCTTCGACGACCTTGAAGAGGAGCTCTGGGAGAGAATCTATGAGGGGCCGCCGAGACGAGGTGGCAGGCGGTCCGATTACATGCTCCTCTACAACCTTCTGCACGACATGGGGATCTACGCAAACGTCGATATCAGGGACGCAGAGCACGTGCAGCGCTACGAAAGCCTCGATGAGGCGGTCGAGCGGTGGAAGGTGATGAGAGACGTCTCCGAGGAGAACGAGTCCTTTTTGAGAGAGTATCTTGCCAAAAATCTCGAAGACGAAGACGGTGAAGGATTCACATTCAGGCGGAAGACGAAGAGCGCCATGATATGGTGGCCCAAATCGGAAAGTTCGTGAATTCCAGGAGGGCTGAATAATGGCATTGGACGTTCGGTTGTTGGCCTGCGCGCTGGCCATCGGCCTCATATTATTTTCATCAATTAAGATCACAAGACAGTACGAACGGGCAGTGGTCTTCAGGTTCGGAAAGCTTCTCGGCGAAAGAGGTCCGGGCCTATTCTTGATAGTACCTATTGTTGACAGGATCGTGAAGGTGGACCTGAGGGTCAGAGAGCTGGATGTTCCGAGACAGACTGTCATAAGCAGCGACAACGTCAGCGTCGACGTCGACGCAGTCATCTACTACAAGGTCACGAGCTCGACCAGGGCGATCGTGGAGGTGGAGGACTACGAGGCTGCAACGGCCCTCCTCGCCCAGACGACTCTGAGAGACGTCTTAGGTCAAAACGAGCTCGACACGATCCTCTCCAACAGGGACGAGCTGAACAAAGAGGTCCAGACGATCCTGGACGAGGTGACCGACCCCTGGGGGATCAAGGTGACCACCGCCACCATGAGGGACGTGGCCCTGCCCGAGAACATGCTCAGGGCGATTGCAAGGCAGGCAGAGGCGGAACGGGAGAGGAGGGCGAGGGTCATCCTCGCAGAGGGCGAGTTCCAGGCGTCACAGAGGATGAACGATGCCGCCACCCTATACGAGGATAAGCCGAGCGCCCTGAAGCTGAGGGAGTTTCAGACCCTCACCGAGATTGCGAAGGAGAAGAACCTCATCGTAGTCTCGACCGGGTGCGAGGGCGCCAGGCGTTCGGCAGAAGATATCTCTGCAACCGCAGGGCTTGCCAAGGCAGTGGTCGAGAGATAAGTTCGGGTGGTGGATATGCCAAAGACGGTGCGGCGAACTTCGACGCGGGCAGGAAAGAGGAGCAAGATGCAGGAGGCCCACGACACCTTCATCTTCGGTCGGTACCTATTCATGGCGGCGATTCTGGCCTTCATAATCATCCTGACCGGGGTGATCATAACCCTCGGGCCGCTGGACATCTCCGTCGCCGAGGCCTACCGCGCCCTCATCGACAGGGTCTATCCCAACTACTTCGATGTGGACTCTCTAACAAAGAGGGTCGTCTGGAACATAAGGTTCCCCAGGATCATGGGCGGGATCCTCGCCGGGTTTGGCCTTGGGATATGCGGATGCGTCATGCAGGCGGTCTTGAAAAACCCGCTTGCAAGCCCCTTCACCCTCGGAATCTCGGCAGGAGCCCAGTTCGGCATCTCGCTCGCAGCAGTCATCGGGATCTCGATCATTGGCGGCCCTTATCTTCTCATAGGTAACGCCTTTCTCTTCGCCCTCCTCTGTTCTGGCTTCATAATAGGGCTTGCGGCCATCAAGGGGGCAACCTCGGAGACGCTCATACTTGCAGGAATCGCCGTGAACTATTTCTTCAGCGCCATGAGCCAGCTCTTCAAGTACTTCGCCAACGACGAACAGCTCAGGCTTATGACCTCCTGGGGGATGGGGGATCTTGCCGCCTTCTCCTGGAGCAAGATCCCTCTGATACTCGGCGTCTTTGCGATCTGCATACCTCTTTTGATGCTCAAGGCCTGGGATCTGAACATAATGACCGCAGGCGACGATACCGCAAAGAGCATCGGCGTTAACGCAGAGCACATCAGGATATTCATAATGCTGGTATCGAGCCTGTTGGTCGCAACGGTCGTCTGCTTCACGGGAACAATCTCGTTCATAGGGCTTGTCGCACCCCACATGGCCCGGATGATCCTAGGCGGAGATCACAGGTTCTTGATACCGGCATCAGGGATACTGGGTGCAGCGGTTCTGATCGCCGCAGACGGCGTTGCCATGAACGTGATCGCGCCGACGGTCATACCGACGGGGATCATGACCTCGATCATCGGGGTTCCGTTCTTCATGTATCTGATGTTAAAAGGAAAAAGGAGGGAGTTTTGGGCATGATGATCCAGCTCCAGGCAAAGGGAATAGTATTTGGTTACAACAGCTCGCCGATACTCAACGACGTCAGCTTTGAGATCGGCCCATCGAAGCTCGTGTCGATAGTGGGACCGAACGGCTCTGGCAAATCGACACTGATCAAGTGTATCGATCGGATACTCTCGCCCCACAGCGGCAGCATCCTGATCGACCGGAAGGACGTAACGAAGATGAACAGGATGGAGGTTGCAAAGAACCTATCTTACGTGCCCCAGAGCTCGGTCCGATCGTTCTCCTCCAACGTCTTTGACACGGTCCTGATGGGGAGGAGGCCCCATATCGGTTGGCTCAGCAGCGATGACGATGAAGAGAAAATCTGGGAGGTCTTGAGGCTGCTTGGGATCGAGGACCTCGCCATGAGCAGCTTCGGCGAGTTGAGCGGGGGTCAGCAGCAGAAGGTCCTGATAGCGAGAGCTCTCGTCCAGGAGACGAGGGTCATGCTGCTCGACGAGCCGACCAGCAACCTCGACATCTGGCATCAGCTCGACGTGATGAACATCGTGAGCGATCTTGTGAGGAAGAGGCGGATGACCGCCTTAATAGCGCTTCACGATCTCAACCTCGCATCGAAGTACTCTCACAACATAATAATGATGAAGAAGGGGAGGATAATGGTCGCCGGAGATCCTGCCTCGGTTCTGACCCCTGAGAACATCGAGGCGATCTACAACGTCGAGGTCGCCGTGAGGTCCCAGTCGGAGGCGCCCTTCATCGTGCCGGTAAAGCAGATCAAGATGAACGGAACGCGCCCAGATCCCGAGGAGAAGTTTTTCACGAACGGGAAGAGGAAACGCGGATTTCCTCGCAGCATCTCCGAGATCAGGGAGATCAAGCTCGCGTGACAATCGATTCAAACTTGACATATGGCGGTTTTATGGAGGGGGAATCATCGGGGAGTACTCTATCGAGACTTGCGAGCTTACGAAGACGTTTCTGGCGCAGAGGGGGCTGAATGATATCTTTCGTCGTCGGCTCAATACGGAGGGGACGACTCCCGTAGACTGCGTGGATATGAAGGTGAGAGAAGGAGAGGTATTCGGCGTTCTCGGCCCGAACGGTGCAGGCAAGACGACGTTGATAAAGATACTCTGCACTCTAATCCTCCCAACAAGTGGAGAGGCTTACGTCAACGGTTATGACGTCGTAACGGAGAGCGGAAAGGTCCGTGAATCGATCGGCTTTGTCACCACAGATGAGCGAAGCTTCTACTGGAGGCTCACCGGTAGGCAGAACCTCGAGTTCTTCGCATCCCTGCACAACTTCTATTCGAGGGACGCTCGGGATATTGTGGACGAGCTTCTCGATGTCGTCGACCTGAAAGACCGGGCAGATGAACGATTTTTGAACTACTCTGCGGGGATGAAGCAGAGGATGGCGATCGCCCGAGGGCTTTTGAACGAGCCAGAGGTCCTATTCATGGACGAGCCGACGAGGAGCCTGGACCCGGGAGCCGCCCAGAGCCTGAGAGATTTCATCAAGCGGCATATCGTGAAGGAGCGGGGAAATACGATCTTCATATCGACCCACAACCTGGACGAGGCAGAAGAGCTATGCGATAGGGTTGCGATCTTCGATGAGGGGAAGATAAATGTCGTCGGGAGCCCTGACGAATTGAAGAGCAATTTGGGAGACGGTTCGAGGCTCTGCGATGTCTTTTTGCATTATACTGGAAAGAGGTTCGAAGAAGTGAGGCAGGGAGAGGCTTCGAGAGGCCCTCGCCCGGATCGGAAAGGGTTCGGTAACAGGGGCGGGTTTGGGATGAGGAGGCGGGGACTGTGATCTTCAGAAAGGCCCACTCCTTCGTAAAGAGGAGCTACATGCTCCAGATGAGCTACAAGTTCGAGTTCTTCCTGAGGCTCTTTTTTATGCTATTCAACATCCTGACCTATTATTTCGTCGCAAGGTTGATCGGGTCTGCGGGGTTGAAGTACCTTGAGCCTTACGGCGGAGACTACTTCTCCTTCGTGTTGATCGGGATCGCCTTCTCGGGATATCTGATGGTCTCCCTCAGGGGGTTTTCGGAGAGCGTCAGGGACGAACAGATGATGGGAACGCTCGAGGCGATGCTCGTTACTCCCACCAACACCTCTGCGATCATAACTCTATCTTCCATCTGGAACTTTATCTTCGCCTCTTTCAGGGTTCTCCTCTACCTTCTGATCGGCGTTTTTCTGGGCGTGAACCTGACAGATGCGAACGTTCTCGGGGCGCTGATCCTCCTAGTATTGACGATAATATGCTTTTCCAGCATCGGGATACTCTCTGCAAGCTTCATCATGATCTTCAAGAGGGGCGATCCCATAAACATGCTCTTTATGAGCACCTCGGAGTTATTCGGAGGCGTCTTCTTTCCGATCGAGGTTCTTCCCTCGTGGCTGCAGATGGTATCTCACCTACTGCCGATGACCTACTCGCTGAACGGTATGAGGCATGCTCTTCTACAGGGCTACTCGCTCTG
>CAYQFP010000097.1:0-4862 GCA_964416865.1 uncultured Methanotrichaceae archaeon
CGCTCTATGACTTACAGGCCTATTCCAAGGATAGACCGCTCCACGACTTACAGGCTTATTCCAAGGATAGACCGCTCTACACGGTCGACATGTACTTCAAAAAGAAACTTCTTGCCGATCTCACCACCAAGACAAAACCAACCTACAACGTGCCATCGAAGGTCCTCTCCTAAGATCGGCGAAGTCGTATCTCTGAGGTAACCTGCCTTAGAGATACTTCTGAATTTTGTTCTCCAGCGCAGACTTGGGGTAGGCTCCCACCATTTGGTCAACCAGCTTACCGTTCTTGAATACCAGCATTGTCGGTATGGCCATGACGCTGTATCTTCTGGAGGTCTGGCCGTTCTCGTCCACGTTCAGCTTTCCGAATACCACCCGCCCCTTGTAATCTCTTGCCAGTTCCTCTATCACCGGCCCGATCATCTTACAAGGACCACACCATTCTGCCCAGCAGTCCAGGATCAAGAGCGGATACTTGGCCACCTCTGCTTCCAACGAGCCGTCTGTCACCACGATCGGCACCTCGGGGAAAGCTGCCTCAGGCTCGTTGAACTTCTTGGTCATCTCTTCAAGCTTCTTCTTTTTTATCATCTCAAGATCTTCGTCCAAAATCACACCTCCAACCTTTCTTTCGCCTCTTCGATCAAAGACCTGAAATGGTCCAGATCGACCGGCATTATCTCGTAAACAAGCAGCGTGTAGTCGAGAAACATTATCAGATCGTGTTCATATTCTTCGGAGTTATTCAATGTATCGATAAAGATGGTACCCTTGAAAGGGCCGAGCTGGAGGCGAACCTCCTCTTGGTCCCAGTCGAGCCTGGCGAACATGTCTCTCCAGCTCTCTATCCAGCCCGGAGAGAGGTAGAAATACAGACCTCGTGTGGCTACATCCTCCACCTTCTTTCGCGTAATCAAAGCGTCGATACAGTTCTGGCATTCCAGCAGCACGGCCTTGTAGGGTGAGAGGATCTTATCCATCTGAGGATGACATTGGCCGTAGCCTACGATGATGCCATCGCAATCTTTGCATTCCTCCAGCTTTGCCTCCAGTGCCGCAGCCAGATCATCGAAGTCGACGTGCAGTCCCGGTTCCAGGTAGTGCACCTCGAAAGGGAAGTCCAGGTCGTCGGCGATCTTCTCTATCTCATGCTCGAAGATACCACAGGCGATGATTGCGTACATAGATGGTAGGATGTTTATCTGTATATCATATATCGATTATCCGCGTGCAGGACTCAGAGGAAGCCCAGCATCGTTCCCCGGCCCTCATCTACGGCCTTTAGGTAGATCCTCATCGCGGTAGATATGTCCTGTATGGCAAGACCGGTGGAGTCGAATACGGTGATCTCCTCATCGTTCTCCCTTCCCCGGATCTTCCCGGCGACGATCTCACCGATCTGGGCGTAAATATTCTCCGGGTCCAGTATCCCCTGAGATAGGGGGACGTTGACCTCGCCCGAGTGGAAGGCCTGGGCGGTGCTGTCCACCACAACCTTCGCCCGCAGGAGAAGCTCCGGCTCCAGCTCCTGTTTTCCCTTGGCATCGGCTCCGATAGCGTTTATGTGAGTCCCCTCAAATACCCAGTCGTTCTTCACCACAGGACGGCGCGAGGGCGTGGTTGTAACCAGGATATCGCAGTCGCAGGCCTTTTCTGCAGAGGTGGTGAGCTGGTAGTCACAATCGAGGAATGTCCTGCAGTCCTTCTCGAACTCCCGACATAGGTTCTGGTCCAGGTCGGCCACCTTCACAGTCTCGATGGAGAAATGTCTGCTCAGTCCCAAAAGCTGGGTCCTGGCCTGGGCACCGGCCCCCACGACGCCCACCGTGCGGGAGTCCTTCCTGGCCAGATACCCAGCCGCGATCATCCCAGCCGCCCCGGTTCTCATGCCGGTAAGATGGGTTCCGCCCATGAGAGCCAGGGGCGCTCCGGTCCGGGGCGAGTTGAGTATTATCACCGCCATCACCGAGGGCAGCCCTTCCTTCGGGTTGTCAGGGTGGGCGTTCACGACCTTCACCCCTGTGGCATCCTGGCCTTCCAGGTAGGCAGGCATCGTTCTCAGGTCGCCGTTGTACCTCTGGTAGTAGAGGTAAGATTTGGGCGGCATCTGGGTCGTTCCCAGCCCGTCTTCTCTGAAGGCCTCCTCCACGGCCTCTATGGCGTCGTCCATGGTCAGAAGAGACCGAACATCATCTTCGGATAACCACAACAGCTCCAGTTGAGACATCTCTAGACACCTACCCCACGATAGAAGAAATAATCTTTGGCCGATGAACGGAAAAGACTATCCCCCTGGCCAGATGAAGTCCCGGTGGGATGGAACGGTACGATGTCGCCGTGATCGGCGCCGGGCCTGCAGGATCCATGGCGGCCAAGTACGCCGCCGAGAACAAAGCCAGGACGATCCTCTTAGAGGAGCATCTTGGCGCAGGCTGGCCGGTCCAGTGTGCAGGGCTCCTGGGGGTCGAGGCTCTCGAAGAGTCGGAGCTGGAGCTGGGATCCTTCGCCATCAGAAGCGTCTGCGGGGCCACGGTATATTCGCCGGGCGGGCATCGTTTATCTTTTCGGGCCAGAAAGGAGAAGGCCTGGGTGGTGGATCGCAGGCTCTTCGACCGGGCCCTTCTCTCTGCGGCTCTGGAGACGGGCGCGGACTTTTGGATAGGATCACCGGTGATCGATCTCGCATGGGAACGGGGGCGAAGTATTCTCACCGTCGGTCGGGGAGACGGTTCGCGGCAGCTGGAGGCCAGGGTGGTCATCTCTGCAGAGGGGGTGAAAGCGAAGATCGCCAGGTCAATGGGGATCGCTCCACCGGCAAAGATCCTCTCAGGCGCCCAGGTGGAGGTCCCCTTCAAGGTCGAGGACCTGGATAAGGTAGAGCTATTCCTGGGCAACGGGGTGGCTCCCGGCCTATTCGCCTGGGCTATCCCATCCCAAGAAGGCGCCGCCAGGATCGGGCTGTGTTGCAAAGAAAACGCCTACCGACAGCTGGAACTCCTCCTCGATAGCAGGCTTGTCAAAAGCAGGCTTTTGGGCGGACCCGTCGACCTGGTGGTGGGCGGGTTGCCTTTAGGACCGCCTGAATCGACGGTGGCCGACGGTCTGATCGCCGTGGGTGACGCCGCAGGTCAGGTGAAACCCACCTCAGGAGGTGGCGTGTACCCGGGTCTGGTCTGCGCCAAGATCGCCGGGCGGGTGGCCGCCGCCGCCGCACAGGAGGGTGATTCTTCTGCGGCAAGGCTTGGCGAGTACGAGCATCTATGGCGAAAGGCCGTAGGCGGTGAGCTTTCCATCGGCATGTGGGTTCACAGGATGATGAACAGGATGACCGACGATGAGCTGGATCTGGTCTTAGGTCACCTGGCAACGAAAGAAAGCCTGATCGATATCATAGAGGCCCATGGCGACCTGGACCGGCCCAGCACGGTGATAAAGAAGATAATGCCCCGGCTGGGTCTAAGCGACCTGAAGATCGCCAGGCTGCTCTGGCGGCTGTACAGAGAGTGCGGCGACTGAGATCAGATCAACTCCACTTCCGCCCGGCTGGATCCGTCATCGTTCTCGATGACCTGGATTGCGTTGTCGAACTGACCCTGGACCTCGTCGATGTGGCTTATGGCAAATATCTGGGGGAACCGGTTGTCCAGGTTCCGGAGGACTTCGATCATGCTCTCCCGGTGCTCCACGTCCTGGCTGCCGAAGATCTCGTCCAGTATCAGAAAAGAGTAGCCAGGTCCATCCCGGCTGAACCTCATCAGATACTCGCTGATGGCCACCCTGACCGAGACCGCGATCATGTCTATCTCGCCGCCGGAGTAGCGAGATATGGGGTAGAACTCGCCCTCGTCTTCGACCAGGATGCTGAAGTCTTCGTCTATGCTCAGCCTGCTGTATTTTCCGGTCACCTCCCACATGATCTGGCCCGCGTTGACGGCGATATCGTTTCTTATCTTCACCAAGATGTGGTTCATGAACCGGTCGGTGAGGTTGCGGGTGGTATCTACCACCTCGATTTGCATCTTCTTTTCGGCGATCGCCTTTTGTAGATCCTTCTTCTGCTTCGCCTTTGATCGCGCCTCCTCCAGGTCTCTCTCCAGCACACCTGTCCGGACCTGGAGTTTCGATACCTCTTTTTGGGCCTCTTCTTGCATGGAGCTGGCCTCGTCCAAGAACCGTTTCGCCGCTTGGAGTTGCTCTTCGTCATAATCCAGGTCTGCCAGCCGCCCTCTCTTCTCATCCAGGTCCAACTCCAGTCTGGTGGCGGCGGCGGTGGCTTCTTTTAGGTGGTGTCTGATATCGGCTTCTGCTGCCAGGGCCAGCTTGATCTGGTTCGCGGTCTCCTCGGCCTTTCGAAGCTCGCTCTCTTCTCCCTGGAGCTTCTCGTACTCCGATGGATCGAATCCCAGGCTATCGAGCTCTTCATTCAGGTTTTCGGCCCTCTCCCGGAGCAGTTCTGCATCGGATCGACTTTTGCAAACCGCATCTTCGAGAGAAGGTATCTCTTCGACCTTATCCTCCAGGATAGAGAACCGTTCCTGAGCCGGATCGAGCTCGGTTAGGCGATTTCGTTTATCGAGGTACAGGGTCTCGTCGAAACCAAGGTCGGCGATCCAAAGCGTTAGCTCCTCGATCTCTTCGATTACGATTTTTCTCCTCGCCCACTCCTCTTCCAGCTCGGCTTGCCTCCGGGGAAGTTCTGCCACCCTGACCGAGAGCTCGGCGTGCTCCTGAACCAGGGGCCTGAGTTCCTCTGCCGCCGCTTCAGTCTCTTGGTGCCTGTGGGAATCGTAGTCTGCCGGACCGATCTTCTTCATATCTTCTTCGATCTTCCCAGCTTCGCTCTTTTTCTCGACGATCTGAGC
>CAYQFP010000097.1:4962-6481 GCA_964416865.1 uncultured Methanotrichaceae archaeon
TCTTCATATCTTCTTCGATCTTCCCAGCTTCGCTCTTTTTCTCGACGATCTGAGCTTCCGTGCTCCGCATATCTGTCTGCAGCTCAACCCATCGATTTCTCTTGGCAACGAGTATATCGGAGGCCTTCTTCAGCTCGTCCTCGACCGCCGCCGCCCTGTCCAGCCGCGCCTTCGTCTCCTGGATTCTCTGTTCCAGGGCCTCTATCTCCAGACCGGCCGCCTCGGAGATATTCTTATATTTTTTTACAAGAAGATGGTACTGATCATCGAGAGGTCTCTCGCAGGTGGGACAACTGCTCAACTCGCCCAGGTCTTCTATCCGGGCCAGCTGTCTTTCGGCGTCTCGTCTCTGCGACTTTTGGACCTCGACCTTCGGTCTAAGACGGCTCTGCTCCTCGTTCAAGGCGGCCTTTTGGCGCCTTTGATCCTCCTCCCGGCGTCTCAGTTCATCATCTTTCGCATCCAGATCGCCCAGATCGAGGATCTTCTCTTCGAGATCCGACCTTTTTTCCGAGATTTTCCCGATGCCGGAGCGTATCTCTTCTCTTCTCTCCAGAAGGTCGTCCAGGCGCCTCTGCATCTCCTGGTGTTCCCTCAGCCGGGCCAGCTCTATCTGGAGTTCTTGGTACTTCTCTTTGAGAGGCTCGACCTCTTCTAGCCGCTCTTTCTTTTGCATCAGCTCGTCTACGGCAGACCCTATCCTGGATATGTTCTTATCGAGGGCGTCTAGCCCGGCTTTCTTCTTATCCAGAGAAGATTGGTGGTCTCTCTTTTGGTCTCGCAGCTTCTCTAAAGATACCAGTTCATCAACCAGCCTTTTTCGCTCTGCCACCAGGGGACGGAGCGACTCCAGTTCGTTTTTGTCCCGCACCAGCGTCTCCAGCCTGGTCTCCATTTTCTGGAGGAGGCGGCGTTCTCCTTCCAGCTCGGTTTTGATCCTGGTCATAGTCTGGAGCAGCTCGTGATGCAGGGTCCGTTTCGGTCTGAGGTGCTCCAGGATCTTTTTCACCTCGTCTAGCCGGGCCAGCTTTGGCTTCAGCTCGTAGAGCCTCCAGCGGTCCTTCTCGATATTCTCCAGCTTCTTCTCCTCGCGTCCGATGGCCTCTTTCCTCTCAAAGAGCGCCGAGATCAGCCGGTTTATCTCGCGAGATAAGTCTTCATGAGACCGTTTCCGGCCCGTCTCTTTCTCCAGGACCGCCCGTCTATCTTCCACCCTCGATGCTAGACTTGCCTCGGCAGACCTGGCTCTGGCAAGCTCGACCTTTGTCCTGGCAGTCTCCCTCTCAAGGTCGCCGACCTTCTCTTCGGCGTCTTCCATCGTGGAGAGGGCTCCTTCCAGCCGGTTCGTCTCATCGTCGAGCCCGCGTCTGTCGGTTTTCATCAGGTCCAGGAGCCCGTCTCTGATATCGTCCAGGCCAAGAAGGGTGAGGAGGTATTCTTTCTTCTTCGTTTTGCCCTCCATGAGCAGGTTATCCAGGTCTTTCTGTTTTGCGTAGAAGGTCTTCATGAAGTCCTGGAA
>CAYQFP010000098.1:0-3339 GCA_964416865.1 uncultured Methanotrichaceae archaeon
TTCATTCAAAAACGATAGTTTTTTTAGATGTTTGGCCTATCTGCATTTTGCCTTGCGAACTCCTTTGCGTAGTACGTCAGTATCATATCCGCCCCCGCCCTCTTGATCGAAGTCAGCGCCTCCAGCATCGCCGCCTCGCCGTCGAGCCATCCGTTCCGGGCGGCGGCCATGATCATCGAGTACTCCCCGCTCACCTGGTAGGCAGCCGTAGGCATCCCGAACTCGTCTTTGACCATGCGAAGCACGTCCAGGTAAGGCATCGCAGGCTTGACCATCACCATATCCGCGCCCTCCTCGATGTCCAGGCTCACCTCCCACAGCGCCTCTCTGGCATTCGAAGGATCCATCTGGTAACCGCGCCGGTCGCCGAAGGCGTAACCCGAATCCGCCGCCTCCCTGAAAGGACCGTAGAAAGACGATGCATACTTGGCGGCGTAAGATAATATGGGGACATCCGCAAACCCTTCCTTGTCCAGGGCCTCCCGGATCGCCTCGACCATATGATCCATCATCCCGCTGGGGGCCACGACGTCGGCACCGGCCCGGGCCTGGCTGACCGCGGTTTTGCCCAGCAGGGGCAACGTCTCGTCGTTGAGGATCTCGTTTTCCCGGATCAGGCCGCAGTGTCCGTGGCTGGTGTACTCGCAGAGACAGAGGTCGGTGATCACGACGATCTTCGAGGTCTCTTTTATCCGGGCAGAAGCCTGCTGGATTATGCCTCCGGGATCGTAAGCGCCAGACCCGACCTCGTCTTTTTCGGCAGGCAGACCGAAGAGGATCAGTGCAGGTACGCCCAGATCTTCCAAGATCCCCGCCTCTTCGGCCAGGCTCTCCAGGCTGTGCCTCTTCTGGCCGGGCATGGCTTTGATCTCCACGGGTTTTTTCAGCCGCTCATCCACGAATAAGGGCTGCACCAGGTCCTTTGTCGAGACCCTGGTCTCGGCCACCAGGTCTCTTAGACCCGCCTTACGAAGCCTTCGCATCCTTCTCATATTCGTCCTCCAGCTCGAATAGGGCGGCCACACACCTCAAGAAACCCACATCATCCCTCTCCGAGGCTTCTTTCAGGACCTTGGTAGGCTCGGCGAAGATCTTGTTCACGATGGCGTGGCTCATGTCCATCAGCACCTGCTGCTCGATCGCCCCCAGGTTATGGCGGGCGCCGAGCTTGTTCATGGCCCGGTTACACTCCTGGACCTTGACACCCTCCGCCCGGGAGTAGAGCTTTCCCAGGAGCTCCTCGGCCGCTTTCCTCTTGTACTTGGCATCTAAAAGCCGGAGCTCTTCTTCGAGTATGGCCTCCACCCTCTCCACCTCGGCCATACGGAGCCTCATGTGTTCGGCGCTGATCTCCCGGAGCCCGTCTATGTTCCGAAGTTCCACCCCATCCATCTCCCCCACGGCCTCGTCCACGTCCCGCGGGTTGGCTATGTCTATTATGAGCAGCGTCCTATCATTCCTGCTCTCCATGACCTCTTCTAAGTCCTCCCGTCTCAGGATGTAGTGTGGGGCAGAGGTGGCGCTGATCACCACATCGGATACGGCCATCTGTTCCTTCATCCGGTCGAAGGAAATCGCGGTTCCCCCCAGCTTGAACGCCAAGCTGAAGGCGGTGCTAAAGGTCCTGTTTGTCATGTAGAGAGCGCCGATATCTCTGGTCATGAGAGACCGGGATATCAGCTCGCCCGTATCCCCTGCACCTATCACCAGGACCGACGTTCCTTCCAGGCCGCCCAAGATCTCCTCGGCCAAGTCCACGGCCGCAGACCCGACCGATATGGACCGCTCATTTATCCTGGTCTCCCTTCGCACCCTCTTCCCCACCTGGATGGCCTTTTTAAAGGCGGTGTCCAGCATCCACCCGGTGGTGCCCGCCTCCTTTGCCATGAGATATAGCATCTTCATCTGTCCCAGGATCTGGTCTTCACCGATGATCATCGACTCCAGACCCGAGGTCAGCCTGAGCAGATGCCGTAACGACTCGTTATGATCATGAAAATCGATTATGCGCGAAGATACCCGGGCCGTCTTGGCAAACTCGAAGAGAACCTTCTCCCCCCGTGGCGATACCACGTAGATCTCCACCCGGTTGCAGGTCTTGAGAACGGCACACTCCTCGACGAGCTCGTGAGAGTGTATCCTGCTCAGAAGCTTCTCCAAGTCACCGTGCCAGGCCCGTTCGATCTCGTCGATCGCCGCCTTCCGGTGAGTCACCATCATCGAGGCTATCTCGCTCATCTAGGATCAGATGTTCTCCGGCCCTCTTATAGGCCTTTTCGTAGGACTCCTCCAGCAGCCTCCAGACCTCTACATCGGAGATTATCTCCCAGACGATCCTCTTCCTCGACCCCTGGTCGCTTACCGTATTCTTGAGAACCTTCCTAACCTCGCCCAGGAGCAAGGCCATCTCCGCGTACCTCTGGTCCAGCTCCTTCTCCAGCTTCATGCGCAGGTACTTGGAAAGCGCCGGGCTTTTGCCCATAGTGGATATGGACACGACGACCGGATCTCTTCTGATTATCGAGGGGACCACCACCTCGCCCACACCGTCGACCCTGTTCACCAGCACATTCATCTCCCCGGCCATCTCCTCCAGAGATCTGTTCAGCTTTTCATCGTTTGTGGCCGGTACGATCATGAAAGCGCCTCTCAGATGCTCATAGGCATCATACGCGGAAAGATCTGCCCTGACCAGATCCACAAATCCGTCTTTTCCCATCTCTTGGATCCGGGGAGAGAACATCTTGCTCACCACCATGACCTTCGCATATTGGGAGAAGAGCTCGGCCTTCCTCTCGCCCACCTTGCCCCCGCCAAAGATCACCACCCGTTTCTGAGACAGGTCCAGGTACAGCGGCAACAACATCTTCAGATCCTGGCTCCCGTCTTCTTGAACTCCCGCTCGCTGAAGAGAACCCGATACTCCACAATCTCCGTCTCCAGCGATATCTGAGCGGCGATATCCTTGCATTTCTCTCGGCTATGAGAGTGGACCATGGTATAGAGGTTGTAAGGCCAGCCTTCTCTGAACGGCCGTTCATAGCAGTGGGTGACCTGATCGAAGGATGCCATGATCTGGCCCACCCGTTCAGTCTCGTTGGGTGGTACGCTCCAGACGATCATGGCGTTGGCCACGATGCCCAGGGCCCGGTGACCTATCGTGGCCGCGAACCTCCTTGCGACCCCAGACTCAACGAGCCCCCTCAGCCTATCCATCACCTCTTCCTCCAAGATCCCTATCTCTTCGCCCAAGGCGCGGTAAGGCCGAGAGGTTAGCTCGATCCCCTCCTGGGCAGCCTTGATCAGCCGCAGGTCATATTCGTCCATCTCCATCACAAC
>CAYQFP010000098.1:3439-6393 GCA_964416865.1 uncultured Methanotrichaceae archaeon
TTACCAGACGTGTTCAGGTCTATCAGCTCGAGGCCGGTGGAGTTCTCCACCTGGATGCCAGAGACCGAACAATTCTCTGCTCCGTTGCTCCGGAGGGTATCACCCCTGCAGCCGAGAAGCCCGAAACCGGTCTCGCAGTTATCGGCTTCGTTCTTTTCGATACTGCAGCCCTCGGTCCTCATGAGCGATACGCCCACCCCGTCCCTGGCAAAAGTGCAGTTCACCACCCTGCACCGGCTGGAGTTCACCAGGAGGATGCCTGCGCTGCTGTTGGAAATCGTTAGGCCGGAGGCGCTCACGTTCTCGCACCCCACCAGGGCCAAGAAACCGCAGTCCTCCACCATTAGATCGCGTTCGCCTACCAGATAGACGATCGGCTTTCCCCCGGCGGTGTTGCTGGCGTCCACGTCCTGGAGAAAGGCAGAGAAATCCGAGAGATCGGAACCTCTCTCGACCCTGACGTTGTAGAGGTTATCTTCCATCCGATTCTCCCTGAGGCGGTTCTGACCCGACCCCAATAGGGATAGCCCATACCCATTGTAGAGGGCGGTGTTGTTCCTGACCAGGTTATCGGTCGAAGAGAGCTTAAGGAGCAGGCCGTCCCCATTATCGACGAGCAGGTTTGACAAAACCTCGTTATTGGTCGAGTTCTCCAAAAAGACGCCCGCTATCTCGTTTCCCTTCAGGCGATTCCGGAGGATGTTGTTGCCTTCGCAGTCCTTCAGCCTTATCCCGACCTTGCACCCGCCGACCTCGTTTTTCCGGACCGTATTCAGCCAAGACCCCACCAGATCGAGGCCCACATAGCACCCGGTCAGGTTGTTCTCCGCCACGTGGTTGGAACTTGATCCCGAAAGGACCATGCCAGACCCCCTCCCGACAACGGCGTTTTCGATGACCCGGTTCTCCTCGGATCTTTCGATGAACAGGGCGCCTGACGGACAGTTGAAACTATTTTTCTCGATCAGGTTATCGCGCCCCTCGATTATCTCGGCCCCTTTGAGGGAAAAAAATGTGCAGTTTTGGATCGTGTTCTCTTCCGCGTCCACCAGCACAACCCCCTCGTCTCCTCGGAATGTATTGTTGATCACCCCGCACCCCGTGCACCCGTCGACCTCCACCCCAGACTCGATCAGGTTATCTCGAAGGGTGTTGTTGGATGCCAGGACCAAGACGCCCACGGAGCCGTCCCTCAGGTGGCATCCCCTGATAAGGTTGTCCGAGGTTTTGAGGATCACCACAGGCTCGCACCCGGAACCCTCGACTGTGAGGTTAGAGATGGTGCAGCCCGGAGCCTCGACCAGGATGACCGTCCCTCCGGCACCCTTTACCGTCACCTCACCTTCGCCGACGAGAGCGAGGGGCTCATCGAGGGTCATGTTACCTTCTCTGTAGATGCCGGTATGTATCTCGATTTGATCTCCCGGTCCGGCCAATGAGACCGCTATACCTATCTTCTTGAAGTCGGCTCCGCCCCTCTGGTCTACCACCAGGGTCTTCCCCCCGGCGGTGAGAACGCAGGCGAAGAGAACTAGCAATAAGAGCAGCTCGATCTTTCTCGTTTAAGTACCCCCAGTCCTGTGCGGTAATGTTTATCGATCATGAAAATAGATAACTCTATCCCAGGCGAGGTCTAACAGAAAACATATTTCGAGGGCAGGTTTAGCATGGCAAAACCCTACCACATTCTGGTCATAGAAGACGATCCCGACGATGCAGAACTAATCCGTCTCGGGTTCAAGAAGCACGATGAGTTCTTCCTAGACTTCACCACCACGGGTGAGGATGGTCTTAAGATGATGGCAGAGACTTCTTATAACCTGGTATCCGTCGACTTCGCCCTGCCCGGCATCAGCGGCCTGGACGTGCTAGAGCTGGTTAGGGAGTTTGATCGAGATATACCGGTGGTGATGGTAACCGGTCGTGACACCAAGGATCTCCAGGTAGTGGCCTTTCAGAAGCACGCTACCAGCTACGTGGCCAAGAGCGTCGATAGCTTCAGGAGCCTGCCTCATATCTTCGAGGTCATCATCAAGGAGGCCAGGTTCAATATCGAGAAGAGCGCCATACAGAAAGACGAGGCGAGGGCGAGGGCGATGATCCGGTGCGTTCTGAAAAACTCGCCTACTGGCATCTACCTGCTCCGAGACGGCCACCTCAAGCAGGCCAACCCCAAGTTCAAAGAGATCTTCGGATGCGGTGACGAAGAGCTGATCGGCGCGCCCTTCTGTAGCGTGGTCTCACCGGAGAACTTCAAGTGCGAGATGTCGGAGAAGAACGAGGATGGCACATCGCACCAGGAGTTCGGGGTCCGTAGGAAAGACGGGAGCATCTGCTGGGCCAAGATGCAAATAAATCCTGTGGTGTACCAGGACGATAAATGGATTCTAGGATATATAATAGATGTGACCAAAAAAAGGGAGGACGCCGACAAACTTCTCAGGCATGACCGAGAGCTGACCGCCCTCCACAACATAATCATGAGGGCCATCGACGCCACCGGCGACGTCGACGATCTGCTGGATGGAGCTCTATCTGACGCCTTGATCGGGCTGGCAGGTATGGAAGGTGGGGGCATATTCCTCCAAGAAGACGGCCGTCCTGTGCTCCGGTCTCTGAGAGGTCCCGTAGAGGATCTCATCAGATTCATGGATAAACACCCCGTGGAGATACTCCTCGAAGATCCCCAGATCCACGCGGCAGATAATAAAGAAGAAGAAGAAGAAGAAGGGATGCGCCTCTGGGCCTCGGCACCCATCGAATACCAGAACAAGACCACAGGGCTGCTGGTGGTCATGGGCAAGAGAGGTTATGTGAAGGAAAACGAGTTCATGATCCTACTAAAAAAGCTGGCCCGGCAGATCGGCTGCATGATAGAAGTCGCCGCCCGCCTTCACTCCAGATAGCGGCGCCAGGTCTCGCAGGTCATTTTTTCTTTTGTACATAAAGTAAAT
>CAYQFP010000099.1:0-3014 GCA_964416865.1 uncultured Methanotrichaceae archaeon
TTTTTCACACGAGAACTATAACCAATAGCCCCACTGCTATCATGGGCACGAAGATCAGAGAGACGCGCATCCCGAACTCTCTCGTTCCCAGGATGTAGGTTATGGCGAGCTTGACCATGGTGTTGGTCATCGTGGCCAGGGTTATGGCGGTCACGGCGATGTCAGCGCCCAGGGTGGTCTTTGCCAGGGTGGCCATGGATAGGGTTATGGCGTCCACGTCGGCCAGGCCTGCCACCACGCTGGCCACATATGTCCCCGCATCGCCGAAGTATATGCCGGCGAGCGTCGATACTAGTAGGATGAGGGCGAAGAAGGCTCCGAACTTGAGGGCGGGGGATAACCGGAAAGGATCGCTCAGGGCGACGTTGGACTCTATGGGCTCTCTCTTCCTGAAGAGCAGGTAGGCCAGGGCCATACCTGTCACGGTCATGCCGGCCAGGGGAAAGAATAGGGGTAAGAATAGATCTCTGTTGATCACCAGGACCTCTAAGAGTACCCTGGGAAACATGGTGCAGCTGGCAATAGTGGTGGCGAAGACCGCAGAAGGTATCACCTCTCTGTGAGCCTTTGCCTCGGCAGCCATGCTGGTGGCAACCGCGGTACTGGAGACCAGGCCACCCAACATGCCCGTGATGCTAAGCCCCATCTCTGTTCCCAGTATCCTGATCATGATGTATCCCACGTAGCTTATCAGGCTGACCAAGACCACCATCAGCCAGATGTGCCGGGGGTTCAGGACACCGTAAGGATCGATGGGCTGGTTCGGCAGCAATGGGAGAATCACCACGACTATGATCGCCATCTTGAGGGTGTCTAAAAGTTCCACGTCCTTGATCGCGGTCACATATTCGTGGGTCGTCTTCTTGACCGCCAAAATTGCCGTCACGAATACGGCCAGAGCGATGGCCAGCATGGCGGTTTCCCTGGAGTGGCAGAGAATGCCCAGAACGAAGACGATCACTGCCGCCACCTCTGAGGTGAAATCCACCCGTCCCAGGTTCGTCGCCGAGGCTGCATATCCGATGGCCACCAGGATGCTGAAAGCCAGGAATGCTATGATAATGAAGGTCTCGCCGTACCAGGTCACCAACGATGCCGATAGGGTGCCCAAAAGGGAGATGAGGATGAAGGTGCGCAGCCCTGCAACCCCTCTCATCCTCTGCTCTACGATATCTCGCTGTCTTTCGGTGCCGATGAGCGCACCGATCAGCATGGAGATGAGGTAGGGATAGAGGTCGCTGAAGGTGATCGCCTCCAGGTAGAGGTTGCTGAGGTCCATCGGTCTTCTTTTGCTATCCCATCCGATAATAAATTATCCACGACGAAAGACCTTGCGTTAGAATTTTCACCCGAGAGAACCTCTCCTGTATGATGACCGACGATATGACCGATCGTCTCCTGAGGTGCGTGGACTTATTGGAGCAGGTCTATGGTTCTCCCGGCCGGGCCGAGTCGGATCCGGTGGACGTCTTGGTGAGGACGATCCTCTCCCAGAATACTACATCGTCGAACACCCGCCGTGCCTTCTCCCGGCTCAAGGAAGCCTATCCCGACTACCGGACGCTTCTGGACGCGCCGGATTCTGAGATTGCCGAGCAGATACGCCGGGGCGGTCTTGCCAACATCAAGGCGAAGCGGATAAGAGGCGCCCTGGAGACGATAAAGCGTGATGCAGGCGCGATAGATCTGGGGTTTCTGGGCAGGATGGATAAAGAAGACGCGCGGGAGTATCTGCTCGCCCTTCCCGGCGTGGGGCCCAAGACCGCCGCGGTGGTGCTCCTATTCGCCTTTGGCATGCAGACGATGCCCGTGGACACCCACGTCAACCGGGTATCCAGGCGGCTGGGGTTCGTGCCTACGGAGGCCAGCATCGAAGAGGCGCAGCGCCTTCTGGAAAAGATGACGCCACCCGAGATGTACTGCTCCTTGCACGTGAACCTGATAAGACATGGCAGGACCTGGTGTAAGGCCAAAAATCCCCTCTGCGAAGGATGTGTGCTGGAGGAGATCTGTGAGTACCATCATCAACCGAAACGCTTAAGTATTGGTTCCCCACCAATACTAACCACGAGTTAGTAATCTTTGGTGTGCATACCACAGATTAAAAAGTGATGATAAGTAAAATGGAGTTTGAGGATTTGTATGACCGGAAATTATACGCTCAAGGTGGGTGAAGCTCGATCTTCTGACGTGGGACGAGGTATCGCCAGGGTGGACCAGGCCGTCTTGTACGAGGCGGGATGGCAGGCTGGAGACGTCCTGATGATCGAAGGGAAGAAGAGAACCGCAGCACTGCTCATGCCCGGATATCCCGATGACACCGGGACGGGAATGATCCGTATCGATGGGAACATCCGGCGAAACGCCGGCATGAGCATAGACGACAAGGTTCCCATCAGGGTGATCAGATCGGCTCCTGCGGAGAAGATCGTCTTCGCACCCACGGTGCCCCTGAGGATAACCGGCGGCGAGGAGTACCTTCGCAGGTACCTGGAAGGACGGGTCCTAACCAAGGGTGACATCATCGAGATCGGCGTGATGGGCAGAAAGATCGAGCTCGTCGCCACCAAGATCTCACCGAGTGCTGACACGGTTATAATGACCGATCGCACCCGCGTAGAGATCAGCGAGAAGCCTGCCAAGGAGGTGAAGGCCGTACCCAGGGTCACCTACGAGGATATCGGCGGCCTGGGCACGGAGATCAAGAAGGTCAGGGAGATGATCGAGCTTCCCATGAAGCACCCCGAGCTCTTCGAGCGTCTGGGCGTAGAGGCACCCAAAGGCGTCCTTCTTCACGGGCCGCCCGGCACCGGGAAGACCCTTCTGGCCAAGGCCCTGGCCTCGGAGACCAGCTCCCACTTCCAGACCCTGAGCGGCCCGGAGATCATGTCCAAGTACTACGGCGAGTCTGAGCAGAAGCTGAGGGAGATCTTCAAGGAGGCCGAAGAAGAGGCGCCGAGCATCATCCTCATCGACGAGATCGACTCCATCGCCCCCAAACGAGAAGAGGTCAC
>CAYQFP010000099.1:3114-6320 GCA_964416865.1 uncultured Methanotrichaceae archaeon
TTCGTGGGCGCAGACCTGGCGGCCCTGGCCAGAGAGGCGGGGATGAGGTCCCTGAGAAGGATCCTGCCAGAGCTGGACCTCGAGGTGGAGAGCATATCCGCAGAGATCCTGAACAAGATCGAGGTGACCAACGCAGACTTCCTGGACGCGGTGCGGGAGATGGAACCCAGCGCCATGCGTGAGGTTCTGGTGGAATCGCCCAACGTCCACTGGGAGGATATCGGTGGGCTCAACGACGTCAAGCAGGAGCTCGTGGAGACTGTGGAGTGGCCTCTGAGCTATTCCAAGCTCTTCGATCACATGGCTGCAAGGCCGCCAAAAGGGATAATGCTCTACGGACCTCCTGGGACGGGGAAAACCTTGATGGCCAAGGCGGTGGCCACGGAGAGCCAGGCCAACTTCATCAGCATCAAGGGCCCCGAGTTCTTATCCAAGTGGGTGGGAGAGTCCGAGCGTGCTGTCAGGAAGACCTTCAGGATGGCGAGACAGGCTGCACCGACCGTCTTGTTCTTCGACGAGATGGACTCCATAGCTCCTGCCCGTGGCAGCGGTCTAGGCGATTCGCACGTCACCGAGAGGATGATCAGCCAGATACTCTCCGAGATGGACGGCCTGGAGGCTCTCCATAACGTGGTGGTGATCGCCGCCACCAACCGTCCGGACATAATCGACTCCGCCCTCTTAAGGCCGGGCAGGTTCGACAGGATGATCGAGATCGGGATGCCCGATCAGGAGGGCCGGCTGGAGATCCTGAAGATCCACACCGCCGACCGACCGCTGGCCGAGGATGTGGACCTGGAGGATATCGCAAGGCGGGCTGACAGCTATTCGGGCGCCGACCTGGCCGCGATCTGCAACGAGGCGGTGATGCTGGCCATCAGGGAGTACGTGCTCGGCGGCAAACCCCAGGAGGACGAAGAGATCGATAAGTACAAGATCGATAAGAAGCACTTCGAAGCGGCTATCAAGAAGGTAAAACCCACCAAGGCTGAGGAGGATAACTACAAGCGGTTTGCAGAGGTTGCCTGAGTCGGTAGTCGCGGCTCGGGCAGACCCTCCTCAATGTTTTCTTATTTTTTGTTTGATCTTATGTAACCATGCAACAGGCTTAACTGATCAGGTTACATAAGAAACACCATGATCCCCAAGACGATCTCCGAAGTGCTGAAAGAGCAGGATAACGCCGTGCTCCAGGAGGTCAAAGAGTACATCGACCGACTGATCTCCGATCGGGATGGGGCCGATCTGCCGGTCGTGGTTCTCGAAGAGAACAGGTTGGGACCGGTTACCTACCGGCAGGAACGGGTCTACTGCGGTAAAAGTTGCAAAGGATGCCCCCACGGCCCTTATTGGTACGCCTACTGGAAAGAAGACGGCAGAACCCACACCAGGTACATAGGAAAAGAGCTGAAAGAGGTCATGGTGTGAGGCATATTCACCTTTTGATACTGGTGTCGCTATTCGGCGGTCTTTGTGGCTGCATATCCACCGACGACCAGGCCGGATCGGACGACCAAGGCAGGGTCAACGTCATGACCACCACCGTGCCCCTCGGTCATTTCGTCGAGATGGTGGGAGGAGACCGGGTGAGGGTCACCGTCCTCGTCCAGCCCGGCACCAACCCCCACACCTTCGAGCCTTCACCTTCACACATGAGGCTGATAGAAGATGCTGATCTGTATGTCAAGAACGGCGCAGGTCTGGAGATATGGATCGACCGGATAGTCCGGGCCAACCGGGAGATGCTGGTGGTCGACTCCTCCGAGGGCGTGGATCTAATAGAAGCGCCCGGTATCGATCATAACGCTCACGAGAGCATCCTCTCCTTCGATCCTCACATATGGTTATCGCCCAGGAACACTATGATCATGACGGACAATATCTGCGAGGGTCTGGTCCTGGTCGATGTGTCCAACGCGAGCCATTATAGGAAAAACCTGGATGCCTACCAGGAGCGGCTTAGGGCGCTGGACGCCGAGCTGAACGAGACGTTCTCCAAGACAGAACGGAAAAAGTTCGTGGTTCTTCATCCGTCCTGGGGCTACCTGGCCAGGGACTACGGTATGGAACAGGTACCCCTTCTTCTCACCGAGAAAGAACCAGGGCCCAAGTATCTGGTCGCTATCATAAATACGGCCCGGGAGAAGAACATATCCACGATCTTCGTGGACCCTAACTTCAACCCCAAGTCGGCGGAGATCGTTGCCAACGAGATCGACGGCAGGGTGGTGCCATTGAACCCCCTGGCAGAGAACTATCTGGACAACATGCGGTTGGCAGGAGAAGAGATAGCAGCGAGCCTGGAAACATGAATAGTGTGGTGACGGTGAAGAACCTCTGGGTCGGCCTCGGCGAGCAGGTGATCCTTGAGGATGTGAACCTAAAGGTCCGAGAACGGGACTTTCTGGGCATCATAGGTCCCAATGGCGGGGGCAAGACCACCTTGCTCAAGGTGGTCCTCGGCCTGATCAAGCCCGACCAAGGCTCGGTAAGGGTCCTCGGGACGACGCCGGAGAACGCCCGGAAACGGATCGGATACCTGCCTCAGAGGAGCCTCTTCGACCAGAGCTTCCCCACCACCGCCCTGCAGGTGGTCCTCATGGGACGTTACGGCAGAGGAGGCCTGTTCCGGCGTTACTCTTCTGGAGATCGGCAGGCAGCGCTCGAGGCGCTCGAAAGTGTGGGGATGGCCTCGTACGCTCAGAGATCCATAGGTGCCTTCTCGGGAGGAGAACAGCAGCGGATATTCGTGGCCAGGGCGTTGGTCTCCGAGCCGGAGCTGCTCCTTCTGGACGAGCCTGCGGCGGGGATCGATGTTGCTCAGCAGAAGGAGTTTTACGAGCTGCTGGGCGAGCTGAACGAGAAGATCACCATAGTCATGGTATCTCACGATATCAGCGCCGTCTCCAGGTACGTTGACAAGATCGCCTGCGTCAATCAGAAGCTCTATTACCACGACTCCAAGGAGCTGGTCGCAGAGGACATCGAAGAGGCGTACAGATGCCCGGTGGATATGATCGCTCACGGAGTGCCTCACCGGGTCTTGAGGGAGCATGATTGAGTTATTTCAGTACGAGTTCATGCGCAATGCCCTGGCTGCGGGCGCGATCGCTGCCGTGCTCTGCGGCGTCATCGGCGTGTACGTCATCCTGAACAGGATCGTCTTCATCAGCGGCGGGATTGCCCATACCGCATTCGGGGGGGTC
>CAYQFP010000100.1:0-6256 GCA_964416865.1 uncultured Methanotrichaceae archaeon
CCTCAACAGATCTTTAAGTCCCTTTCTAACGCTAGATCTTATTGCTTCATCTTTTAGTTTCTTCATCTGACTCTTGAACTTCTCGGATAGCTCTATTTGAGTCATTCTTCCTCTAAACCACTGAAGAACTCGTCTATATCTTCATCTGTTCTGAGCGTACAAGATCTTCCCTCTTCAAAATCATTCCTGCTCTCTTCTATATCTCTCATAAGCTCTTCATCGCTTAAAATCTCAAGCTCCTCAACCAGGTCTCTGATCTCCTCCTGTATCTGTGTGAGCCTTGTTATTATACCACCCACCACCGAGGAGTTCACCATCTGCATTTTTAAACCTCCTTATTTTTAGTATTCGTTAAGCCAGTGCATGCATCCAGGCTTTGCTACACGCAAACACGTTCATCCACTTCCATCCCCCATCATCCTGACATACTCCGCCAGAACCTTATCAGTCTCCCCCATAGACGCAATCCGCCCCCCATTGAGCAACATACACCTCTCACATAGCTCTTTTACCGTCCCCATAGCATGCGAGACCAGCAGTATCGTCTTCCCACGCCGCCTGATCTCCTCTATCTTCTCACCGCACTTCTTCTGAAATGCCTCATCACCCACCGCCAGAACCTCATCTACCAACAGCACATCGGGATCTGCCTGTATAGCCGTAGAGAAGGCAAGCCGCACATACATTCCCGAGGAGAAGTTTCTCAGCTTCATATTCTCGAACCTTTTCAGCTCCGCGAACCCCAGTATCTCCTCGTACCTTTCATCTATCTCCTTTCGAGAAAGACCCATTATGGCTCCATAAAGATAAATATTCTCCCTCGCGGTCAGCTCTGGCTGAAACCCCACCCCCAGCTCGAGAAAAGGCGCGATCTTTCCCCCGATGGAAATGCCGCCGCCATCAGGGTAGAGAACGCCTGCCAGAACCTTAAGAAGCGTGCTCTTCCCGCACCCGTTGGGCCCGATCACGCCGAAGGTCTCACCTTTCTTGACGGTGAAGCTGACATCATCCAGCGCCCAGAACTCCTCGTAGGTGTAGCTTCCACCCCTGAGAAGCCCGACGAGACGGTCATAAACGGTGATCTTCCGCTCATGCGGGATCCTGAACCTCTTGGAGAGGTTATTCACCACAATCGCATCATCCAGTCCCAGTACCGGTCCCATTACAGATCAGATCTCCTCTGCAAACCTGCGCTCAAGCCTTTTGAATATTATGGAACCTACCAGCAGCATCACCACGCCACTTGCAAGAACGAACGCGATGCTGGATAAAGACGGTGTCTCGCAGTACAGAAGTGATTCGCGGTATATCTGCATCACGACGGTTGCAGGGTTTAGCATATAGTAGCCGAGATATTTTTCAGGCACGGTGGAGAGGGGATACACGATCGGCGATAAGAAAAAACCGAGCTGGAGAAGCACATCCCATATCTGGTTCAGATCCCTGTAATAGACATAAAGCGATGCCAGTATCAGGCTCACCCCATAAACGATAAAGAAATACATCACGTGAACGACCGGGAAAAAGAGGATGTTGAGGGATAAACTCGCGCCAAATATGAATAACAGAGGAACCAGCACACAAAACTCCAGAATGGAGCTGATGAAACTTGAGAGCACGGTGCTCAGAACCAGAACCTGGCGCGGTATATACAACTTGGTGACCAGGCTCGGCTTTCCTACAATGGCCGACATGGAAGACATGGTGCCGTTTGCCAGAAATCGCCAGCTTATTATGCCTATTAGCAGGTAAAGTGCAAAGTGCTCCTGCTCAAACCTGAAGATACTGTTGAAGACGAAGTAAAGCACAAGCATCATCAAGAGCGGGTTTAAAAGAGACCAGGCGAACCCCAGAGCAGAACTCTGGTACTTCACCCTAAGATCGCTTATCGTGAGGATCCTTATCAGCTCTCTGTATTCGACAATCCACATACTACTACGGCCTCTTGATGGTGCTCCACGTCATTATATATCTGCCGATCTCCCGGTCAGGAACCCTGCGCACTACCCCGCTGCGTTTTTTCAACATCTTGAGCACGCCCTTCAGAGCGTCTAGCTTGGACCAAAGGATCGTCTTGCTCTGCCCCTTTAGCATGTAGTAGGGGATGACTACCAGGTTCCTCCCCACGATCCAGGGGATAGAGGTGATCAGGATCCTCGTTGGGAAGTTCTTCAGCGTATACCAAACGATATTCCGATTCCCGTAATAGACCGCGAGATCTGACCCGAATCCAGCTGTACCGCCATGAAAGTGATAGACCACCGCACCAGGAACATAAACGCACCTCCATCCCGCCAACCTGGCGCGAAACGCCAGATCCACATCCTCCATGTATAAAAAGAAATCTTCGTCGAAGAGCCCGATCTCATCGAGCATCTCCTTTCGGTAGAGAGCCGCGCCTGCACAGGGCCCGAATACCTCCTCGAGCTCCTCGTACTGGCCCTCATCATCCTCGAACATCCCCCTATCCCAGGCAGCGCCGCTTCGGGATAGGCATATTCCGGTGGAGTTTATCCTGCCATCGGGAAAGAGCATCTTAGACGCGCACATTCCCACAGACTTATCCGAATCCATCGCCTCCGCCAGACGCTCGACGAAGTTCGTGTCTGCCTGAGTGTCGTTATTCAAGGTCAAAATATATTTTCCTTTGGCATGCTCTATCCCCGCGTTTATACCTCCGGCAAATCCGAGGTTTGTCTCGTTTCTGACTATCTTGACCCTGGGAAAGTGCGCCTCCAGATACTCCACGCTTCCGTCTGTCGATCCGTTGTCGACCACGATCACTTCGAAGTCCCCGTAGCTCTGAGCCGATAAAGACGATATGCATCTTTTCAGATACCGTCTTCCATTGTAGTTCAAAACTACCACGCTGATCACAGATCGACCCTCATCAAGGACCCAAGATCAAAATATCAAACCACGCTGAAACCGAGATCTTTCCACCACCGTTCGTTCTCCCGGTACCACCGGATAGTCTCTTGCAGTGCCTCATCGAACTCTGCCACTGGCCTCCAGCCCAGCTTTCTGATCTTATCGCAGTCCAGGGAATACCTGAAGTCGTGACCAGGCCTGTCCTCCACATGCTCTATCAGGTCCTCCGACATCCCAAGCTCGGTGAGGATCGTTTTGGTGATATCCATATTGGCGAGCTCGTTTCCCCCACCTACGTTATAGATCTCACCGGCATCGCCTTTACGCAGTACGAGATCAATCGCCGCACAGTTATCCCTGACGTAAAGCCAGTCTCGCACGTTGGAGCCCGAACCATAAACCGGAAGCTTCTGACCATGCAAAGCCCTGAGGATGAAGAAGGGTATCAGCTTCTCGGGATACTGGTAAGGCCCGAAGTTGTTGGAACTCCTGGTGATCACCACCGGCGATTCGTAAGTCACAAAATAGGCATGTGCCAGAAGATCTGCGCCTGCCTTGGAGGCCGAGTAGGGTGAAGAGGGCCGGAGATAGTCGTCCTCGGAAAACGAACCGGATTCTGCGCTCCCGTAAACCTCGTCTGTTCCTATCTGGACGAAACGATCCACCCCGTGCTTTTGCGCAGCCTCCAGCAGGGTGTAGGTCCCAAGAACATCCGTCTTCACAAAAGAACCTGCATCCGCAATCGATCGATCAACATGCGTCTCTGCAGCGAAGTTGACGACCACATTGCAACCTTCCATGGCCGCATCAACATCTTCCAAATCGCATATATCGCCGCGGACGAACCTTATATCGTCCATCACATCTTTGAGGTTCTCAAGCCTCCCGGCGTAGGTCAGCTTGTCCAGAACCGTGATCTCATAATCGGGATGTTCTTTTAGGATGTGCCTGACGAAGTTGCACCCGATGAAGCCTGCCCCTCCGGTGATCAACAGTCTCATAGAATATCAGATCCTGGCTATTTATACACTAGCCATGTTTCTTTCCCGATGCCAAGATCCAGTCGTAGGGGATCTCATCCGTATCGGGATCCAACCTGTACTCGTCAGGCTCTTCATAATTGTACGGATGCGTGGGCATGCTCAGAAAATAGGCGGTCTCTTCCCCGACCGCCTTGAACCCGTGATAGACCCCCGGCGGTACGCTGATCAGCATGGGGTTCTTTTCTCCCACGAAGAACTCGTCGACCTCCCCATGGGTATCTGACCCCTTCCTGCCGTCGTAAAGGGCCACCTTCATCATCCCCTTTATGCAGGTGAAGTTGTCCGTCTGCTTCTTGTGATAATGCCATGCCTTCACAACCCCCGGATAAGCCGTCGTCATGTATACTTGGCCAAAGTTCATGAAGATCTCATCGTCACAACGGAGGATCTCCATAAGCCAGCCTCTTTCGTCAGGGATCACCCTGAGGTTCTTCGTCTTCACACCATCTATCAAATTCTTACCTCCGAGCTGTCGCCCACGATAAATCTGTAGCCTTTAGGTTTCTGCGCGTTCTCGGATATTTTGACGTTTGTCCCGATCAGGCTGTCTACGATCTTATTTTTGATCATAATCTTCGTTTCATTCATCACGATAGAGCCTTCGATCTCCACGTCGATTATCTCGCATCCGTCACCTATACTGGTGTACGGCCCCACGTATGAATTGGATATTCGGCATCCCTTCCCGATGATCACCGGTCCGCGGACCACGGACCCATTTTCCAGAACGGTATCATCCCCTATGGAAACTCTGCCCTGAACCCCAGAGCCTTCCAGAACCCTGCCGCTATGAATCGGCTTCAGCTCGTCCAGGATAAGGTGGTTGGCGCTCAATATGTCTTCGGGCTTGCCGGTATCTTTCCACCACCCCTCCACGACGGAAGCTTTGACCCGGTGACCTTGATCCAAAAGCCACTGGATTGCATCTGTGATCTCCAGCTCATCTCGCCAGGAAGGTGGGATATTCTTCACCGCGTCAAGTATCCGGGATCTGAACAGATAGACTCCTACCAGAGCCAGGTTGGATGGTGGCTCCTTCGGCTTCTCCACCAACCGCACCACCTGGCCGCGTTCATCCAGTTCTGCCACACCAAAGCTCTCAGGATGATCAACCTCGGTTAAGAGGATGGAGGCTTCTGCATCAGACGACAAAAAATCGTTCACATGACCGGCGATGCCGTTGCGTAGGAGGTTGTCTCCCAGGTACATGACGAACGGCTCTTCGTCGATGAAGCTCTCCGAGATCATCACGGCATGAGCAAGACCTCTCGGTGTGTCCTGGTCTATGAACTCCAGATCCGCATCCCAGTCTCTGTTTCGGACCTCTCTTTTAACCTGCTCGCGGTTGGGGCCGACTATAACCCCGATCTCGTTTATGCCGGCCTCGATCAAGTCCTCGATCGCGTAAAAGAGGATGGGTTTGTTTGCCACAGGGATGAGCTGTTTCTGCTGCGAATATGTCAACGGACGAAGCCTGGTACCATAACCGCCCGAGAGTACCAACCCCTTCAATTATCATCCCTCATCGCTACCAGTCCATCTTCAACGTTTAAAGGTTTTACGAACGTCGATATCTTGGATATATTCAACGAGGTATCTTTGGGCCGTATGGCCTTCCAGTCGAGTTGATCCGAGGAGATGGGGAAGATCAAATCGTCATCCAGTCCGAAGATCTCTGCAATTTTCATCACAAAGTCGTAACGGCTGACCCTTTCAGACCCACTCGCATGAAATATGCCGTTTTCCTCCCGGATGCTCAGCGTCATCTCTGCCAGGCTGGTCGAATATGTCGGTGAATTGTATTGATCAGTAACAATATTAATTTTATTTCCATTCCTCCGCTCTTCCAGAACCCAGGTGACAAAATTGAGCCTGGTCGAGTTCCAGCCATAGAGAACCGAGGTCCTGGCGATTACATAATCTTTGCATATCTCTCGAACAAAAGTCTCACCAGCGAGCTTGGTCACACCGTAGTAATTTATGGGAGACGGCTCGTCGGCCTCAACATATAACCCCTTCTTTCCATCGAAGACGTAATCGGTAGATATGTAAATCAACTTCGCACCGATGATCTCACAGGCCATAGCTACGTCTCTCGTTCCTGCGGCGTTCACCTTCCAGGCGCCGGCCCGATCGACCTCACACAGATCTACATTCGTCATGGCGGCCGTGTGAACTACGTAATCCGGATTTAGGGATCCGATCAAATCCAGGTTTTTGGTTATATCCAGTCGATAAGACGAACAACCCCCTACCTCCAATGGGTTGGTGTTGTACGTTAGATATGTATCAAAATCGTCTCTGGCAAGACGAGCAACCTCACAACCCAGAAGACCCCCACC